>JBATSQ010000256.1:0-45060 GCA_049293375.1 Candidatus Contendibacter sp.
CACGCTTGTCCGGTTTGGCTTCCAACCCAGACGCAGTCCTTCCCATCCCTCCACGGACGCGCATCGGTCGCGTTCGCCGCCCCGAACCCATTGCTTCCATGAATCTGACCGAACTCAAGAAAAAATCCGCTGCCGACCTGATCGCCATTGCCCATGAGCTGAAGCTGGAAGGTATGGCGCGCTCGCGCAAGCAGGATGTGATTTTTGCCATCCTCAAGGCGCTCGCCAAGAGCGGTGAAGATATCTCTGGCGATGGCGTCCTGGAGATTTTGCAGGATGGCTTTGGGTTTCTGCGCTCCGCCGATAGCTCCTATCTGGCTGGCCCAGACGATATTTATGTTTCCCCCAGCCAAATCCGCCGCTTCAACCTGCGCACCGGCGACACGGTCAGCGGCAAGATCCGTCCGCCCAAGGAGGGCGAGCGGTATTTCGCCCTGCTCAAGGTCGGCGACATCAATTTCGAACCGCCGGAAGTCTCCAAGAACAAGGTGCTGTTCGAGAATCTGACGCCGTTGCACGCCGATGACCGGCTGACGCTGGAGCGCGGCAACGGCAGCACCGAGGACATCACGGCGCGGGTGATCGACCTGATCGCGCCCATCGGCAAGGGTCAGCGCGGTTTGATCGTGTCGCCGCCCAAGGCCGGCAAGACCATGATGCTGCAAAACATCGCCCAGAGCATCGCCGCCAACCATCCCGAATGCTACCTGATCGTGCTGCTGATCGACGAACGGCCGGAGGAAGTGACCGAGATGCAGCGCTCGGTGCGCGGCGAGGTGATCGCCAGCACCTTCGATGAACCGGCTACTCGGCATACCCAGGTTGCGGAAATGGTCAACGACAAGGCCAAGCGTCTGGTCGAACACAAGCGCGACGTGGTGATCCTGCTGGACTCCATCACCCGGCTGGCGCGCGCCTACAACACCGTGGTGCCGGCCTCCGGCAAGGTGCTCACCGGCGGCGTGGACGCCAACGCCCTGCAAAAACCCAAGCGGTTCTTCGGCGCGGCCCGCAACATCGAGGAAGGCGGCTCGCTGACCATCATCGCCACCACCTTGATCGACACCGGCTCGCGCATGGACGATGTGATTTACGAGGAATTCAAGGGCACCGGCAACATGGAAATCCATCTGGATCGGCGGATTTCCGAAAAGCGGGTGTTTCCAGCCATCGACATCAACCGTTCCGGCACCCGCCGCGAGGAGCTGCTCGCCGATCCCGACGATTTGCAGAAGATGTGGATTTTGCGCAAGCTGCTGCACCCCATGGACGAGTTACAGGCAATGGAGTTTTTGCTGGAGCGCCTCAAGAGCACCAAAACCAATAAAGAGTTTTTCGAGTCGATGCGACGCTAATCAGGCCGCATTCTCCTTATTGCTTTAGGATGGATGCCCGGATGACTGCTACCACTGAAACCACCGGCTTTTTCAATTTTTTCAAATTGCCGACGCGCCCTGCGTTACCGGCTCCTCTGGCGTTGCCGCTACGACTGATCCCGGCGATCGCGCATTCGACTGCACTTAGCACCGCGTTAAATCTGGTGTTTGCCGCTGCCATTCGCACCGATGAATTCGCGTTTTTATGCGACCGCGTGGTGCTCATTCAAGTGCGTGACGCCCAAGTGAGCTACCGGCTGCGTTATGCCGGTCCTGCCGGTTTTGTCGCTGGTCACACCGAACAGGTGCCAGACCTGACCATCAGCGGCGCGCTCTATGATTTTCTGGCTCTGGCCACTCGGCGCGAGGATTCGGATACTTTGTTTTTCAATCGCCGCGTGGTGATGGAAGGCGATACTGCCTTGGGCTTGGAGCTGAAGAACGTGCTGGATGGAATGGATCCGGAGACCCTGGCTCGACCCTTGCCCCAAATCCTCCAAGCGGCCGATCGGCTCATGGCGGCTTATGAGCGGTTGAGTGGCCAGCCGGGCTAATTGAGCATAGCCCGCTAAAAAAATTAAGATTGATAGTGAACAAGGACTAATTCCTATTAGCAGCGGCGGCCAGTCTGCGATTGCTCAAGTATTTGTATCTAAAAATCTACATTTTTAATCAAAATCTCTTTTAATTTATAAAATTTCTTGTCTCCATATTTTATAAATAAGCTAAAATGTTGACTAATATTGATCGGTCGCTACACTTTAGAAGCATTTTGCACTTAATATAAATCCGTTGTATCTTAGGGGAAGCAATTATGTTTGTTAATAATAGATATTTTAGTATTTTTTATGTTACGTTGATATTAACGGGTACTGCCGTCGCCCAAACCGCTCGCGATCAAATTTCCATTACCGGTGGCTTTACTCCTGAACCTCTGCAAAGGAAAGTGGGGGAGGAACTGGTCAAACAGTTTCCGAACTTCAAACCCCCCCTGATTCAGCCGAATTCCGCAAGCCTTGGGTTCAAGGCGTTTTGCACTGGCGTTGGAGCGGCAACGCCGGACATGACGGGCGCTACCCGCTCCATCAGACCTGCGGAATTCGAGTTATGCAAAAAAAATGGCGTCAATGAGATTGTGGAGTTCAAGGTGGGTTTTGATGCGCTAGTCGCCGCGCAAGCACCAGCAGGACGTCTCAACGCCCTAAATCGAAAAGAGTTGTTTCTGGCGATGGCCAAGGATGTTCCCGACCCTAAGGACAATTCAAAATTGATCCCGAATCCTTATAAATCTTGGAAAGATATCAATCCAACGCTTCCTGACAATAAGATTCAAATTCTAGGACCCGATCCTATCTTGGGCTTTTATCAATCGCATATCGACAACATTATGAAGGAAGGCTGCCGGCGGATAGATTCCTTAAAAGCGTTGGAAACGAGCGATGCCAAAGCGTTTGAAACCGTTTGCACCAATTTTCGCAAAGATGGTCTTTATACCGAATCCAAAGACCTTAATGCCTCTTTACAAGAAACCAAAAATAATCCTGATATTGTCAATATCGTAACCTTTTCAAGGGCCTTGAAAGCCGATCTGAAATTACTTACCTTAGACGGCATGGAACCAACCCTCGTGACAGTTTCTCGCCAAAATTACGGCCTTATTCTTCCCATTTTCTTGTATGTAAAAAAATCGCATGTCGCCCTTGTGCCTGGCCTCAAGGAATATCTGGCTGAATTCACTTCTGAAAAAGCAGTGGGAACCACTGGTTATTTCTATGGTTTAGGAGTGGTACCCATGCCGTTGACCGATCGGCGAAAAATGCGCGAGGACGTAAAATCTCTGCGGACGCTACCCAATTAACTCAGGTGGCGTCCATTCGTGGATCATGAAGAAGTTTGCAGGGTAAGCTTCTGTTTGGGCCAAACTAATATTGAAGGATAAGTAATTTATCAAAAGTTCAACCAGCCCTAAAGTCTCTAAGTATTTGAAAGTATTGGATCAGAATACCAGATAACTTTGGATCCCCTACTTATCATTCATCTGAACCCGCGTTTTCATCGTTTTGTTTCGCTGCTCCTCCGTTAAGCTTCTGTTTGGCCTCTAGGATTTCCTTTTCATTTTTAACTTTTGCTTCGATCTTCAAATCCGTTAGATATTGAATTTGTCCAATAATCGCACAGAAGGATGTTAACAAGCACCAGTTCCCGCGCATCTGGTAGACCAGCCGTCAATTCTTTCCACAAAATCTCTTTCATCTCATCCACATCGAGAGGAAATCAATCCCAGTCATCGCCCTTCATACCGGTTCGGCGCGCGCTTTAAGCCCTGGCTGTCCTTGCCAGTAACCATCGCAAGCGCCATAAGGCAATCGAGCGTTCAGCGCCCGCGCTGCATCCGCCGGCTTGCCTTCCCCACGCAAGCAGGCGGCGAATGCCTGCACCACCGCTTCGGTGGCGTCAGCTTGGGGGCTGATGCGCAACACATCCACTTTCAATTCCCGAAAATCCGCCAATTCCGCCAACAAGTTACAAGTCTGCGCCGATTGGGTCTGGATACCGTTGATCGCCAAGAACGCCTGACCTTCGCGGGTGCTGAGCACCAGCCCTTCCGGGTCGTCGAGACAACGGTACTGGCAATCGTCCTTGGGCAGATTGTGATGGCGGGCGGTGAAGCAGCGGGCGGAATAAGCCAGCGGCAGCCGACCGTAAGCGAAAACCTCGGTTGCCATGCCCTTCGGCCGTCCAGCCTGAATGAGAGCCAGGGTTTGCCGCGACAACTCAACCGGCATCACCCAGCGTTTCGCTCCTAACTCAGCCAGAAAGCGCAGCGTTCGATCGCTGTAGACGTTGATTCCCGTTCCCAGGACAAACGGCGTTTTCCGTTCGGACAGCAGCCGTACCGCGCCCATGTCGTTGGCTTCGACGGTGAATCGGCCGTTGTCGCACAGTCGGCGCAACGTCTTGAGTTCCGATTCGGCCTCCAGCAAGGCCATGGTGGAGAGCACCACCTCCTTGTCGGCGGCGCGCATCCGCTCGGCCAGATCCAGCCAGTCGCCGGTATTCAGCGCGTGGCGCTTGGAGCACACCGTTTCGCCGAGATAGACGATGTCCACCGGCGCGGCGCTCATTTGTTCGTAAAAGTCGAGCAGCTTATTTTTGGGCCAGTAATACAGCACCGGCCCCAAGGCAAGTTTCAGCCGAGCGTCGGTCATGGTCGCCCCTTCACTGCCAGGTTCGATGATAAGCGCCCAGCGTGGTCTGATGGCCTTCCGACACCTTACCCAGCTCCCGCAGCCACTCCGGTTGCGGCGCGTAAGCGGTCGGATTGCGGTGACAGGCGTCGATGGCCGCGCGCCAGACCTTGGTGACTTGGGCGACATAAGCCGGACTGCGCTGGCGGCCCTCGATCTTGACGGCGGCGATGCCCATCTGCTGCAACTCCGGCAACAGTTCCAGCGTGTTCAAGCTGGTCGGCTCCTCGATGGCGTAATAGGTCTGCCCGGCCACCTCGAATCGGCCCTTGCACAATGTGGGATAGCCCGCCGGTTCGCCGGGTTCATAGCGGTCGATCAACAAACTGCCCAGCCGCGTTTCCAACCCGCGCGGCGTTTCTTCCCACCGCACCGCTTTGGCCGGCGAGCAGACGCCGCACATGTTGGGCGACTCGCCGGTGACGTAGGACGACAGCAAGCAGCGCCCTTCCACCATGATGCACAATCCGCCGAAACCAAACACCTCGATGGCGACCGGGCTGTTCTCCAACACATGCTTGACTTGCGGCAATGACAGGACGCGCGGCAGCACCACCCGTCGGATGCCGAAATGCTCGTGATAGAAGCGAATGGCTTCGTAATTGGTGGCGGAGCCTTGCACCGACAGATGCAGCGGCAGGTTTGGGTACTGGCGACTGGCGTAATCCAGCACGCTGATGTCAGCGGCGATGATGGCGTCCACGCCGAGTTCCGCCGCCTGATCGACCGCGCGTCGCCAGCGTTCCCAACCGGACGGCTGCGGAAAGGTGTTGAGCGCGACGAACACTCGCCGCTTTTTGGCGTGCGCGTACTGAATACCCTGCGCCGCCGTCTTGGCGTCGAAATTCAGACCGGGAAAGTGGCGCGCGTTGGTGTCGTCGCGAAAGCCGATATACACCGAATCGGCTCCATGGTCGACAGCGGTTTTCAACGACGGCAGATTGCCGGCGGGACAGACTAACTCTAGAGACTTCAATGAGACGGGCTGAGTCGAAGCAGACATTTTTAATCCATACAATGGGCAGATCGGATGCAATACAGGTTACGCGGCTGGCCTGACTAACAATACACGGTAACGAGATCGGTTCCGTCTTCGTAGGCCGCGCGCAAGCAATCCTCCAATTCGTAGAACCAGGCTTCCACATCGGAGTCTTCCACGTTGGGGGGTTCTTGGTTTGCCATACCCGCAATAAGCGACTGAATTTCGGCTTTCTTCAAGCCTCCCCAACTCGGATAGATGCCATGTATCAACCCAAATAACGGTCGATTTAAGAGCGGGGTGAGAGGAATCGGAGATTGGAAAAGCGCTGGCGCTTCCTTACCAAAAAAGTCGTCGC
The DNA here is from genome assembly GCA_049293375.1 of Candidatus Contendibacter sp. Taxonomy (GTDB): domain Bacteria; phylum Pseudomonadota; class Gammaproteobacteria; order Competibacterales; family Competibacteraceae; genus Contendibacter. The sequence goes on from JBATSQ010000256.1 coordinate 5,962, forward strand.
GGAAAAAGGAGCCGCTGGCGGTGCTGTGTTCCATCTCGCCGACCCCCACGCCCAGGGTGCGAATGATGCCAATCATGGCCAGGGCTACGCGGTCGCTCACCTCTTCGGGCAGGATTTTTGGTTCTGGTCCTTGCGCTGCAAGGGCTTGCCCGCGTCGGCCACAGATCAAGGCTTCTAAAATCTTTTTCCAGAGGAGCCGCTCTTCCTGGTTTTCTGGGCCACGAAAAAAATTATCACCGTTCTCTTGTGCGATGCGGTCGAGCAAGGCACGGTTTCCCGAACCTAAAGCCTGACCAAACGCCCGCCAGTTCAGACTGTAGAACTCAAGGGTGTAGGGCATAGTGGCTTATCGCTGCAAAAGTTCGACGGGTAAATAGGCGCTTTGCGTGGTGTATTGCAAGCCCCGCGCAAGTGCGATGCGCACGAGCGCTAAACCAGGAAGGTCGAGCAAGGCTTCCGGCAGATCGCGCTCGCTGGGACGCGCATGGGCGCGCTTAAAATCCTGCTGCCGGACGATCACTGCTTGATTGAAAGCGATTTGATCGCGTGCCGCAATGGCTGCCAGCAGGCCAATTAGACTTTCCGCGATGAGCCGGTCGTAGCGAGTCATTTTTTTTGCAGTTAATTCTTGTTGGGCAGTCGCCAAGCGCTCTGCAAGCTCTTTAGACGCGAGCAGTAATAGCCCCATACTCTCGGAGAGCAGGTAGATAATCTCACCCGCTTCCACATCCTCATGGCAATAATGGGCGCGCGGGAAATTAGCTAAGCGCTTTGCTTGAGGCGCATCGGTTAAAATGATTGCCAATGAGAGATAATCAATATATTCATAAGGATCCATGATAATTTCAAATGCAATAGCCTGAGTAAAATACAGATTGGCCTGTTGTAATTTTTCAATGACCTTTGGCGTCGGTTCAGCGAAGGCATAGCTATAAATGCCATAGCTCAGCATTTCCTTACCAAGCAGCTTGAAAAACGAGGCATTTTTTTCGAGTTTGGCGCTTGGGGCTTCTGGCGTTAATTGAGCAATGAATTCTTCCGCCGCTTGCCGATTTTCACCCAGGATTTCTCCGTCCACCTTGTGGGGGTATACTCTCATTGACCTTCCTCAATTAAAAGGCGTAGCAGAAAAAACCATGCTCACACTGGAATGGTCCCACCCGTGGTGGTTGAGCGCCAGCTAGTCAATACCTCAGGAGGCTTGACGCCACTCTTGTTGTAGTCTCCTCGGATGCCTGTCTTTCTCATTTTTCCCACTGCCAAGGCTTTTTTAATTTGTTGACCTATTTTCCGGCGGCGCATGCGCTCAGCGAGCTGGCAATCCTTGCAGGTGGGCACTGCCTTGGGGTTATGCGCAGCGCAAGGCGCTCGGCTATGGCGGCCTTTATAATTGGTGTTACTCATCTTATGGGCGATAGTTTCCACATAAGGTCGGGTGCATTGCTTAACCGATTTGGTGCCGGACAGGCCCTTGCGCGTTCCATACTGTGATTTGCCGCCTTTGGCCTCTTTAATTTCGACCTCGCCAGTGATCGGATCTTCGGTAACCAAGTCAAATACATCGCGGCCATCAAAAATTTGATAATCCTTTTGGGTTTTTTTCTTTTTCTCCCGCAGGCTATTGGCGCAAATAGCGGCTTCTTCACCGAGCGTTTCGCTGATTTTACGTTTTTTCGCCGCAGAAGTACTGGCGCTGGTCAACTGCGTATGGAGGGGTTGGGTATCGTGCTGGTAATCCAGCAAAATCTGGGTCGTTGTAACGGGGCAGGATGTAACCGTGGTGGGGGCGCTGGTTGAGCTTAAGGTGGTCGAGGTGGTGCTGCTGCTAGTGGTGGTCGAGGAGGTGGCGCTGCTAGTGCTCGTGACGACAATGGGAGGCAGCATAGCTAAGTTCCGAAGTAGATAGTCCAGGCATTGCGATCAGCACGAGCCTGGACCACGGCCCAGTCCTCGTCCAAAGTGCAGTCGTCCAGCAAGTTGATGCGCGCATCCGGGGGTACTTCCGTGTCGGTCAAAATGGCGTGGATCGGTGCATACTCATCAAAATTCGGGGCGTAGTGGAACATAAGGGCGACGAACGCAGCGCTGGAGGCTTCATACGAAATGCCATAGCGGCGTGCGCGGGACAGTCCATTAACGACCATGGGTTGCCAGCGCTCTTCTGGATATTTTTTCAGGTCTTGTGGGAATTCCGCGCGCACAAATTCGATCACGCGCCTCACGAAATTTTTTTCTACTACCTGTTCTTGCAAACGATCCATTTGTGCTTGGCGAATTTTTAACATGCCTTGTTCATCCGGTCAGTAAAGGAATCCGTGGCATCGCCACCGTGCGCCTTAGTTGAGGTCTGTGCTGGGGTATTTGCGCCTATGAAGAATATAGCGGATAAAACGCTTACTGGTTCCGTTCACGGGCAATCGCTCGATAGCCGATGTCGGTGCGGTAAAAAGCGCCGTCCCAATGCACTTGCTTGACGAGGTCGTAGGCCCGGCGTTGCGCCTCGGCGACCGTGCCGCCAAGCGCGGTGGCGCATAGCACCCGGCCACCGTGGGTTACCACCTCACCGCTTTGTGTCCGCATCGTTCCCGCATGAAACAGCTTGGCCTCGGTGTTTGATGGACCGACATCCGGCAAGCCTTCGATAATGTCGCCCTTGCGATACGCGCCCGGATAGCCAGCGGCGGCCATTACCACGCCCAAGGCCGGGCGAGAATCCCAATCAGCCTTGACCGCGTGCAACCGTCCGTCCAGCGCCGCTTCACACAACTCCACCAGATCGGAGCGCAGGCGCAGGATCAGCGGTTGGGTTTCGGGATCGCCCAGGCGGCAGTTGTATTCCAGCACTTTCGGGCCATCGGCGGCGATCATCAAACCGGCATAGAGAAACCCGACGTAACGGCAGCCTTCCGCCGCCATGCCGCGCACGGTCGGCTCGATCACCTCGGCCATGATCCGGTCATGCAGTTCCGGCGTCACCACCGGCGCGGGCGAATACGCTCCCATCCCACCGGTGTTGGGGCCACGGTCGCCATCGTCGCGCGCCTTGTGATCCTGGGAGGAGGCGAACGGCAGGATATGCTCACCATCGGTCATCACGATGAAGCTGGCTTCCTCGCCATACAGAAATTCCTCCACCACCACCCGCCGCCCGGCCTCGCCAAACTCCGCGCCGCTCAACATGCTGCGCGCGGCGGCAATGGCTTCCAGTTCGCTCTGGGCCAGAATCACGCCCTTGCCAGCGGCCAGACCATCGGCCTTGACCACCACCGGCGCGCCCATTTCGCGGATGAACGCTTCCGCCGCGTCGGGATCGGTAAAGCTCTGGTAGCGGGCGGTGGGAATATGGTGGCGGGCTAGAAAATCCTTGGTGAAGGTTTTGGAGCCTTCCAGCTGCGCCGCCGCCTGACTCGGCCCAAAACAACGCAAACCCGCATTCTTGAACAAATCGGTGATGCCCAGCACCAGCGGTACTTCCGGCCCGATGAGGGTAAGATCGACCTGATGGCCTTGCGCGAATTTGAGCAATTCCGGCGGATCGTCGGCGGTGATGCGAAGATTGGTGACTTTGGGTTCGCGGGCGGTGCCGGCGTTGCCCGGCGCGACATAGACATTGCGCACCCGGTCGGATTGCGCGACTTTCCAGGCCAGCGCGTGTTCGCGGCCACCGCCGCCGACGATTAAAACATTCATAAAACCCCTCACCCCCAATCCCTCTCCCAGAGGGAGAGGTGGGCTGTTGTTAGTGGCGGAAATGCCGCATTCCAGTAAACACCATCGTCATGCCGTGTTCGTCGGCGGCCTCAATCACTTCCTTGTCACGCATCGAACCGCCCGGCTGGATGACGGCGGTGATGCCGTATTCAGCGGCCAGATCGATGCCATCGCGGAACGGGAAGAAGGCGTCTGAACCGAGCGCAGCGCCCTTCAAGTCCAGCTTCTCTTCAGCGGCTTTCATGGCGGCGATGCGCGCCGAGAACACCCGGCTCATCTGTCCCGCGCCGACGCCGAGAATCATCCCGTCCCGGCCGTAGACAATGGCGTTGGATTTGACAAACTTCACCACCCGCCAGACGAACAATAAGTCGGCCATTTCCTGTTCCGTGGGCGGGCGCTGGGTCACGACTTTCAAGTCAGACCGCGCCACCTGGCCCAAATCCCGATCTTGCACCAGCAAGCCGCCGGTGACGCGCTTGTAATCCCAGCCCGGTGCGCGTTGGTCGCCCCAGTTGCCGCAGGCCAGCACTCGCACATTCTGCTTGCTAGCCGTCGCCGCTAACGCCTCCGGTGTCACTTCCGGGGCGATGATGACCTCGACGAACTGCCGATCCACAATGGCCTTGGCGGTCGCGCCATCCAGCGGCCGATTGAAGGCGATGATGCCGCCGAACGCCGAGGTCGGATCGGTTTTGTAAGCTCGGTCATAAGCCTCAAGCAGATTGGAACCCACCGCCACGCCGCACGGGTTGGCGTGCTTGACGATCACGCAGGCCGGAGCGCTAAAGCTCTTGACGCATTCCAGCGCGGCGTCGGTATCGGCGACGTTGTTATAGGATAATTCCTTGCCCTGAAGCTGCCTGGCGGTAGCAATGCAGGCTTCCGCCGGGTGCGGCTCGACGTAAAACGCCGCGCCTTGATGCGGGTTCTCGCCGTAACGCATCTCCTGCGCCTTGCGGAACTGCACGCTGTAGGTGCGCGGGAATGGATCGCGTTCTCCTTCCTTCTGGATTCCGCCGAGATAGTTGGCAATCGCGCCATCGTAGTGGCCGGTATGCTCGAACACCTTCACCGCCAAATCAAAGCGGGTGGCGGCGCTGACCGCACCGTTGTTGGCCTGCATTTCGTCCAGCACTCGCTGGTAATCGCCCGCATCGGTAATGACGGTGACCGCCGCGTGATTCTTGGCCGCCGCACGTAGCATTGCCGGGCCACCGATGTCGATATTTTCAATCGCATCCGCCAGTGCGCAGTCAGGTTTAGCAACCGTGGCTTCAAAGGGATACAGGTTGACGACCAACAAATCGATTGGCGGGATACCGTGCGCGGCCATCGCACCCTCATCCTCACCGCGCCGACCCAGCAAGCCGCCGTGAATTTTCGGATGCAGAGTCTTCAGCCGCCCGTCCATCATTTCGGGAAAACCGGTGTAATCAGCGACTTCGATGACCGGAACGCCGTTGCTGGCTAGCAGCTTGGCGGTGCCACCGGTAGAGAGAATCTCCACACCGCGCTCGATCAAAGCGCGGGCGAACTCGACCAGACCAGTTTTATCGGAAACGCTCAGTAAAGCGCGGCGGATGGAAACAGCGGAAGTTGGGTTCATGCGGGGTTCCGTGGGTCGGAGAATAGAAGGTCGAGGTAAAAGTTCAGGATTCAGGGTTGCGCAGAACGGCTCGTAAAGTGCGTACCGCTTGAGTCTGGCTGGCTTCGCCCATGCAACGGGCAATCAACACAGGATCGAGATCAGGCCATAATCGGCTGCGCGTACTGGGTACATAGTCCGTACCCTGAAGCAGGAAGAAACGCAGCCCGCCTTTTTGCCAGAACCAGACTTCCGGCACGCCCAAGCCCCGATAAATTTCTAGTTTTTCAATACCGCCAGAAGTCCAAACGATCTCTATGGCGATATCGGGTCTTTCCGGTAGGGCAGTCCGCGCACCCACGGTATAACATTCATCGGCCTCAACACCGCAGCGAGCTTCGGCGGACTTGATCGTCCACGAACCATAGCCATTCAATTCAATGCCGCCTTCCTCAGCGTAGGCTTCCACCAAGCGCGCCAGCATTTTTTTCAAAAGCTCGTGGTTGAGCGAGGGCGACATCAGTTCAAGTTCTCCATCCAGATAGGCCACCCGCGTCCCACTCTGCTCGCCGCGCAGGGCCAATAAAGACTCGTAGCCTTGCCAGCCAATAGCGTGCAAGCGGACACGCTGATCGATCCAGTGCATAGATGGCGTTGCAGGATTCAATGCGGGAATCATGGCTGTGGTTTACCCGGCATCCACCGGAACTGGGCCGAAATACATATCATAAAACCGATCCTTGTCCGGGTCGTACTGCATCAGTTCGCCGTTTTCCAGATCGTAATACCAGCCATACAGCCGCAGGGAACCAGCTTCAACCCGCTGGCGAATAAAAGGAAAAGTCATCAGATTGGTCAGCGACACCCGCACCCCCGCCCGCTCACAGGCGCGCTGCTTGAATTCACGGCTGGCATCCGGCCAACGCCGCAACACCTCATCACGAGCAGGCGCGGCAATCTGCACCCAGGGCGCGATATAGCCTTCACCTTCATTATTCGCCCCATAACCTTCCAGCAGCGCGTTGATGCCGCCGCAGCGCGAATGGCCGAGCACGATGATATTATCGACTTCCAGATTGCAAACGGCATACTCCACCGCCGCGCTGGTGCCATGATAACGGCCCCCCGTTTCGCAGGGTGGGATCAGATTGGCGACGTTGCGAATCACAAACAGCGCCCCCGGCGCGGAATCGGTCAGGATCGCCGGATCGACGCGCGAATCGCTGCAACCGATCAACAAGGTACGCGGGGTTTGGCCTTTCATCGCCAGTTGGTTGAATAGCTCCCGGTTCGGCTCAAAATTTTTGAGCCGGAAGCGGTGAAAGCCTTGTAATAACTCGTTGATATTGGTCATGGGGCAACCGTCGGCGCTCTTGGGAATAAGGTCGCATTATAAAGCGAACCGGTAGCGATCACTGGCCCTGAATGCGGCGATACGTCCGTCATCCCGGTCGACTGCCCCGCCTCGATTCGCACGACCCAGGCGTTCGCTGCGCTGGCGGTGAGATTCTGGATTGGGTTGGGGAACAAGCCGCCCGCCAGCACCAATAACCCCAGCACACAGGCGACCAGCAATTCGCGCGGGCGTAGGTCTGCCGCCGAGGCGACGGTTTTATCGCTCACCGGCCCCAGAAAGGCGTATCGGAAGAAACTCAAGAAATAAGCTGCGCCCAGAATCACGCCGAGCACCGCCACCACGGCCAGGCCGGGTGAAACCTGCAACAATCCGAGCAGAATCAGCAGTTCCGCGACAAAGCCATTGGTGCCGGGTAAGCCGATGGAGGCCATACCGAGCAGCAGAAAACAGCCGGTCAGCAAGGGCAGCGGTTGGGCCAGGCCGCCCAGGCTGGCCAAGTCGGTTGAGCCGAGCCGATGGTGCAGAAATCCGGTCAGCAGCACTAAACCGCCCGCGATGACCCCAAAGTTGGCCAGTTGAAACACCGCGCCCTGCACCCCTTGCAAGTTCAGCGCAGCGATACCAGCAATTACCAGCCCGACGTGACTGACGCTGGAAAACGCCAGCATCAGCCGCAGGTTGGACTGACGCAATGCAACCAGCGCCCCGTACAACATCCCGAATAAGCCCAACCCGGCCATCAGCCAGACGTACTCGCGCGCCGCCGTCGGGGCCAGCGGCACGGCAAAACGTAGGATACCGAACGCGCCGAGTTTGAGGCCGACTAACAGTGCGCTCAAGCCGACCGGGCCTTCCCGCAGCACGGTCGGCAGCCAAGTATGAAATGGAAACAGGGGTGCTTTTACCGCAAAGCCGACGAATAACAACAAGAAGACGAGCGCTTGCAATTCCGTGGGCAGTGGCCGTTCGAGCAGCGTTGGATAATCGAAAATCAGCGCGCCCAGCCCCGGTGCGCCACTACCGGTAGAGTGATAAAGCCCAAGCAATAGAATGGCGAACAGCAGCGGAATTCCGCCGGCCAACATGAATAAAGTATATTTAACCGCCGCATAGCGCCGCTCCGGGCCGATGCCCCACAAACTGACCAGAAAATAAATCGGCACCAGCGTTAATTCCCAGAAGAGGAAGAACAGCACCAAATCCAGCGCGCAGAACACGCCCACCGTCACGCCTTCCAGCGCTAACAGCAGAGCGAAATACAAGCGGGGCATCGACTGGATGCTGGTCCAGGATGCGAGAATCACCGCGCAGAACAGCAAAGCCGTCAGCGGCGGAAACAGCGCCGCAATCCCGTCAATGCCGACCAGATAGTGTACGTTCAGGCTGGGAATCCAGGCTGCCCGTTCTACCAACTGCATCCCGGCCACCTCCGGGCGCAGGGCAGCCAGCATCACCAGCGACAGCAGCAATTCCAGTCCAGCCCCCATCAGCGCCACCACGCGGACGGTGCGCTGGTCGCGCAGGAACGCCAGCCCCAAGGCCCAGAGCACGGGCAGGCCAATCAGCACGCTCAAGATGGGAAAACCGAGCGGATCGGCAGCCGGCAGTGATTCGAGATTAGGCGGCACTGTTGCCAAGCTCCTTGGAAAAGTGGTGGGAACTGATGTGCAGCTTTCGGCCCAGATAAAGCCGGTGGGCGTCGTGACGATAGACGCCGGAATCCAGATGGAATTGTGCGCAGGACAGTTCTTCAGCTTTTTCCAGCAACCAATCCAGTAGTTTGCCGCCATAGCCGTGCTTGCGAAACGCGCTCCGGCAGATCAGATCATCGACATAAAACATCTTCCCAGAATACAGAAACTCGGTGACCCGATAACCGGCTGCCGCGACCACCTGATCTCCGACCGTGAGATAAACCAACGTATAGCTGTGCTGTTGCATTTGGCGCTGCACTTGGGCGACGAACTCCGCTTCTGCAAGATGGGGGCGTAATTCGTGCATTGCGGGAAAGCAGGCGGTGATTTCAGGTTCGGTGGTGGCTATTTGAATATTCATAACAGTGCTAAGAAAACCATTCATATATGCTGGTAAGCATTAGTATTGGTAGTAATACAAGTAAGACAAAAATACCGAGACATCCACTTGTGCTTTGCCTGCTTCTAATAACTTGCTGGTGAGAGTGAGCTTCTAACCATTGCTTATGGCAGGCAATACAGTAAAGTTTATCGAATCCAGCATTCCATGCCTTTATTGTTCTTTTATCAAAACTCGCAATTGATTTACAGCGAGCACAAGTGAAAACTTTTTCTTTAGGGGTTTTATCTCTCAAAAAGATCGCTATTGAGATTAACACGAAAACACCAAGCAGAATAATTTTATTAACGTCTTGAGTTTTATATAAAACAAAGATACCACTCCCAATTGAGATAAATAAAACAGCAATTGAAAGATAATCGAGGATTGTCTTTTTTGGAGGTGCAACATTACTATAATTTACTTGATGACCTCGCTTAGCTGGTAAACTTTCAATAACAATATTTTTAGCTTTTAATCTTTTTTGAGAATCTTGAGCTATCTCAAACTCTACTAAATCATCTATTTTTGGCCTTCTTCCCTTTGTCTTTATATCAGAGATATGGAAAAAAATTTTATCTGACTGCTCGTGCCCTCTAATAAAACCAAATCCCTTGTCATCTTTCCAATCAGAGATTTTGCCTTTCATCTCATCTAATCCCAAGCCCTAAGTATTAAATTACAAGTTTAATGCCCCGCTGCCTCAAACACCCGCGCCACATTCTCCACAGATTCCCCAATCATTCTGATCCACGGATCGGCGTATAAACCGACCCCGATCATCACCGCGCACAGCAAAGCCGCCATGATGAGTTCCCGATTGCGCAAGTCGTGCAGAGTGCGCGCGGCGACTTTGGGATTGCGGGCCAGGAAAATCCGCTGATAGGCCCATAGCAGATAACCGGCGGCGAGCACATTGCCGAACGCAGCGACCGTCGCCACCCCCCAGCCGAACGCTTCCAGCGTGCCTTCCAGCGCCAGATGCGCCGCCTCGAAACCCGGCGTTCCCGGCATGGCGATACTGCCCAGCACCACCACCAGGAACATCAGCCCCAGCAACGGCAGCGCATCGAACAAGCCGCCCAAACGTTGAAAGCGCGTGGTGTTCAGCCGACGGTTCAATAACCCCGCCGCGACGAACAACCCCGCCGCCGCCAGCCCCAGATTCAGGCTCAACAACAGCGCGCCTTTTAAGCCAGCCGCTTTCAGCGAGAATAACCCCGCCATCAACACCCCGGTCTGGCTGACGATGCCGAAGGCCAGCAAGCGGCGCAGATCGATCTGCAACACCGCCAGCAGCGCGCCGTACACCATCCCCGCCAAACCGAGCGCGGCAATCCAGCCGGCCCACTGTTGGGCGGCATCCGGCAGCAGCGGCAACACGAAGCGCAGCAAGGCATACACGCCGACCTTCGCCCCGACCAGCAACACCATACCAATCGCCACCGTACCGTGCTTGGCGACGATGGGCAGCCAGGAATGGAACGGGAACAGCGCCAGCCGCACCGCCAAGCCGCCGAATAACAGAATGAACATAAACGATTGTTGCCCGGCCGGAACCGGCGTCGCCAGCAGCGCCGGCAGGTCGAACGACCACTGTCCCGCCGCCGCCGCATGATGCCAGCCCAGCAGCACGATCCCCGCCAGTAGCCCCGCCAAGCCACCCAGCATCGCCCGCACGTATTGCGCCGCCGCTCGCCCGCGCGCCGGACTGGTGCCCCAACGCTGGATCAGCAGGGTGGCCGGAATCACCTCCGCCAGCGCGAACAGCCAGAATTGCAGCAGGTCCAGCGCGGTGAACATCCCCATCAGCGCCAGTTCCACGCCGAGAATGTTCGCCACGAACGCCCCCGGCTGTTCCCAGCGGTGCGGCTGCGCGTACAGCATGACGAACAGGGTCAACAACGCGGTCAGCGGCAGAAACAGCACGCCGACCCCATCGACCCCGACGTGATAGGGCAGCCACGAAAAGAGTTCGATCCGCTCGACGAATTGCAACCCCGGCGCGTGTGGTTGAAATTGCGCGAGCAAATACAGTGTCAGCCCCAGCTCCACGCCCGCCACCGTCAAGCCCAAAGCGAAGGCGCTGCGCGCCTGCCGGCCGCGAAAATCGGCGATGATCCCGACCAGCGGCACTACCAGCAACGCGCTCAGCAGCGGGAACTCGCCGCCACCCTGTCGGTGCAACATCTCGCCGACAGCGACGATGATCGCCAGCACCCCCACCAGCGCCGCGACCCACCACCACGACCGCCGCAGCAGGCGTTCTACTTGGCTCAAACGGGTTCCCAGCCGGTGGCTGGTCGAAACAATGCCTTGGCTGATCCCCTTGAACACCATCTGCTCTTCAAAGCGATGGAAGGCCCCCGCGACCCATTCGGTCATGCGGCCGACCACGCCCTGGCCCTGATCTCGCGCATCGGGCGCGCGTTCCAAGAATCGGCCTGCGCCGAGCTGGCGTTCTTCCCATTGCGCCAGCGACGAGAGCACTTGCACCGTGGGCGCGGGCAAGCCGGTCGCCCGATCCACCACGGCGGCATCGAAATGATTGGCCTGCCGCGCCAGCCAGTGTACCGGCCGCACCACGCCCCAGTTGGCGGCCTCTTCCAGCCAGAACCGTTGGAACGCCGCCGCGTACAGTCCGCGCCGCCGCGCCAGCCACTCCGGCGCCGGGCGGGTGCGTTCCCGCAGTTGGTGCAGGATCGACGGCGCGCTGAGGAATTGATAGCCGCGAAAGATGGCGTGACAGCACAGATGCAGCAGCGCCCAGTGCCAGAAGCCCAGCCCGCAGGCCAGAAACATCAACCCGACCTGGCCGGTCGTGGCAAAAATCAGCGCGCTCTTGATGTCGGTCTGCGCCAGTCCGGCCACGAAGCCATACAGCGCACTCGCCAGCCCGATCAAGGCCATGACCGCCATCAGCAGCGGCGACTGCTCGAACAGCGGTTGCAGCCGCAACACCAGATAAACCCCGGCATGGATCATCACCGCGCCGTAGAACAGCGCGCTGGATGGGGTCGGCCCTTCCATCGCCCGCGCCAGCCACGGCGCGAGCGGCACTTGCGCCGATTTGGTGATCGCCGCCAGCAGGAAGCAACCGGCTAACACGCTGGCCTGGGTCGCGCTCAATCCCGCCGCTCCCATACTGATCGCTTCCCAGTCCACACTGCCCAGCCAATAAAACGCCAACCCGATCCCTAACAGAAAGCCCGCATCCCCGACCCGGTTGGTCACGAACACTCGCGTGGCGTTGGCGGCGGCGGTGGTCCGATCCTGAAAGAAGCCAATCAGCAGATAGGAGCACAACCCGGCGATTTCCCAGCCGATGAAGGTCAGCACTGCATTGCCGCCGGTGACCAGCAGCGCCATCGCCGCCGCGAACAGGCTGACCACCATGAACAGCCGATGAAATCCGGCCTCGCGGTGCATGTAGTTCACGGCGAAGCGCGCGACCAGCAGACAGAGCAGCGACGCCAATACCGCCAGCGTCAGACTCAGCGCGTCGGTGGCGAATACCAGATCAACCCGATAGTTGCCGCTGCTCAGCCAACGGCCGAACGACACCGCATCGGGCAACTCGCCAGTGAAGCGCGCCACCGCCAAGATCAGCGCCGAGGCGCAGGACGCGCCCAAAGCCGCTAGCACGATGCGGCTGGTGCGCCGCTCGTGGATTTCGCCGCTGGCGTGTCCGAACAGAATGGCCGTGCCGAGCCACAAGGCGGCGGCTAAGGGTAACGCGGGAAGGAGGGCTACCAACCATGCCAACATGTTTAGCGCCTCGCTTTGGGCGTCAGGCTGATTTGTTCCATCCGAAATTGGTTAGCCATTACGGGATCGGGTAACTCAATCGGAAAGTGTTGAGTTTCATAAGCTTCCACCAATGCCAGCAATACTTCAAAACGATCCCCGTCCGGTGAGCCTGGTTCCGGTTCGTGGTCGAAGAATTCTGAGATTTCGCGTGATGCGACCTGATAATTATCTTCAGTGAGAACGAGATCGCCTTTCATCTTGTAAACTATTTTCATAAGTAGTTTTCATTTTTGATGCGTCCCGCATAAACCATTCAATCATTTCCCAACGATCAAGGTCGCTCGATTTATTACCCATACTCTTACGAATTTCTAGAAGAAGTATGCTTATAAGTGCTATCCAATGTGAAGTCTTTAATTCAATCTCACGAGAATCTTCTTCAGTATGATAGAAAAATTGCATAAGGCGATTATATGCACGAATAACCTCATCATCTGCTACGAGTGACAGTTTAAAGCCAATTCGACGATACTCAACTGACAGCATCATTGACATGGCAAGATCATTCCTGTTCTTTCCAGAATATTTTTGATCATTAGCAAATGCAGCCTCAGTTGTGAAAAGAAGAAAAAACGGTTCGAGTAAAGCGTTATATGTAGAAATTCGATCTTCACGCAGTTTGTCTTCAAGTTCACGTATTCTTGTTAATTGCATATCTTGCTTTGTTTTTGAAGATTCTAATTTTTTTTGGATTAGCCACCCTATCCCACCTAGAATAACAATTAAGATAGGGGTTGCTAGTGTAGCAATAGCACTTACTGTATCAAGCAATTCTTTGTTCATAGCTAGCGCTAGCTTTCTCTATCTAGATTTAAAACTATTTCAATATTATTATCTTTGCCTCAGCAAGATATGAGTATATGATATGAAAATCACGTTAGAGTTGAACGACATCTTGTTTGAAGAAATCAAACGCTATACCTCTGAATATCAAACCACCTTACAGGAAGTGCTAGAAAGCGCCTTGCGCAGTTTCTTGCAACAGCAAGGTACCAATAAAACCTCTTTCCAAATGCGCCGGGCAACATTTCCGGGTAATGGCCTGCACGTTGAAATTCAGCAAGGAAACTGGAGTCAGATTCGTTCCCAAATTTACGAAGGGCAAGGCGGATAGTCGGTTCATCTGAATCCCGCTCTTCTCATCCTGCTTCCCCAATCAACGCCGGTGGCAGCGGCTCGGTGTGGCCCCGATACCAGTCGCCGGAGCGCGCGCGCACCGGCAGCGGCCGCACCGGCCCGGCCCACGGGATAAAGCCGCGCGCCGGATCGAAGATCGTAAATTCCCCGCTGTCCGGGTCTTTGGCGATGACATGAATCCAACCGTTGCCGATCAGTTCGCGCAACCCGGGTTGACGGCCGTAAATCGCGGCCAGAATCTCGGTGCGCGCCTCAATCACGATTTGCAACCGCACCGGCTCGTGAATTTCGATCATCTGGCGCGGCAAACCGGTGCGCAGGTCGCTGCTCGCGCCTTCCATCACCGCGAACAGGCCGGTCACGTTGTGTGGCGTCTTGGTGCCGCAGCCCAGCCGCTCGTTATCGACCGTGGAAAAGTAATATTCCAGATTGATGCCCGCGCCCACCGGCCCCACCGCCAGCAAAATGTTTTCCAGCACCGCGCCGGTCGGGTCCTGGGTCGGATCGTAAGAGATCAAAAATGCCCGCCGATCCAGAAACACGCCCTGGCTCATCGTCCGCCGACCGACCAAAGCAGCAGCGTTGGTGGCGTGACCGAGTTCCGGCCGGGCCTGGCTGAAATCCCGTGACCGGCCAACAACATGGCGCAACGCCTGTTCCGGCGCGGGATCACGCGGTGCGGAAGCAAAGCGGCGGCAGCGTTCCTGTGCGGACAGCGCGCAGGCGCGATCCAGTTCCGGTTGCAGCGCCCGCAGCGCCTGTTCCGTTGCTGGCGGACCATCGCTGCGGTCGTAAAAGGTAATGAACTCGTCGCAGGTGTTATGCTCGGCCCCGACGAACCAGGTATCGGCTGGCACGGTGATACCGCGCTCGACCAACAATTCCCGCACCACCGGCCGGTTGGCCATCGCCGCGAAGGTGCGCCCGTTCGGCCCGCCGTGCCGCCCGCCGCACGCGCCGCAGTCGTAAGCACCCAGATGCGGGTTGTTCTGGCTCATTGAGCCGTGGCCCATCAGCAGCACGATAGGGGCAAATTGCCGGGTCAGGCCGATGTTGCGCAGCAGGCCCGCCACCCGGTCGGCTTGCTCGGCGTCGGTGAAGCCCAGGCGCGGTTGTTCCGGCGTCGCGGGTGCAGTCGCGTCGGTCGCCGTCATCGCCACGACGGTCGGTGCATCCGGCACCCACTGTTGCTGGATGGCTCCCACCAGTTGCCCCTGCTGGCGCGGCGCGAAAATCTTGCCCGCCAGCACCGGCAACACCGCCGGGGCCAGCGCGTCGATCACCAGCGCCGAAGACCACAGGTTGCGCCGGATGTTCTGGTAGAACGCGCCGAGGCGACCGCGCAAATCCCGCCGCTGGTTGTGCAGCGTCAATTCGGCTTCCGCGCCGGGTCGGCCGACCTCGCGAATCTCGTGGGCGGGCGTGACCACCACCGGACACAGCGGCGTCACGCTTTGGTCGTCCAGGCCGCGCCAGTTCATCGCCACCCCGAAGAACCCGGCCGCGCCGAAAGTCTCGATCCGCGGGTTGGCTTCCTCCAGATGGCGGCGGATGCCTTCCTCGCGGTCGTCGATGCAAAACACCAGTTGCGCTTGTGGTCGCTCTTGCCGCAGCGGCCAGCGCCCGTGATTGTTGGCCAGGGCGTTGATCAGCCCATCGCGGTAATGGTGCTCGTAGGCGTATTGCCACAGCGCGCCGCGCACTGGAGCCGATAGGGCGTCCAACGGTTCCAGCAGCCGTTCCAGGTCGACCAGCGTCAGCGCCCGGATTGCACCGCCGGACAGGCCCAGATGCTGCGCCAGCCGGAACAAGCGCCACGCGCTGCCGTGCACGGTGTGGCTGTCCGCTTCGGCGGCCACCGGGCTGTGCAGCCAAGTCCAGATCATATCGGCCAGCGTATCCCAGGCGGCCAGCGGGGCGTGGTGCTCCGCCAGTTCCCGCGCCCGGCTGGCCAGATACTCCGGCAACTGCCCGGCGTATAAAGCGTGTCGCGCCAGCGCCTCCGCCGGTCGCGCCGTGAAATAGTCACGCAAGGCCGGCAGCGTGCCTGCGATAGCCCAATGATCCCGGCACCACTGCTCAATCCACAGCCGATCCAGACCCAGCCGCACCGCCAGATAATCGACCAGCGCGACCGGGTTTTGCTGATTCGCCGGATAGGCGGGATGCTGTTGTCGCCAGTTCACCATCCCCGACCAGCCCGGCAGTTCCAGCGCCAGCCGCGTTAAATAGCCTTCCCAACAGTCTTCGGGGATTTCCAGGCGCCACAATTCGGCAATGACCGCCTCCATCGGATCGGTCGGCCAACTCGCCACCGTCTTGCGCCCGTGCGGCAGCCCGGCGAACGACCAAGCCGGATCGCGCTCGATCAATCGCCGCCACGCTGCATACAAGCCTTCCGCCCGGTCGGGCAGGTTCCAGGCCGCTAGGCCCTCGTCGAGATAGGCGGCGGATAGCCGGATCAGATAGGGCCGCACCTGATCGAACAGATCCTGGCCGGTCAAACTCCGCAACACGCCGCGCAGCGTGCTCCCATCGCCTACGTCACCGAACAAACGGTCGAGCAAGGCGGCGGCTTCGGCCTGCATCCGCTTGTGGACGACCGGCCCCTCGGCGTCCGTCTCGCCCGCCTCACGAAACCGCGCCAGCAACGACTTGGCGACATTCAGTTGCAAATCGACCAATTCTTCCGGGTGGAGATCGAAGGCCGGTAACTGAAAGCCTTCCAGACAGGCCCGCCATAAATCCTCCAGCGCCGCGCCGCTATCGGCCAGACCTTCCCGGCCCGCGCTCGCCAGCAAGCGTTGACGGGCAGCATCCGGTACGTCCTCGGCAAACTGGCGGGGCGCCTGCAACTCCTCAATGCGCCAGATCAGATCGTTCAAGGCCAGCGGCTCGACGCCATACACCAGCGCGATGTGCAGCACCTCACCCCGGTGAATGGCGCGATCCCCCGTCCGTGCCAGCACCCGCTCCATCTCCAGTTCCGGCCGTTGGGCAAACACCGCCTCCAAATCGGCGGCGACGATGCGATCCGCCCGAAACAGCTTGCGAAAGGCCGCATCGGGCAGATAGGGATGAATCCCGGTCAGCGCCTCGGCGGCGGCCAGCGCCTCCTCAAACGGCAGATGCTGGTAGCCGTGCAGGGTGTTGTGATGGACGAAATTCAGGATCGGCGCTTGCCCCGGCAAGACGTGATCCAGATGAGCGATGGCGTGTTCGACCCGCTGTCGGGGAGTGAGCGGCAGGTCGGTTGCGGGCTGGGCAACGGATGCGGACATGGTGCTCTCCTACGGCAAGCGGCTGAACAGCGCGGCCCATTCGGCGACCTTGGCGCTGCTCAAAGCCACGATGGAGGCCGGCAACAGGCCCATCAGCAACAAACCTGCCACCAGGGGAACGGCGGCCGCCAGTTCCAGCGGTCGCATGTCCGGCATCTGCGCCAGTTCCGGCCGGATCGGCCCGGCGAACAAGCCGCCGATGGTGCGCACCGCGTAGGCCGCGCTCAACAGCACCCCGACGCTCGCCAGCACCATCAGCCAGCCCCATTGCGCGAAGCCGCCGATCAACACATGCAGTTCGGCCACGAACCCGGCTAGGCCCGGCATTCCCATCCCGGCCAATAACGCCAGCGTCATCAGGAAGGTGAAGCGTGGCGTCACCCGCACCAGCGAACCGTAATCGGCCAGTTCGCGGCTGTGGGTGCGCTCGTACAGCAGGCCGACCAGCAAGAACAGCGCCCCGGCGATCAGCCCGTGCGCCACCATCTGCAAGGTCGCGCCCTGCAAGCCGATCTCGTTCAGAGTCGAGATGCCCAGCACCACCACGCCCATGTGGCTGACCGAGGAATAAGCGATCATCGCCTTCAAATCGGTCTGCCGCCACGCCAGCAACCCGCCGTACAGAATGCTGACCAGCGCGATGCCGACCAGCAAGGGCTGCAACAGCACGGACGCCTCCGGCAAGATCCCCACTACCCGTAACAGCCCGTAAGCGCCCATCTTCAACAGGATGCCAGAGAGCAGCACGCTGACTGGACTCGGCGCTTCGACGTGGGCCAGCGGCAGCCAGCCGTGCAGTGGAAAAATGGGGATTTTCACCCCGAAGCCAACCAGAAACGCCAGCAACAGCCACACTTGTTGGCTGCGCGGCAGCGTCACCGCCGCGTTGGCCATAGTGGCCATCGCGAAGGAATGCTGCGGGGTTTCCTGATAAATCATGATGAGGGCGATCAGCATGAAGATCGACCCGCCCATGGTGTACAGCACGAAATTGAGGCTGGCGGCGTGGCGTTTTTCCCCGCCCCACAGGTCAATCAGGAAAAACAGCGGGATCAGGGTCAGTTCCCAGAACATGAAAAACAGCGACCAGTCCTGGGCCATGAACACACCGAGCATGGCGAATTCGAGAATCAACAGCCAGGCGTGATAACCCTTGACGCCGGTCGTCACCTTATCCGAGGCCAGCAGCGCCACGGTGGTGAGCAGCGTGCCGAGCAACACCAGCGGCAGCGATAGGCCATCCACGCCCAGCGCGTAGGAAACGCCGATGGTGGAACTCCACACCACCTGTTCGACGAATTGCAGCGCCGCCGTGCTCCGGTCAAACGGAATCAGCAGGCTCCACGACAGGAGCAAGGCCAGGGCGGCGTGAAATAAGGCGACCCCGCGAATCAGGCGCGGCTGGGCGGCGGGCAATAAAGCGACCAGGATCGCGCCGAAAAAAGGAACCCACAAAATCAGGCTAAGCCGGTGCATGGCCGCTAATCCGTTTGTTTTTATCTAGCTCCAAGCATTATATCCTGTCCGTCCTAACCCTTGTTCCCGGAGATGCGCCCATGCAGTGCGCGATCTACAAAAGCCGCAAAAAACAGGACGCCTATCTTTACCTGGCCAACCGGGATGATTTTTCCGGCGTTCCCAAACCGCTGCTCGACATGCTGGGCCAGCCGATTTACGTCATGGAACTGGATCTGACCGAGGAACGCAGGCTGGCGCGGGAAGACCCGGCGGAGGTGCTGCGGAACCTGCGGGAGCGCGGTTGGCACTTGCAGATGCCGGGTCAGGAGGAGTGGCCGGGCTTCAAACCGCAACCCAAACATTGAACCGCGCGGACACCAGACCATGTTCTCCGAACGTATCGACCGCCTGACCAGTTCCCTGATTCGGGAACTGCTGGCCCTGACCCAAAAACCCGACATCATTTCCTTCGCTGGCGGCCTGCCGGCCCGCGAGGCGATGCCCTCTCTGGACTTGACCGCGCTGCCGCCGGAATTGAGCCAGTACGGCACCACCGACGGCGAGCCGGAATTGCGCGCCGCCATCGCCGGGCAACTCGAAGCGCTCGGCTTGCGTTGCCGCCCGGAGCAGGTCCTGGTGACCACCGGATCGCAACAGGGGATCGACCTGGTCTCCAAGCTTTACATCGACCCCGGCACCCCCGTGGCGGTGGAAGCGCCGAGCTATCTGGCCGCCTTGCAATCGTTCCGGCTGTTTGGCGCGCGCTTCGAGGAATTGCCGCTGACGGCGCGCGGCATCGAGCCGGATCAGTTGTACCAGGCCATTCAACGCCACCGTCCGGCGTTCGTTTATCTGATTCCCACCTTTCAGAACCCCGCCGGGGTGTGCTACGACACGGCGACCCGCGCGATGGTGGCCGACATCCTGCGCGACAGCGGAACCCCGCTGCTGGAGGACGAGCCTTATCGGGAACTGGCCTACGAAGCGGTGGATCGCCGGCCGCTGTGCGCCCGTCTCGGCCAGGACGATACCTGGATGTATATGGGCACTTTTTCCAAGACCGGCATTCCCGGCTTGCGCGTCGGCTATATCGCGGCTTCCGAAAACGTGCATCCCTATCTGGTGCGCTTGAAGCAATCGACCGATCTGCACACCAACCGCATCGGCCAATGGTGGTGCGCCCGCTTTCTGCATTCCTCTGATTATCCCGCGCATCTGGAGCGGCTGCGGGCTTTTTACCGCGAACGGCGCGACGCCATGCAAGCCGCCTTGACCCGGCATCTCAGCGAACTGGCGGAATGGACTCCACCCAACGGCGGTCTGTTCTTCTGGGTGCGGCTCAAGGGCGGCGGCGACACCCGCGCCCTGCTGGTGCGGGCGCTGGAGCGCAAGGTGGCGTTCATGCCGGGCGAAGCCTTCTTCGCCAGCGCCAACGCCCAGCACGGCGCGTTCATGCGGCTCAATTTCAGCCACGCCACGCCAGAGCAACTGGATCGCGGCCTGGCGATTCTGGCCGAAGTGATCCGCGAGCAGCGCGGCAGGACTAAAACGGAAAGCGCCGTCGGCGTGGTGGAGATTTAACCGGGGTCAGTGCTCCAGCCGCCACGCGCAACCGGCGGGGCCTTCAAGCCAAATACACCCGCTCCAAGGCCCCGCGCGCAAGATTGCCCTTGCCGTCCTCGGCCTCGATGTAATAACGCACATCGCCGGCGCCGACCGGCAGTTGAGCGGTGAAGTAACGGGCTGTGATCGCCGCGCCGGTCTGCGACGGATACGGGCCGTGATCGGTCATGGCGATGCGCGTTTCGCCGGCAGCGGCGCGCAACATCAGCGTCACCCGCTTCAAGCCCGTGATATCGTACACGAAGGTATGCACCGTACCCTCGCGCGGCGCGTCGAGCAGACAACCCTGGCCCCAGCGCTTGCCGCCCGGATTTTCCGGCGTGACCCACGGCGCGAAAATGGTCGGGCCGGTTTTGTCCCGGCCAGCGGCCAGCACGGCGTCCACCGCGCTTTTGGCCTTTTCGTAACCGGCGTTGGCGGCGTTGGTCACTTGCTGATCCCAAATATGCTGGCCGGTCCAATACCAGTAGCAACTGGTTTCGGCGGTCAGCATCAGCCGACTGAGGTCGTCCAGCCACGGCTTGCCGGGGTAGGCGTCCTCCAGCGTATGTACCACATTCTGAAACGCCGTTAGCACCGCCCAGGAATTGAGATCGGGCGAGTAGGGCTGGTCATAGCGGCTGAACCACTTCATGAACTGCGGGTCACCGTTGTCCGCGCCGCTCCAGGAACCGGGCTCGATGTGCGCGGCTTGCGTGGGATCGGGCGGGAAACGGTCCAGATAATCGTGCACCGTGGTGAGTTCAAAGCGCGGATCGCCCTGCAACCATTGCACCAGTTGGCCGGTGTTGTGGTTGTAGTAGCTGTCCGCGCCGCCGCCGTGGTTGTCGCCGTCGGAATGCAGCAGGAAGAACGGCGGATGCTTGGGGTCGAAGGTGCCGGTATCGACGATCCGGTTGTAGACCTGCCCCAGCACGTCGGGATATTGCAGCGCGCCGAAGCCGCCCCGCGCGTCCTCGTTGCCGATGTAGCGTTCCGCCGGGACCGCGATGATTTTGTGAACCTTGCCTTCCGGGTCTTCGTATTGCACATACTCCGGCCGCAGCAGGCTCGGCGAAATCTTCGACCCCGCCCAGATGTTGCGCAGTTGCAGCCAGTCGTTGACCGGCGGGTTGACCTGCTCGGCGGGATTGGGCGGCAGCATCCCCTCGTTGATGCCGGCGTAGGGATAATCCTTGCACGCCCGGAAGCGGTGGATCGAGTCGTAAATCACCGCTTTGATGCCGGCCTGGTTCAGCGCCGGAATCATGCGGACATGGAAAGCGGTCTCGGGCGGGAACATCACGCTGGACGCCTCGATGCCGAACGCCGCGCGGATGATGCCGCGATGCCATTCCACCTGCTTGACGATGTTGCGGGCCGGGGTCAAGGCCATCAGCGGATGGAAGAAGCCGAAGGCGCTGAAATCGACGCGGGGATGGCCGAGCGCGGTCTGGTCTTGGGCGACGGCGCGCAGCTCGTGGTTCCAGCCGCCGAAACGTCCGCCGCAAAAACCATCGGCGGCGCAGCGGTCCAGTTGCTCGATCAGCGAGCCGCTCCAACTGGTGGACAGTCCGGCGTGGGGCAGACCGCCGCCGATGTACTGGCGCACGGCGGTCGGGATGAAGTGGGTGTAGGGGCCGCCGCGCGCCCCGAAAATCCCGTCCTTTTCACCGTCCCAGTACCGCCGGTCGGTGGCGTTGTAGTAGGGCTGGTGCATGTGTTTGTGGATGCCGAAATACAGCTTGACCGGCGTATCGCTCGGCCCGGTCGCCACCCGGATGACTGGCTGGGCTTTGGCGTTCGGCGCGATTCGCAATTGACCGAACGCCTTGATCCAGTCGCCGCCGCCGGACTGCTGGATGTCGGCCTTGCGGCAACCTTCCACCTGCACGTTGATGGTGTTGGCCCACAGCAGCCCGGCCGGAACGCTGGCGGTGTAGGTGTACTCGCCGCCGCTGTCGGCGCTGGCCCGGATCGCGTCGCCCTTGAGCAGTTGTTGGCCGTCCGGCGCGTGCAAGATCACTTGCGGAAAAGGAACCACTCCGTCGGTGACGAAGCTGATCGTAAAAGCTGGATTCTTGCCCGATTCGTCGCATTGCAGCGCTTCGGGCAGATCGATTCGCAGGATACGGGTGAAAACGTCAGTCATCGAAAATCCTCGCATGGGTTCGTTAGCTCCCCGCACCGACGACGAGAGAGAAGGGCCGGGAGCGAGGGTTGCGGATGGCTGGTATCAGTTTAATCTGGTTGGCGCGAATTGCCGCCCGAATCCCCGGCAAAAGTGGCCAGTCACCCAAATCACTTTGAGGACAGCGCTTGCATCCACTACACTCTTAATGCGTACTATGATGATAAGTTATTGACTTAATTTATATTTAAGAATTTTCCCGACTGGGGGCATTATCCGATATGGCGAAAATCATGAAGTTCACCAAAATTGTGGCGACACTGGGGCCGAATTCCCGTAATTCCGAGGTCATTGCTGGCTTGCTGGTTGAAGGGGCTGACGTGATCCGCTTGAATTTTTCCCACGGCACGCACGACGATCATGCCCTGTCCACGCGGCTGGTGCGGGAAGCTGCGCAGAGACTCCAGCGCTATATCGCCATTTTTCAGGATTTACAGGGTCCAAAGATTCGGCTTGGCCAGTTAGAGGGTGACTTTCTAGAGGTGTCGGCTGGCGATACGCTGGTGCTGACCACCGACGATCGGGTGGGCGGGGTGTATGAGGGCGTTAAGAAAATCGCCATCGACCACCGCAGCCTGCACGAGGAGGTGAAGTCCGGCGATCGGATATTGATCGATGATGGACTGTTCGAATTGACCGTCGAGCGCATCGAAGGCCGAGAAATCCTTACGCGGGTGGTCAACGGCGGTCGGCTGAAACCGCGCAAGGGTGTCAATCTGCCCAACATCAAACTGAAGATTTCGGCGATCACCGCGAAAGATCGCGCCGATTTGCAGTTCGCTTACGATCATGACTTGGATTACGTGGCGCTGTCGTTCGTGCGAGACGCCGAGGACGTGAGGGAGCTGGTCGAGTTTATGTTAGCGACCTACGGTCGCAAAATTCCGATCATCGCCAAGATCGAGAAACCTGAAGCTTTCCAGCATATTGAGGCTATTATCGCTGTGGCGGACGCGATTATGGTGGCGCGTGGCGATCTGGGGGTGGAGACCTCGCCCCAAGACGTGCCGCTGATGCAGAAAACCATTATCCGGCTGTGCAATATCGCGGGTAAGCCGGTGATTACTGCCACCCAAATGCTGGAATCGATGATTAACAATCCCCGGCCGACCCGCGCCGAGGCCAATGACGTGGCCAATGCGATTCTGGACGGTGCCGATGCGGTGATGCTGTCGGGAGAAACCGCTGTCGGTCAGTATCCGGTGGCGGCGGTGCGGATGATGACGGCTATCGCCGGTAGTGTCGAAGCTAGTGATATCTTCAAGACATTAATGAAGAAGAATGTATTGACCCAGGAGGAACTGCTGGCCAAGGCGTGCCTGCGGATCGAGGAGGCTGTGCATTTTGCTACCATGGACCTGGCCGACAAGGTGCGCGCCCGCTATTTAGTCGGTTTCACCCACAGCGGTGCCAGCGTTCTGGGCTTGGCCAAGTTTCGGCCGCTGGCACCCTTGATGGCCTTCAGCCCCAATTCAGCCACCTTGCGCAAACTGGCGCTGGTCTGGGGGATTATGCCCTTGCAGCTAGGCGCGGTCGTCACTTCCGTGGATGATCTATTAAGCGCCGCCACCGAGTTTCTGCTCAACAAGGGTATGGTACGGGAGGGCGAGATCGTGGTGTTCACCGCCGGCGTGCCCATTGGGGTATCCGGCAGCACTAACATGATCAAGGTAATGAAGATACAGGGTGAAGCGGGAGGCTAAGAGAGACAGCGTGGATTTTTTCGCCACGCTTTGGAGAGCGGAGAGGGGAGCTAGCCTGGAGTTACACTTTTTAAAACCCCCATCTCCATTTGCAGTGGCACCACATTCACACTGTCGAGCTGGGCGCAGTAATCTAAATCTTCCTCGCAGCCCAGCGCCGCCAAGCCGCGTCCGTGATGAGCATAACGCAGTAATTGCGGCAGACGATCTTGCCAGCGCTCGAACAGCGCCACCGCAGCGATGGCTTCATCATCCCCCGCGCAGTCGCTGTCGCGTTCGACATTCAGCAGATGGCCGATGGCCCCCGCGCAGATGGTGTCCTCTAATGAAAAGCCACCACGCCAACCAGCCGCGACGATCCATACAGTGTGTGGTTGCTTTTCTAACAGAAAATCTACAACCGCCGCACGGTTTGTCAAGGCGGCGGTCAACAAGATTGGGACCCGCCGCACCCGCTCCAAGGCGCGGGTGCCGTTGGTGGTGCTCATAAACAGCCGCTTGCCGCCGACCCGTTGCGGCGTGCACTCCGCCGGCGAATTGCCCAGATCGAAGCCCTCCAATTTTTCGCCGCCGCGCTCCCCAGCCAATAGCCGCCGTTCTTTCGGCCAGTGTTTGCTAACTCGAAACAGCTCATCCAGATCATCGAAAACCTGGATGGCTTCCGCGCCCGATTCGAGCGCAGTCGCCATGGTGGTGGTGGCGCGCAATACGTCAATCACGATGGCGCACGCCGGCAGATCCAACTGCAAACCGCCCTTGCGGGCCTTGGCGTTCAAATCCGGTACTTGGTCCGGCGTGTGGTAGACGAAGATTTCCATGGTGGTTGCTCGCGTGTTTTTATTGGCTTTATTCCGCGTTCCTTCGGGCCGGTGTTGCATCCAAGCATTCTGTATCCCTGGTTCGAATTAAGGTTAATCTACTCGGTCTAAAAACGCCAATAACAACGGCGTGGCGGCTAATTTAGCCGCCACGTCCCACAGCGCTCGCGCTACCTCATGGCCCGCCTAGACCACGTTGATCGTCCAGTCTGGACATTCCGTTGCTAGCACCTGCTCATAACTTAAGACGGCGCTGCTAGCCCGCTCTGGCTGAAGATAGATGGTCGCCACCCGCTGGAGATCGTCCAGGGTCACTTGCAGCACCTGTTGCCGGTAGCGCCGTCGCTGTTCCGGCGTGCGGCCAAACAGCGCGCCGAAAAAGGCGCTGGCCGCTTCACCGGCGGGCGAACCCGGTTTGTCGATGGCGGCGATAACTCCCAGAATCGCTTCCTCCAGCGCGCGAGCGGGATGAGCGGTGGTGTGCAGCCAGTCGAGGGCGTGGTCAAAGTCGGCCAGAGTGGCGGCCAAACGGGGATCGCGATAGGAATAGAAGCGAAACGCGCCGCTGTCCGGATGATAGCCCGCGCCGCCGCCGTAAGCGCCGCCTTGCTCGCGAATCGCCCGGTGCAAGTAGCCGTTGCGCAGAAAATCGCCCAGCACCTGCAGGGCGGGCGCATCCGGATGATTGGGCGCGACGCTGGGGTATGCTTTCGCGCAGAAGTTGACTTGGGTGTTGACGCGGAATCCCTGGCGTGATGGCTGGGCTGTCGGGGCCGGCAAGGTGAATGGAGTCGCCGCAGTCTGCGCATTGCACCAGCGGGCCGCTAGCGCGTCGGCCATGGCGTCTTGATGCCCGGCCTCGCTAATAATCAGGAGTTGGCGGGGTTGCTGTTGCAGCTTGTCGCGCAACCGCTCCAGCCGAGTGGCAAAGGCGTGCAGCGCCTCGCTCTCATCCAGCGCCTGATCGAGCGCCTTGAGCCGCTGCAAGCCGCGCAAACCGTCCCAGCGATCATGTAACGCCGCCACCGGACTTAGCCCGGCGCTGGCCGCCGCTAGCGCCAGCACATGGCCATGACCGGTAATGGCTTCCTCGCGGCGGGCGCGCAGGCGCGCCACCAACTCGCGCAAGCGCGGCTTTTCATCGAAGCGGGCGGCGGCCAGCGTTTCCCATAACAAGTCCGCTAACGCCGCCTGGTTGCGCGCCAGGGCTTTGCCGACCAGCACCAGCGCGCCTTTGCTGTCGCGCACATCGTCCATACCGCCGTGAACAGTGGCGCGGGCGCTGAGGCCGCCGGTGACTGCCGCTTGGCGGGCCTGGGTTGCGCGATAGTCGCGATCAGCGCTGCCAACTTCGGTCAGGCAGGTGCAGAACAGCGGTAATAAATCCAACTCCTCGGCGTCCAGAGTCGGTAGCTCCAGCACAGCTTGCAGATAGACCATGCCATTGGTGCCCTGGGTGTACCAGGTCGCCGGGAGCAGACCAACCGGGCGTTGCATACCCTCGGCGATGACTAACTCCGCTGGGACATCGGCCAGGCCGACCCGTGGCAACCGTTCGGGGTCATCCTGCTGCTGTTGGCGCTCGGCCAGCGCGCGGGCTTGCTGGGCGATCCGGGTCCGCTCTGCGTCGGTTAGCGCGGCGCGCAGCGCGAGCAGGCGCTCGCGTTCGGCGGTTGCTTCTTTGGCGGCCAGGGTCGGATCCGGTGTCATGGTCAAGCGCACCCGATGCGGATTATCCAGCAAGAGTTGCTCGATCAGGCCCGGGATGAAATCGGGGGCCCGGCTTTCCGTGCGCAGTTGCTCCAACAACGGATCGCTGTCCAGCGCCGTGAGCGGATCGCCGCCGTGAATCGCCGGGGTGAGGGCGTCCACCAGCAGGCGCAGGCCGTAGGGAAATCCATCGCCGGTGATTTCCCGCTCGCTCAATTCCAGTTGATGTAGGGCGGAATCGACCGCTTGCTGGGGAACGCCGGTGGCGGCGACCTGCCGCAGTACGCCGAGAATCAGCGCCTCGACGGCTTCCGCTTGGTCAGAATTGGAACCTTCCAGGCCACACACGAAGGTCGCTTCACGGGTGGAGGTGTCAAAACCGCACAGCGGCGAGGGGGCTGTACCCAGCGTGGACGTTTCCAGCGCATGGCGCAGCGGCGAATCGCTGTTGTCGAGCAGCACATCGCTGAGCAGATGCGCCCGCAGCGTCCCTAACGCATCCGTGACCGGCCCCAGCAGCCAGCCCAGCACGATATGAGTCTGGTCGCTCAGATCGTCGCTACGATCCAGTGGATAGTGGATCAGCTCAGCCAGCGGCGCGTGGTAGCGCTGTTCAGCGGGAATGGCAAAATCCAAGGGCAACGCCTGGAAGCGGTGCAGCGCTCCGCTCTGAAAGCGCTCCTGGTGTTCGGCGGCGGGAATGTCGCCATACGTTAGGAAAATCGCGTTCGAGGGGTGGTAGTGACGGGCGTGGAAGCTTTTCAGTTGCGCGTAGCTAAGGTCGGGAATGGCGGCGGGATCGCCGCCGCTGTTGTAATGATAGGTGGTGGTCGGGAACAGCCGCTGCTGCAATGCTTGCCCCAGCCGCTGCGGCGGCGCGCTAAGCGCCCCCTTCATCTCATTGAACACCACGCCCTTGAACACCAGTTCTGACTGAGAATCCTCTGGATTGGCGAATTCCAGCCGGTGACCTTCCTGGGCGAAGTCGCGCTCGTCCAGCAACGGGAAAAAGGTTGCGTCTAGATACACGTCCAGCAGATTGTTGAAATCTTTTTTGTTCTGGCTGGCGAAGGGATATGCCGTCCAGTCGCTGCTGGTAAAGGCGTTCATAAAGGTGTTGAGCGAGCGCCGGATCATCATGAAAAACGGATCGCGCACCGGATAACGCTGACTGCCGCACAAGGAGGTATGTTCCAGAATATGGGCCACGCCCGTTGAATCCTGGGGTACAGTGAGGAAGGCAACCATGAAGGCATTGTGTGGATCGGCGGCGGCCAGATGCAGATGCCGTGCGCCGGTGGCGCGATGTCGGTATTCCTGATATTCCAGCCGCAGGGCGGGGACGGGATAGCGGCGTAAGCGCTCAAAGGCTGGATGGGTTGCAGGATCGGTCACAGAATGGATCGCAGGATGGCTCATGGTTTTGGTTCGGCGGAAGGAGTGTTGGAAGCGACAGGCGGCGTGGGTTCCGTGGGGGGTTCGACACGCCGTGGTTCGTGCAACACCACCAGGATCGTACCGCAGAAGGCCAGTAATACGCCGACCGGCGCAAGTCCCAGCAGGTTCAGAACCCGGCTCTGTTCACTGCTCAGCATCGCCGCGAAGCCGGTGACCAAGCCGATGGCAGTGAGGATGCCACCGATTACCACCAGTCGGCGGCCCAGGCGCAGCGCGTTCATGCTGAAGCCATCCCGCCCCAGGCGGGATCGGCAGCGTGGCGCTCCAAATACCAATCTACGGTTTTGGCAATGCCGGTTTGGAAAGTTTCGCGGGGTTGCCAGTGGAGTGCCTTAGCCATCTTGTCCGCGTCGATGGCGTAACGCCAGTCGTGGCCGGGCCGGTCGGTGACGAAGCTGATGAGCCGGTCGTGCGGGGCATGGTGCGGGCGGCGCTGGTCCAGCAGCGTGCAGATCAGCTTGGCGATGCCGATGTTCGCCCATTCGTTGCAGCCGCCGATGTTGTAGGTTTCGCCGGGCTTGCCACTGCGAATCACTGCGTCGATGCCCCGGCAGTGGTCTTCGACGTAGAGCCAGTCGCGGATGTTGCTGCCGTCGCCGTAGACCGGGATTGGCTGTTGCAGTAGGCAGGAGCGGATCACGGTGGGGATAAATTTCTCGCCGTGCTGCCAGGGGCCGTAGTTGTTGGAGCAGTTGGTGGTCACCACTGGCAGGCCGTAGGTGTGGAAATAGGCCCGCACCAGATGATCGGAGCCGGCCTTGGACGCGGAGTAGGGCGAGTTGGGGGCGTAGGGCGTGGTTTCTCGAAACGGTGGGTCGTTGTGCTGGAGCGTGCCGTACACCTCATCGGTGGAGATGTGATGAAAGCGGCGAGCTTGACTCTTTCCGTCCAGCCACGCCGCGCGCGCCGCTTCCAGCAGGGTGAAGGTGCCGACCAGATTGGTTTGCACGAAGGCCGCCGGGCCGGTGATAGAGCGGTCCACATGGCTTTCGGCGGCGAAGTGGGCGACGGTGTCGATAGTGTGTTCGCGCAGCAGTCGATCCACCAGCGGCCGGTCGCAGATGTCGCCCTGGACGAAGCTGTGGCGGGTCGGATCGGGCAGATCGCGCAGGTTTTCGGGCGAGCCGGCGTAGGTCAGTAAGTCGAGCGTGACGATGCGAATAGCGGGATCGGTGGCAAGCAGGTAGCGGACGAAGTTGCAGCCGATGAAACCGGCGCCGCCGGTCACCAGCACGTTGCGGGGACGATGTTCCATAAGGGTTCGATTCAGTTGAGGTCGATGGCGAATTCGGCGATGACCGGGGCGTGATCGGAGGGGCGCTCCCAGCCGCGCGGCGCTTTGTCTACCCGGCAGGCGGTACAGACCGCCGCCAATGCTGGACTGGCGAGAATGTGGTCGATGCGCAGACCGAGGTTGCGGCGGAACGCGGCGGCGCGGTAGTCCCACCAGCTAAAGGTGCGCTCTTCCTGCGGAAACCGACGAAAAGTGTCGTGCAGTCCCAAATCAAGCAAGCGGCGGAACGCGGTCCGCTCTGGCGCGCTGCACAGCACCTGGTCGGCCCAGGCGGCGGGATCGTGCACGTCGCGATCTTCCGGCGCGATGTTGAAATCGCCCAGCATTACCAGTTGGGGATACTTGGCCAACTCCATTTGCAGCCAAGTGGTCAGATGATCCAGCCAATTCAGTTTGTAAATGTATTTGTCAGAGCCGACCGCTTGACCGTTGGGGATGTAGAGATTCAGCACTCGCGTATTGCCGACCGTCGCGCCCAACACCCGCCGCTGCGGATCGTTCAGGCCCGGCAAATCGGTCACGATTGCGTCAGCGGGTAACCGACTGAGAAGTGCCACGCCGTTGTAGGTTTTCTGCCCGGCGAACACCGCTTGGTATCCGGCCTCGGCGATGTCCAGTATCGGGAAGTCGGGATCGGTCAGCTTGGTTTCCTGCAAGGCCAGAATGTCGGGCTGCTGCTCGCGCAGCCAGTCCAGCACTTGCGGCAGGCGCACGTTGAGAGAGTTGACGTTCCAGGTGGCGATTTTCAGCATCGGCGGTGGTTGGGCGGCGGTTTGGTGGAGATTATCACAAGCCGTGTTTGCTATCCGCCGCCTTCCTGACCGAGCATCTGAATCCAGGTCACGTCCGAAGTGTCCGGTGGAAACTTCTCTCGCAAGGCGATGACCTGTTCCAGATCGGAGAACTTGTTGGCCGAGAGCGCGTTCAGCGCCCTGGCCAGCGCGGGCGGCAGATTGTTATCCACCAAGCACTTCAAGCGGCTAACCGTCGTTCGCTCAATTGCTGTTGGTAACGGATCGCCGTCTCGACATCGGCGACCAGTACCTCATAGATCGCCGCCACCCGCCGACTGTCCTGTTCCAGCTGGTAGGCCGCGAACAGCGCTTCCGTGGGTACGCCGGATTCGGCCAGAATCGGCTTGCCAAAGTTGCGCGCGGGGTCCAACACGATGCGCCGCTTTCGATCCGCGAGAAACCAGCGTTGAGCGCTGCCGCTTTCGTCGTACTCGATGCCGGCGTACAGCGAAGGGCGCACCACCTTCTCGAAAACGTACTGCTTCCGCACCATATCCAACAACTTGGCATCTTCGGCTTCGTCGGCTTGCTCTAGTATCTCCGCGAACACGGTGCGGCCATCGGTCAAAAACCGCTGGCAAGTAAACGGATAGGCCCGTTCGAAATACTCGCGGGCGTGCTGGTAGGCCTTTCGGATCGTGGGTAGGCTGACGCCGTATTGGCGAAAAGCGTAAACGATGCGCACTTCCAGCAGATCGTGAAATCCCAGCGCCTGCGGCAAGGGGCTGTCGCTTAGTTCGGACGACCACAGCGGCGGGTAGTTCCGATTACCAGATCGATACCCGCGTAACCAGCGGCGAACCTGGGGTGCCGGGATTCGGGTGAAGGTGGCAACCTCACCGATAGTGTAAAGTCCCGTGCCGATCATGTCGTTCCTGCCATGGTGATAACCTGCTGATTTGAGGTTCTAAGCATTCTTGAAAGTGCGGCAAGCTCATGGAAAAAGACTGGACACGTAGTAAATTGGATCTCAATGAAAAACATTTTGCGTTGAAATATGCTTAAAAATACAGACTCCCCATGCGCATTCCCCGCATTTATCTTCCTCAACCACTGAGCGTCGGCGCGACCGTGGCGCTGGACGCCGCCGCATTCAACCATGCTGTGCGCGTATTGCGGCTCCAGTCCGGCGCGGCGTTAATTTTGTTTGACGGCGCGGGCCACGCCTGCGCGGCGCTGCTGGAAGCGATCGGCAAGCGAGAGGCGCGGGCGCGGATCGTGGAGGCCTTGCCTAGCGCACTCGAATCCCCGCTGTATATCGTTTTGGCGCAGGGCATTGCGCGCGGCGAGAAGATGGATTACTCCTTGCAAAAGGCGGTCGAGCTGGGAGTGGCGGCCATGCAACCGCTACTGACTGAGCGCGGCGGCGTTGATCTCAGCGATGAGCGCCAGTCACGCAAAATGCAGCATTGGCGCGGTATCCTCATCAGCGCGTGTGAGCAGTGCGGGCGCAATCGTTTGCCGGAGCTGCGGGAGCCATTGCTGCTCACGGACTGGTTGGCGCGCCCAGCGGATCCCGGGTTGCGCCTCTTGCTTGATCCGGCGGCCACTACAAGCCTGCGCGATCTAAAGCCGAGCGATGCGGTCACCGTGCTGATTGGGCCGGAGGGGGGCCTGAATCCCGCTGAAATCGCCTTGACCCGCGCCATGGGGTTTGTCGGCGTCCGGTTGGGGCCGCGGGTGTTGCGCACCGAAACCGTCGGCCTTGCGGCGTTAGCAGCTATCCAAACGCTATGGGGCGATTGGACTTAAGAAAGTGCTGACTTGGCATCCTTTGGATACATGCAGGCGCGAGGGTGCAGGGACCTGTGCAATGGCTACTCAGTGCGCCATTTGCAGCTGTCGGCTGGCCTTAAACGCTTGGCGTAGCTCGGTAATCACGGTTAACCGATCCCGTTCCAGCGCCGCCGCCAGAGCCAGACCCATCAACCCTTGTTCTAAGAGCGGTCGCGCACGCACGTTGATCGCGGCTTGCAGCGCCCGGTGCATCAACTCTGGCTGGGGATAATCACGGTCTTCCAATCCCAGTCGGCCCCGCGCATCCGCCTCACAAGCCATCAGGAATTGCCCGAATCGTTGCGGCTTGCGCAGCGCGTCCAGACCTTGCAAAGTGTTGAGCAGAGTTTTCGGGCGCAGTTCCAAGGCGCGATGGCAGTGCGTATGGAAACGAGCGGTCAAAACGCCCAGCTCCCGATACATATTGGGAATGTGTATCCGTTGGCAGAGCGCGCGCACCAACTCCGCGCCGCGTTGTTCATGGCCCAAATGGCGCGGCCATTCCGCAGGCGGCGTCGTGCCTTTACCTAAATCGTGAACCAGCACCGCGAAACGGGTCACCGGATCGGCCCCCAGCCGCACCGCCTGCTCCAGCGCCAGCAGCGTATGCACGCCGGTATCGATTTCAGGATGATGGCTGGGGGGTTGCGGCACCCCGAACAAGCGATCCAGTTCCGGGAAAATGCGCACCAGCGCGCCACACGCGCGCAAGGTTTCGATAAAGCGGCCCGGTTGGGATTCGCTCAAGGCGCGCGCCGTTTCGGCCCAGACCCGTTCCGGGGTGAGATGATCGACTTCACCAGCGGCGGTCATAGCCCGCATCAGCGCCAGCGTTTCCGGCGCAATGCGAAAGCCCAGCGCCGCATAACGGGCACTGAAGCGGGCCAGCCGTAAAATGCGCACCGGGTCTTCGATAAAAGCGGGTGAAACATGGCGCAGCCAACGCTGTTCCAGATCACGGCGTCCCTGATAGGGATCGATCAAGCGACCCTGGGCATTGCGCGCCATGGCGTTGATGGTGAGATCGCGGCGCGCTAAATCTTCTTCCAGGGTCACGCTAGGCGCGGCGTGAAAACTGAAGCCGTGATAGCCCGGTGCGGTTTTGCGCTCGGTGCGCGCCAGCGCGTATTCGTCGTGGGTATGCGGATGCAGAAAGACCGGGAATTCCTTGCCGACCGGGCGAAAGCCGCGCGCCAGCAGCTCATCTGGCGTGGCCCCGACCACTACCCAGTCCCGTTCTAGTACGGGCAGACCCAGCAATTCATCACGCACTGCGCCGCCGACCAAATAAATTTCCATGGAGATAAAAGCGCCTTCAATGAGGGTGGACGCAGGCGGAGCTGCCGCTACGGATAGAAATCAGGTATAAACCCGGAACGCGTTCTCATGCGGTTTGTTAAACATAGACAGTTTTGCAGATGATGCGACGGCTTTTTTTGCCGACGGTTGCGCTGATGGGTGTAGCGCTGGCCCTCTCTGGCTGTGCCAACCTGGCCTATTACCCGCAAGCAGCGGCGGGACAATGGGAGTTATGGCGCGTCCGTCGGCCGGTGGCGGCCGTGTTGGCTGATGCCACGACGCCGCCCGCCCTGCGGCAACGCTTGGCCATCGCCCAGGATTTACGCGCCTTCGCCAGCGCCGAACTGGCTTTGCCGGAGAGCGCCAGCTACCAAAGCTATGCCGATCTCCAGCGGCCTTATGTTGTGAAGAATGTGTTGGCCGCGCCGGAATTGAGTCTGGAGCTGCGCCAGTGGTGCTTCTGGCTGATCGGCTGCTTGAGTTATCGCGGCTATTTCGACGCCGAGGCCGCGCAAGAGCTGGTCGACGTGCTGCGTTCCGGTGGTGATGATGTCTATGTGGCCGATATTCCGGCGTATTCAACCCTGGGTTGGTTTGCCGACCCGCTGCTCAACACCTTCATCCACTGGCCAACCGGGCGCTTGGCGGAATTGCTGTTTCACGAGCTGGCCCATCAACGACTGTATGTGGTGGGGGACTCAGCGTTTAATGAAGCGTTCGCCACGGCGGTGGGACAACTGGGCGCGCAACGCTGGTTGGAATGGCGAGGTACGGCGCGCGAGCGCGCGCAGTTTGCGGCTGAGCAGCAGCGCAGGCAAGCCTTTTTACAGCTTACCGCCGCAGCGCGCGAGGAGCTGGCGGCGGTCTATGCGTCTTCCCGGCCCGTGGCTGAAAAGCGCATGGCGAAACAGCGGGCGTTCCAGACACTGCGCGACCGTTATCAGGCGCTCCGGCGGCAATGGGACGGTTATGGCGGTTATGACGATTGGTTTGCGCGGGATTTGAACAACGCCAAGCTGGCGGGGATCAGCACCTATTATCAGTGGGTTCCGGCCTTTACCGCCCTATTTGCGCGTGCGGGAGAGGATTTCGCGGTGTTTTATCGCGCGGTGGAGCTTATCGGACAAGCGCCACCGGAGCAGCGCCAGGCGCTGCTATCGCAGTTGTCTCCGCACAGCGATCCTTCTATGCTGGCGCGCGATGTTCCCACCTGGGCTGAGAATCCGTGACTGATGCCATTCCGTTGCTTGCCGTGCAGGAGCTATCGGTTTCTTTCGGCGCGACCCCGGCGGTGCGCCAAGTTTCCTTCACCCTGAACCGGGGCGAGACCTTGGCGCTGGTCGGGGAGAGCGGCTCCGGCAAAACAGTCTCGGCGCTGTCGCTGTTGCAATTGCTGCCCTATCCCCATGCCCACCATCCCAGCGGCAGCATTCGGCTGCATGGAGAAGAATTGCTGGGCGCTAACCCAAACCGGTTGCGGGAGGTGCGCGGCAATAGCATCGCTATGGTGTTTCAGGAGCCAATGACCTCGCTGAATCCCTTGCATTCCATCGAGAAACAGGTCGGCGAAACCTTGTTATTGCACAAAGGACTGCGCGGTGAACCGTTGCGGACGCGCATTTTGGAACTGCTGGATTTGGTCGGTCTGCCCGACGCCGCGCGACGCTTGCAAGCCCTCCCGCATGAGCTGTCTGGCGGCCAGCGCCAGCGGGTGATGATCGCCATGGCGCTGGCGAACGAACCCGATATTCTGATTGCCGATGAGCCAACCACGGCGCTGGATGTCACTATCCAGGCCCAGATTTTGCGACTGCTGGAAGAGTTGCAAGCCCGCTTTGGCATGGCGATCCTGTTTATCACCCATGACCTGAGCATCGTCCGCAAGATGGCCGACCGGGTGTGCGTGTTGCGGGCTGGCGTAGTAGTGGAAGCCGGCGCGGTCGCAGCGGTTTTTACCGCTCCGCAGCATCCCTATACCCAGCAGTTGCTCGCCGCTGAACCCCAGGGCGAACCACCGCCGGAAACGCCCGACGCCGTAGAAGTGATCGCCGGCGACCAAGTGAAGGTCTGGTTCCCGCTCCAGCGCGGCTTGCTGGGGCGGGTAACGGATTACGTCAAGGCCGTGGACGGGGTCAGTGCCCGCGTGTGTGCGGGGCAAACCTTGGGCGTGGTGGGTGAAAGCGGTTCCGGCAAGACGACCCTGGGCCTGGCGCTGTTGCGGCTGTTGTCCAGTGAGGGTGCTATCCGTTTCGACCGGCAGCGGATTGACAAGCTAAACGGCAACGCGCTACGGCCCTTGCGGCGCTTCATGCAGATGGTGTTTCAAGACCCGTTTGGGTCGCTCAGTCCCCGCTTGTCGGTGGGCGAAATCGTCGCAGAAGGGTTGCTGGTGCATGGGCTGGTTGGAGACCGCACCGCCCGCCGTGCGCGTATTGCTCAGGCGCTGACGGAGGTGGGGTTGGATCCAGAAACGCAGGATCGCTATCCGCACGAGTTTTCCGGTGGCCAGCGCCAGCGTATCGCCATCGCCCGCGCTTTGGTGTTGCAACCGCGTTTACTGGTGTTGGATGAACCGACCAGTGCGCTGGATGTGTCGGTGCAAGCACAGATTGTAGATTTGCTGCGCGAATTGCAGCGACGGTATCAACTGGCCTATGTATTCATCAGCCATGATTTGCGGGTGGTGCGGGCGCTGGCTAACCATTTGCTGGTGATGAAAAACGGTCAAGTCGTAGAGTCTGGGTCGGCGCAACAGGTGTTCGCCGCTCCCCAGCACCCGTATACCCAGGCGTTGCTGGCGGCGGCGTTGAATTTGGAGACGGCTAATTAGGATTAAGCAAGTTATTGATTGGGGTACAGATGTAGGTGGCTGTATTTACTGCTTAGCGCTATTTTTTTGTTGTGCGCGGAATTCTCGGATCGCCTTAGTATGAGGCGCTAAATCCACGGTATACAGACCACCTAAGCCACGCCGCATTAACACAGCGTGCTCTTGCTCTTGGGAAAACTGGCACCAGTAGTCTGTAGCTTGATGTGTATATTCGATGGGCGGTAGATCGGCTTCCTTGGGGAGCAGGGTATCGCACTGTGCATTACGGGTGTAAGCGTGGGTTTCCAATGGTCCGCCCAGCCATTGATTGAGATGAATCCCGCCCAGCCAACTGGCGATGCCTCCGACCAGCATAGTCAGCCAGGCCAAGGTAATTGCGATGCCGTGTGGAATTTTTCTGGGCGTTCTAACCTGTAGTAGCCACCTACCGACGCCAATACCCACCAAGCAGCCGATTAACATATGGGGCAAGATATATCGCAATCGCCACTCGGCCCAAGCTTCGCTGGTCAACAGATTGTCAGCGAATAAAACTATAGTGAGCAGACCTATGACTATCAAGAAAATTCGAGTGGCTGGGTGTTTGGCTAGGTCAAAGTTTATGGCTGCTGCGACGTCGTTGCCCTCCTCGCCGCACTTTTCCAGATGAGAACGGAAGGCATCGATAGACTGGAGGGCAATCCAAAGTGAGGTGGAGCGTAAATTGGATGTGGCTTGGGCTGAGGCTTCACCTTGCTCTATAGGAATCCAATCTGTTAGGCGCAAGGCCAGAGGACGAAGGGAGTTTTTTTATAAAAATGAACGATGCAAAAGCGTTCAATAACATTGACTTTGGCAAGCTCATTCCACTCTAGGCTGAACTTCCCACCCAACCAACTGGGAATCCCCAGATCTGCATCTAGTCCCCTCTCGCTGATCTGAACTCGGCCTAGCCGGGTCAAGCGGCGATTTATAAGCCAGAATGCGGGAATGATTGATACTATCGATAGTATCCATATTGTGATCATTAGATTATTTGTTATTCCTGTCTCGTCAAAAAAGAGAACTTTATATAGATCGAGATTATAGGATGTGATCGCTAAAGCTATGATTACCAGAACAGGAACAGTAAGAAGCAGGATTTCCAGGCGGCGGCTGCGTCGAGGATTTACGTGAAATTCCTGAAAATGTAAGGCGGGCTGATTCATTGCAATGCTCCAAAGTCTTTTAAAAATCTCAAAGATCGTAAAATAGCCAATAGGTCTAATAAATGAAAAAAGCCGACGTGAGTCGGCTTCTATTTCTCTGCTTTTTTGCGGCGCGGTCTTTACAAACCGCGCCTATCATCGCCATCAGGCAGCTTCAACCACCTTCCACACTTCCGGCGCTTTCTCGACGCGCTTGCCAAATTCCTGGCGTTGCCCTTCCAGTTCCGGCGGCAGAGTCTGACCGAACTTCTCGAAGAAGCCCTTGATTTCCTCGACTTCGGCGGCCGCTTCGGCGCGGCTGATGTTGGTAATGGCCGCGAACTGTTCCTTCGTGAAATCTAAACCTTGAAGGTCCAGATCCTCATAGCGCGGCATCAACCCAAACGGGCTTTCCACAGCGCCGACCTGACCGTTGACGCGCTCCACGATCCACTTGAGAACCCGCATATTCTGGCCATAGCCGGGCCAGGCGAATTTGCCATTGGCATCCTTGCGGAACCAGTTGGTGCGGAAAATCTGAGGCAGTTTCAGGCCAGACTTCTTGCCCATGTTGACCCAGTGGTTCCAATAGGACGCCATGTTGTAGCCGCAGAACGGCAGCATGGCGAAGGGATCGCGGCGGATGCCGGTGACGCCAATCGCGGCGGCGGTGGCTTCCGAACCCATGGTCGCCGCCATGAACACGCCGTGATTCCAGTCGTAAGCCTGATAAACCAGCGGGAAGGTCTTGGACAGGCGGCCGCCGAAGATGAAGGCCGAAATCGGCACGCCAGCAGGATCTTCCCAGGCCGGGTCGATGGTCGGGCATTGCGAGGCGGGCGCGGTGAAGCGCGAGTTGGCGTGCGCGCCCGGCTTGCCGGCATCCGGCGTCCAGTCGTTGCCCTGCCAGTCGATGCCGTGCTTGGGCGGCTCGACGCCCATGCCTTCCCACCACACATCGCCATCGTCGGTCAGCACGACATTGGTGAAGATGGTATTGGCTTTGATCGACTCCATCGCCATCGGGTTGGAGTCATACGAGGTGCCGGGGGCGACGCCGAAGAAACCGGCTTCCGGGTTGATCGCCCGCAGGGTGCCATCCGGGCGGGGTTTGATCCAGGCGATGTCATCACCGACGGTCAGCGCTTTCCAGTTGCCAAAGCCCTTGGGCGGCACGATCATGGCCAGGTTGGTCTTGCCGCAAGCGCTGGGGAACGCCGCCGCGACATAGGTCTTGTCACCCTTGGGCGATTCCAGACCCAGAATCAGCATGTGTTCGGCCAGCCAACCTTCGTCGCGGGCCATCGCCGAAGCGATACGCAGGGCCAGACACTTCTTGCCGAGCAGCGCGTTGCCCCCGTAGCCGGAACCATACGACCAGATTTCGCGGGTTTCGGGATAATGCACAATTGCCTTACGGCCGATATCCGGCTCGCACGGCCACGGCACGTCTTTCTGACCGGGGGCCAGCGGTGCGCCGACCGAATGCACGCAGGGGATGAAGAAGCCGTCGCTGCCCAGGGTGTCGAGCACTTTCTGACCCATGCGGGTCATGATGCGCATGTTGACGACCACGTAAGCCGAGTCGGTGATCTCGATGCCGATCTGGGCGATCGGGCTGCCGATGGGGCCCATGCTGAACGGGATGACGTACATGGTGCGGCCGCGCATACAGCCCTTGAACTGCTCTCTCAACTGGGCGCGCATCTCAGCCGGAGGTGCCCAATTGTTGGTCGGGCCGGCGTCTTCCTTTTTCTCCGAGCAGATGAAGGTGCGGTCTTCGACGCGCGCCACATCGGACGGATGGGAACGGGCAAGATACGAATTGGGGCGCTTGGCCTGATTCAGCTTGGTGAAGGTGCCAGCGGCCACCATTTCGTCACACAGCTTCTGGTTTTCCGCATCCGAGCCGTCGCACCAATGAACGCGGTCAGGTTGGGTCAGGGCGGCGATTTCCTCCACCCATTGCAGCAGCTTGGCGTTGTTGGTCCGGTTTTTACCGTCGTGAGCAATTGCCATCGATTAATTCCCCTGTGGTGTGGA
>JBATSQ010000257.1:0-13398 GCA_049293375.1 Candidatus Contendibacter sp.
ATGAATGTATCAACTGTGACGTATGCGTACCGGAGTGCCCAAACGAAGCCATCGCCCAGGGCGAAGAGATTTATGAGATTGATCCGAATCTCTGCACTCAGTGCGTGGG
This sequence comes from Candidatus Contendibacter sp., assembly GCA_049293375.1. Taxonomy (GTDB): domain Bacteria; phylum Pseudomonadota; class Gammaproteobacteria; order Competibacterales; family Competibacteraceae; genus Contendibacter. The sequence goes on from JBATSQ010000257.1 coordinate 110, forward strand.
TCACTTCGAGACCCCACAATGTATTGAGGTCTGTCCGGTGGATTGCATCCTCCCGGATCCGAAGTACCCCGAAACAGATGCGCAATTGCAGGCCAAGTACGAACGATTGAGCAGCGCCGCCTAGCTGCTTGTCGACTGACGCCCGCCTCTGACCTGCGTCCGCCCGCTTATCGCGCTGGCCTTTGGCGTAGATGGCGGGCGCATCTCCCTCCCACTATTGACGCCGGTCCAGGCCCCGAAAATTCCCCAGCAGCGACTATCTTTACGGGAGATACGACTTTTTGCGGCTGCTGCCCGAATGCAGGCTGCGGTGGCCTGACCGGTCGGCAGTCGAATGTATTTAAACTGTTAAGGGGTGTTTCTGATGACGGCGCAACGAACCAAGGGATTACGGGTCTTGCTGGCGGGGGCGAGTGGCCTGGTGGGCGGCCATTGTTTAAGCAAGCTATTGGCCGACGACGCGATTAGCGACATCACTGTTTTCGCCCGCCAAGCACTCACGCGCACCGATCCGAAGCTACGGGTGGTCGTATTAGACTTTGACCATCTTCGTGAGCACGCCCAGGACCTAGAGGCTGACGTCGCGCTGTGTTGCTTGGGCACCACCCATCGCGCCGCCGGTTCGCCGGAAGCGTTCGCCAAGGTCGATCATATTTATGTCGCCGAGCTGGGGCGCTTAGCGGCGCTGCGGCGGGTGCGGCGGTTCGTGCTGGTTTCAGCGGTGGTGGCGGATCCGGCCTCGCCGGTGTTCTACAATCGCATCAAAGGCCGGGCCGAGGCGGCCATCAGTGAGATGCCGTTTGAGGCTGTTCATATTCTGCGCCCCTCTCTGTTGTTGGGCGAACGCGCCGCGCCGCGTCCGGCTGAGGAATGGAGCAAGCCATTCGCGCCGCTGTGGTCGCTATTTTTATGGGGGCCATTGAACCGCTATCGGGCGGTTGCGGCAGAAACGGTAGCGGCCCGGATGGTGGAACTCGCCAAGAGCGATGAAACGGGCGTGCAGATTCACTATTTCAACGAATGAAAGTGCGCTGTTGGATGGTGATCGCGCTGATGGCGCTGGCGGGCGGTGCTGGCGCTCCAGCGACGTTGGCGAAAAGCCTCTATAAGTATCAGGATGCGACCGGGGCCTGGATCTATACCGACCGGCCACCGAAAACGGCGGTGCCCGTGGAAGTGCGGCCGTTGCCGGTGCGGGATCTGCCAGCAAAAATCAGCATTCGCAACCGTGGCAGCAGTGATGCCCCCATGCTGGTGGCCATTAACGATTACTACGGGCCGGTTGAGGTAGAGATCAGCGCCAGGGAGTTGGAGAACATGGAGGCCCGTCCACCGCTGCCGACGCGGGTAGTGTCGGTGGCGCGTGCGGAAACGCTGTTGGTGACACTCAAGCCCACCGGGCCACGCTGGCGCTACGGCTACCAGGTTCGCGCTATTTTGGGTGATCCCGCCGCCACCCACCGCCCTGAACGCCCCTATGCGCCGCCCTTCGCGTCTGGGCAACGGTTCCCGATTGGCCAGGCGTTCGACGGCGCATTTAGTCATCAGGATGCCCAGAGCCGCTATGCAGTCGATCTAAGCCTGCCTGTGGGAACGCCTATTCGCGCTGCCCGCGAAGGCATTATCATGGAATATGCCTCGGATTTTCTGGATGGTGGTACCGATCCCAAGTATCGCACCCGCGCCAATGTGGTGCGCATTCTGCACGCAGATGGCACCATGGCGGTGTACGCGCATTTGCAAGCCGACTCGGTGCGGGTGCGTCCTGGGCAAGCCGTGGGGCGCGGCGATTGGCTGGCGAATTCCGGCAATACTGGCTTTTCCACCGGCCCGCATCTGCATTTTGCCATTCAGCGCAATGCAGGTATGGAATTAGTATCCATACCGTTTCAGTTCGCTGGCCCGGATGGAGTGGGCGTCACGCCGGTGCAAGGGATGCTGTTGACCGCGCCTTGATCTTGCGAGCGGGGGCCTGCGTCTGTGGCGCGCTGCCCATGCTCAGCCGCCCAAATACGCCTTGCGCACCTCATCATTGGCCAGCAGGTTAGCGCCGCTATCGGCCAGCACGATGCGGCCGTTTTCCAGCACGTAACCCCGGTCGGCCAGTTGCAGGGCGCGGTGGGCGTTCTGTTCCACCAAGAAGATGGTGACGCCTTCCTCGCGGATTTCCTTCAGAATTTGGAAAATCTGGGCGATGATGATCGGGGCCAATCCCAGTGACGGCTCGTCCAATAACAAGAGATTAGGCCGACCCATCAAACCGCGACCGATGGCCAGCATTTGCTGTTCGCCGCCGGACAGGGTGCCGCCGCGCTGGTGGCGGCGCTCCTTCAAGCGCGGAAACAGCGTGAAGATCCGCTCCAGATCGGTGTCCAGCCGTGACTTGTCGGCGAAGAAGCCGCCCATCTGCAAGTTTTCCTGCACGGTCAGGCCGGGAAAAATCCGCCGTCCCTCCGGCACCAGCGCCAGCCCGCATTGCATGATGACGTGGGTCGGTTTCTGGGTGATGTCCTGCCCCTCGAAGATCACCGCGCCCTTGCCGGCGTGCGGCGAACCGCAAATGGTCATCAGCAGGGTGCTCTTGCCCGCGCCGTTGGCCCCGATCAGGGTGACGATTTCGCCGGGATGCACGTCCAGCGACACCCCTTTCAGCGCCTCGATCTGGCCGTAGAAGGTGTGAACGTTCTCCAGTTTGAGCATCATCACTCTTCTCCCAGATAGGCTTTGATGACCTTGGGATTGCTGCGAATTTCCGCCGGGATGCCAGTGGCGATAGGCCGCCCGTACTCCATCACCAGAATCTCGTCGGAAATGCCCATCACCAGACTCATGTCGTGCTCGATCAGCAGCACCGCGACCTCGTGGTTGGCGCGCAGCTCATTGATCAACCGATCCAGATCGCGGGTTTCCTGCGGATTCAAGCCCGCCGCCGGTTCATCCAGCATCAGCAGCTTGGGGTGGGTAATCATGCAGCGGGCGATTTCCAGCCGCCGCTGCTGACCATAGGCCAGATTACCCGCTTCGCGGTTGGCCACCGCCAGCAGCCCGACCTTTTCCAGCCAGAAGGCGGCCCGCTCCAGCGCCTCGGCTTCGGTGCGGCGGTAGTTGGAGGTTTTGAACAAGCCGGGCAGCAGCCGCGTCTCCAACTGGGCGTGCTGCGAGATCAGCAGGTTTTCGACCACGCTCATGGTCTTGAACAGCCGCACGTTCTGGAAGGTGCGCACCAGTCCCCGCCGGGCGATCCGGTGGCTGGGTAAGTGGTTGATCGCCTGTCCGTCCAGCGCCACACTGCCGGTGGTGGGCCGGTAAAAACCGCCGACGCAGTTGAACACGGTGGTCTTGCCCGCACCGTTGGGGCCGATGATGGCGAAAATCTGGCCGCGCCGGACATCGAAAGCGACGTTATCCACCGCCAGCAGGCCGCCGAAACGCATACTCAGGTTCTGCACCGCCAGCAAAGGCTGATCGGCGGGTTGGCCAGCGGGAAGCGCAGCAGCAGCGAGGCTCATTGGGTCGCCTCTGCAGGTTCGGGCAATTTCTGCGGTGGGCGCGAGGCCGGAATCAGCCCTTGCGGTCGCCACATCATCATCAGCACCATCACCAGCCCGAAGGCCAGCATCCGGTATTCGTTGAACTCGCGCGCCAGTTCCGGCAGCACGGTGATGGCGACCGCCGCCAGCATCACGCCAAGTTGCGATCCCATACCACCGAGCACCACAATCGCCAGCACCATCGCCGATTCGATGAAGGTGAAGGATTCGGGATTGATATAGCCTTGCCGGGCGGCGAAAAAGGCTCCGGCGAAACCGGCGAAGGCGGCGCTCAGGGTCAGCGCCGACAGTTTGATGACCGTCGGGTTCAAGCCCAGCGAGCGGCAGGCGGTTTCATCTTCACGCAGGGCTTCCCAGGCGCGGCCCAGCGGCATCCGCAGCAAACGGTTAATCACAAACAGGGTGGCCAGCACCAACGCCAGCCCCAGCAAATACATGAAAATCACCCCGTGATTGCCGCTGTAGTCCAGGCCGAAAAATTCGTGAAAGGCCGTCCCGCCCTCACTGGCGACACGGTTGAATTCCAATCCGAACAGGGTGGGGCGAGGAATGTTGCCGATGCCGTCGGGGCCGCCGGTCAGCGAATTCAGGTTGTTCAACAGCAGTCGGGTGATTTCACCGAAACCGAGGGTGACGATAGCCAAATAATCGCCGCGCAGCCGCAGCACCGGCAAACCGAGCAGGAAGCCGGTCAGCGCCGCCAGCCCACCGGCCAGCGGTAAACCCCACCAGAACGACAGCCCGTATTGCTGGGCCAGATAGGCGTAGGTGTACGCGCCGACCGCATAAAACGCGGCGTAGCCCAGCACCAGCAGACCGGCGAAGCCCACGACGATGTTTAGCCCCAGGCCCAGCATCACGTAAATCAAGGCCAGCGTCATCACATCGACCGCACCGCGTGAGGCGGTAAACGGCCAGATCAGGGCGGCGACCAGCAACACCAGCCACAGCGCTAGCCGGGCGCGCGGTTGTTGGCTCGCCTGCCGCAGACCGGCGGCCAGAGCGTTTTCACGCCAGGCATCCGGCCAGTGGAGATTAGCCCAGAGCTGTTGCAGCGGCTGCTGGAACAAGCGCAGCAAAAAGACGATCACCACCGCCACAATTACCGGCGTGGGCGTGTGGCCCAGCGAGACGTTGACGCCATCGACATGGATGCGCAGGCCAAAGATCGGAGCCAGCAACACGGCGGTCAACACCGCCGCCAGCAGGGCGTCGGACAGGGCGCGGGGCATGGCTACACCTTCTCCACGTCGGGCCGACCCAGCAAGCCGGTGGGTCGCACCAGCAGCACCAGAATCAGCAGCGCGAACGCCACCACGTCCTTGTATTCGGTTTGCAGATAAGCGGAGGCGAAGCTCTCTGCCAGCCCCAGCACCACCCCACCGAGCATCGCGCCGGGAATGCTGCCGATCCCGCCCAGCACCGCCGCCGTAAACGCTTTCAAGCCGGCGATAAAGCCGATGAAGGGGTTGACCAGCCCGTAATACATGCTGACCAGTACCCCGGCCACCGCCGCCAGCGCCGCGCCGAGCACGAAGGTCAAGGCGATCACCCGATTCGTGTCGATGCCGAGCAGGTTGGCCATGCCGCGATCCTCGGAACAGGCGCGACAGGCGCGGCCCATCCGCGAGCGGCCGATAAACAGGGTCAACCCGCCCATGAACGCCACCGTAATCACCGCGATCAGCACCTGCATGTAGGACACATAAACCTGAAAGCCGCCCTCCGGGCCGAAGCGCCAGCCGCCGGTCAACACCGGCTGCATCGACACGTCACGCGCGCCCTGGCCGATCTGCACGTAGTTTTGCAGGAAGATCGACACGCCGATGGCCGAGATTAGCGGCACCAGCCGGGGACTGCCGCGCAGCGGTCGATAAGCCAGCCGCTCCACCGTCCAACCGTAGGAACCAGTGACCAGAATACTGATGGCCAGCGTCACCAAAAGAATCGCGGTGATGCTATGGACGCCGAACAGGCCCAGGCCGGTAATGACCATCAGGCCGACGTAGGCGCCGATCATGTAAATCTCGCCGTGGGCGAAATTGATCATGCCGATGATGCCGTACACCATCGTATAGCCGATGGCGATCAGGGCATAAATGCTGCCCAAGGTCAGGCCGTTGATGATTTGCTGGAGAAATTCGAGAAAGGAGAACCCAGACATGGCCGCCGCACTGGAGAGGGTGGAGAGCGGGGCGCGCGCCAACCGCGCGCCATAAACAAGAAGGGCGGGGTTTTTAGTCCTCGCCCTCGGTCACCCATTTATTGCGCCGGGGGTTTGACCGCGTCGACGGCAGACTTGGCCGCGTCAACGGCGGTCTTGGCGGTATCAGCCGCCGTCTTGGCGGTGTCAACGGCATCGGCGGCAGTCTGAGCAGCGGCGGAAACGGTCTTGGCCGCATCAACCGGGGTCTTGGTGGCGTCGGCGTGCCAGTTGAAAACCACGAACTCGAATTCCTTCAGGTCGCCGTTCTCTTTAAAAGCCACCTTGCCAATCGGGGTTTGGAAGCTGTTCTTGCGGACATAATCGGCGATCTTCACCGCATCTTCGGTCTTGGTAGCCTTGATGGAATCGGCGATGATTTGCACGCCGGCGTAGGCCGGCATCACGAACGGGCCGGTCGGGTCTTCATTCTTGGCCTTGAAAGCTTTGACCAGCTCGGCGTTGGCCGGATCGGCGCTGAAATCGGCGGGCAAGGTCACCAGCAAGCCTTCAGACGCCGGGCCAGCGATGGCGCTGATGTCTTTGTTGCCGACGCCTTCCGGCCCCATGTACTTGGCGTCAAAGCCCTGCTCGCGCGATTGCCGCAGCAGCAGGCCCAGTTCCGGGTGATAGCCGCCGTAATAGACGAAATCCACCCCATCCTTCTTCATCTTGGTGATTAGGGCGGAGAAATCGGTCTGGCCTTTGTTGATGCCTTCAAACAGGACGGGCGTGATGCCAGCGGCCTTGACGGTCTTATCCACTTCCTTGGCGATGCCTTCGCCGTACTGTTGCTTGTCGTGAATGATCGCCAGTTTCTTGGGTTTCACTTTATTGGCGATGTAACGGCCGGCGGTCGGGCCTTGCTGGTCGTCGGTGCCGATGGTGCGGAACACCATCTTGTACTTTTGCTGGGTGATGGCGGGGTTGGTGGCCGCCGGGGTGATCATGAAGATGCCTTCATCCTCGTACAGCTTGGACGCGGGCTGGGTGGAGCCGGAACACAGATGGCCGATCACGAACTTGATTTTCTGGTTGACGATCTGGTTGGCGACGGCGACCGCCTGCTTGGGTTCGCAGGCGTCGTCCATCACGATGGCTTCCAGCTTCTTGCCATTAACGCCGCCCTTGGCGTTGATCTGCTCGACCGCCATCTTAGCGCCCATCATCTGCATGTCGCCATATTGCGCGACCGGGCCGGTGGTGGGGCCGGCCAGCGCGATCTTGATGGTGTCGGCGGCCTGCGCTGCGCTGCCCAGACCCAGGATGACCGCGCCAACGGCGGCGCTGAGCATGTTACGGCTGAACTTTCTCATTATTGACTCCTCTCCAAAAGGGCTGGTGGAACCGAGTGCATAGATTTGAATCGATCTTAACCGTTAAGAATTAGCCGAAATTGCCGCCCACGACAAGCAGTACGCAAAAAATTGTGCCATGGGCGGTGTATCGGATGCGGTGTGTGCGGTGCGATACGGCCAAATCAAATGACTTTGGAGAACCGCTGCTGTTGCTGTTCCCGCAAATAGCGGTCGAACACCATGCAGATGTTGCGGATCAGCAGCCGACCCGGCGGTAACACTCGAATGCCGGTTTCGCTCAGCGCCAACAACCCATCCGCTTGTAGGTCGGCCAGTTCCGCCAGTTCCACCGCGAAATACTCCGGGAAGCGAATACTGAAACGCTGGTCGACGCTGGCAAACGTCAACTTGAAATGGCAGATCAGCTCGGTGATGACCGCCCGCCGCAACCGGTCATCAGCGTCCAACTGCACCCCCCGAAATACCGCCAGCCGGTTTTCGTCGATGCGGGCGTAATACTCCTCCAGTCCCTTCAGATTCTGGCTGTAACTGTCGCCGACCCTGCCAATGGAGGTCGCGCCCAGCCCGATCAGATCGCAGTCGGCATGGGTGCTGTAGCCTTGGAAATTGCGATAGAGAGTTCCGGCCTGCTGGGCCAATGCCAACTCATCGTCGGGTTTGGCGAAATGATCCATGCCGATATAGACGTAACCGGCATCGGTCAGCCGTTCGATGGTGGTTTTGAGAATGTCCAGTTTCACTGCTGGCGGTGGCAATGTCTCGGCAGCGATTTGGCGCTGGGTTTTGAATAAATCGGGCAGATGGGCATAGTTGAACACCGAAATCCGGTCGGGATTTTGTGCGATGATTTCCGCTACGGTGCGCTCGAAACTGGCCACGCTTTGCAGCGGCAGACCGTAAATCAAATCCACGCTGATGGATTTGAAGCCCTCACGGCGGGCCGCTGCCACGGTCTTGAGGGTGATTTCACGCGGCTGAATCCGGTTGACCGCCTGTTGCACGGCGGGATCGAAGTCCTGTACGCCCAGACTCAGACGGTTGAACCCCAACTCCCGCAGCAAGGCGATGGTGTGATCATCGGTCTCGCGCGGATCCACTTCGATGGAATATTCACCGCTGTCATCATTGAGCAACTGGAAATGCTCGCCGGTCACCCGCATCAACGCGCGCATTTCCGCAGCGCTGATAAACGTGGGTGTACCACCGCCCCAATGCAGTTGGGTCACGGGCCGGTTGCGGTCGAACAGCGCGCCTTGCAGCGCGATTTCCCGATGCAGGTGTTCGAGATACGGCACCGTATGGCGGCGGTTTTTGGTGATGATCTTGTTGCAGGCGCAGTAGAAGCAGACCGTATCGCAAAAGGGGATATGGAGATACAGCGACAAGGGTCTGCCGGTGGTATTGCTGGAGTTGGCCTGTTCGAGGTATTCGGCTGCGCCAAAGCCTGCGTGAAATTGCACGGCGGTGGGATAAGAGGTGTAGCGCGGGCCGGCCTTGTCGTACTTGCGGATCAGGGCCGGATTGAAAAGCAGGGCGGTGTTCATACCGGGACTCTCACAATCGGCGCACTTGTGTGGTGTTGAGCAAGAAGACTCCCTGACCGCCGCGCTCGAATTCCAGCCAGGTGAAGGGTACATCTGGGAAGGCTTCGCACAGTGCGTATTGAGCGTTACCGACTTCGACGATCAGCAGGCCGTCGCGTTTCAAGTAATCGGCCGCCTGGCGCAGAATTTCCACCACCACATCCAAACCCTGTGCGCCAGCGGCCAGACCCAGTTGCGGCTCGTGATGGTATTCCGGTGGCAGGGTATCCAGCTCTTCCAGGCCCACGTAAGGCGGATTGCTGATGATCAGGTCATAGTGGCGGCCTTTCAGCGCCGAGAACAAGTCCGATTGGAGGACCTCGACCTGATCCTCCAGGCCGTGTTCGGTGACATTGCGCCGGGCCACGGCCAGCGCGTCGGCGGAAATATCGGCCAAATCCACCCGCGCGTCGGGGAAGGCATAGGCGCAGGCGATGCCGATACAGCCGCTGCCGGTGCCTAAGTCCAGAATCTGTTCCACCTGGCGGCTGTCGCTGAGCCAGGGCGCAAAATGCCGCTCGATCAGCTCGGCTAGAGGCGAGCGGGGTACCAGCACCCGTTCGTCCACGTAAAACGGTAAGCCCATGAACCAGGCGCGCTGCGTCAAATAAGCAGCCGGTTTGCGCTCCTTGACGCGCCGTTCCAGCAACCGCAGCGCGGCCTGCTTTTCCTCTGGCAGCAGATTGGCTTGCAAATAGTCGCCGTGCAAATCCGGCGGTAGATGCAAAGTGTGCAGCACCAGCGCCGCTGCCTCATCAATGGCGTTGTCAGTGCCGTGGCCGAAATGCAGGCTAGCCGCGTTCATCTGGCTCGCGCCCCAGCGGATCAGATCACGGATGGTATGGAGAGAACAGCAGATTGCTTCGTGGTCGGTCATCGGTGATCGAGGTTGCGGCACGCTAAAGGAAAGACAAGCTGCATTCTACCGTCGTAGCGGCCCAGCGGATACGTGCGCAGACTCATCGCTCGTTTGGTCCGCAGGACTCGCTGCTAAGGGGCAAGCGCTGGATGAGCCTCGCGAAGGCCCACGTTTTTAAGCGTCTGGGGCCAAGCCGCCTCGTGGTGCCTGGTCAGATGGGCGGTTTGCTACGCAGGCCCAGCCTGATCGCGTGTTCACGCCAGTAACGACGCCATATCGATCACAAAGCGGTACTTCACATCGCTTTTCAGCATCCGCTCATAGGCTTCGTTGATGGTTTGAATCGGGATCACTTCAACATCCGAGGTGATACCGTGCTGACCGCAGAAATCGAGCATCTCTTGGGTTTCGGCGATGCCGCCGATGATGGAACCCGCCACCGATTTACGTCCCATGATCAGGGGAACTGTGTTAAGCATGGGATCAAGATCACCGAGATAGCCGACCAGCACTAGTGCGCCGTTCAACGCGAGCGTGGGTATGTAGGGGTTCAGATCGTGAACATACGGCACGGTGTCAATAATCAGATCGAACTGATTGTTAACAACGGCCATCTGGGTGGCATCGGTCGAAATCACGATCTGATCCGCACCAAAGCGGCGCGCGTCCGGCTCTTTGCCACGCGAACGGCTGAACAACGTCACCTCGGCCCCCAACCCTTTAGCCAGCTTTAGCGCCATGTGGCCCAATCCACCCAGGCCGATGACAGCCACTCTACTACCCTTACCGACTTGCCAATGTCGCAACGGTGACCAGGTGGTGATGCCGGCGCACAGCAACGGCGCGGCTCCCGCCAAATCCAAGCTGTTGGGAATCTTTAGGACAAACTTGTCGGAGACAACGATCTTTTGGGAGTAGCCGCCAAAAGTCGGCATTTGGTCGTGTGGATCAACGGCGTTATAAGTCAGAATTGGGAATGCCTCGCAGTATTGCTCCAGACCCTGTTCACAAGCCGCGCACTGCTGGCAGGAATCCACCATGCAGCCGACACCGACCGCGTCGCCCGCTTTAAAGCGGGCTACATCCGCCCCGACACTGACCACGCGGCCGATGATTTCATGGCCGGGCACGACTGGATAGACCGTGTTTTGCCAATCGTTGCGAGCAGTATGCAAATCCGAGTGACAGACGCCGCAATACAGAATTTCGATCACTACGTCATTAGGACGCGGTGCGCGGCGCTCGAAGCGAAAGGGTTCAAGCGCATCGGTGGGTGAATGGGTAGCGTAGCCTAGTACCTGCATGGTCATGATGGTCTCCAGAGTGATTAACGATGAAACAAATAGCAAACAGCCCTGCCTTCGACCGCATCAACCCAGCAAAGGTCATGTACACAACAGCCGACTAAAACCGTTAACAAGAATGCCGACCACTGCGCCCAAAGCCGTCGGCCCGATTGATCGTATCCAACACACCCTTGGCCCCTTCGGCGCTGGCATGATGGAGCGTCTCATCGGTCAAATGTTCCTCGACGGATAAATGCTGACCGAAACCGTAGTAAACGAGGGCGGCGGTTACCAACCCACCGAGCAGGGAAAACAGCAGGGTCGGGCCTAAGTGCAGACCCAAAGCGGCCAGCGGCAGGCTGGTGTTGGCCTGCGACATGGCGAACACCATGGCGAGCGTGGCGGCCAGGTGCCGGTGGGAAGCGCCGCGTTGTTCCATCATCGTCAACGTCGCAATCGGCGCGGCAAAGCTGACAAAGCTGATTTGCAGCGCGGCAAAGGCGCTCAGTCCGGTGAGCCCGAAGGGTCTCAGTACGGGGGCTAAACCGCCCACCAGCCAATCTAGAGCCCCCTTAGCCTCCAGCAAGCGCATCAGACACAGCATAAACACCATCACGGGTAGCAGCATGAACAAGGCCAGTTCGATGGCGGCGTGGCCACCGGTCAGAATGATTTCCATCATTGGCTCAGATCGCCTTGATGAGTCTTGAAAACGAAAGCCGTTTACAGCCGTAGAGGGGAGTTCAATTGCTCAATTGTACTGCTGTTACAGAACCAAACGATGCGGGTCCCACTTGCGGATAACGATCTTCTTGCACCGGAAGGCGAGCAAGCGCCACTGCGTTCTGGCGCTGATCGTCCGAGGCCGTCTCGCCATTTTCTTGTTGGCCACCATCAGGAAAGTCCCAGCGGTTGGCGGTGCAACGGTAGAATGCGCATCCGAAAGCTGTCAGCCTGGCGACGGCCTGGCTACCTGTGCGCGCCGCGTGCTTCCGGGCAAGCGTCTTGCCTGGCGCCTCTACAATTTTGTGAGCTGGTGAGGAACGAGAACATGATGAAGGCCAATGGGTGCAACCGCTGGTGGGTGTTGCTGTTGTCTCTCGTACCGCAACGTGGGCTAACGCGGCTGGTTTACCGGCTAGCGCGGGTGCGGACGCCCTGGTTCAAGGATTGGCTGATCGGTCATTTTAGCCAGTGGTTTCGGGTCAATCAGGCGGAAGCGTTGGAGACGAATTTACGCGCCTATCCCGATTTCAATGCATTTTTCACCCGCGCTCTGCAACCCGACGCGCGGCCGCTGGCCACCGGCGAGCGGGTACTCTGTAGCCCGGTGGATGGGGCGGTCAGTCAAATCGGTTTAGCCAACGCCGATACCTTGCTGCAAGCCAAAGGTCAGCACTTTTCCCTGACCGCGCTACTGGGCGGCGATGTGGAACGGGCGCGACCGTTTCAGGATGGCGCATTCGCCACCTTGTATCTGTCGCCGCGCGATTATCATCGGATTCACATGCCGCTGGCCGGGCGGCTGCGGGAGATGGTACATATTCCGGGCCGTCTGTTCAGTGTGTCGCCGTGGACCGCCGAGCGAATCCCGGAATTATTCGCCCGCAATGAACGGGTGGTAGCGATGTTCGAGACGGCAGCAGGTTCCATGGCGCTGGTGCTGGTAGGAGCCACCAACGTCGCCTCTATCGAAACCGTGTGGGCTGGACCGGTGACGCCACCCTTGGGTGCGATTCCACGCCGCTGGGACTATCCGCCGCATGGCGACGCTGCAATTCAACTTGCCAAAGGGGCGGAAATGGGCCGCTTCAATCTGGGTTCGACCGTAATTGTCCTGTTTGGGCGCGGTGCGGTGCGCTGGGAACCGGAAATTCGGTCGGGCGCGGCGCTGCGCATGGGACAACGTTTAGGCAAAATCGTAAAACCGCTGGGTTAAGGTTCGTTTAGGCCCGGTCGATGGGGAAGGCCATGACCTCCTGGATGGTGGTTTTACCCGTCGCCAGCATCAACAGCCGGTCGAAACCCAGCGCGACCCCGGCGCACTCTGGCAGGCCGGCGGCCAGCGCGGCCAGCAGATGCTCATCTATCGGTAAGACCGACCGTCCCAGCCTCTGCCGCGCCATATTTTCCGCCATAAAGCGCTGCCGCTGTTCGACGGCATCACACAGCTCATGAAAACCGTTCGCCAGTTCAACGCCGTGCAGGTACAACTCAAAGCGCGCACCGACGGGCGGTAGGGTCGGGCGCAGCCGGGCCAGCGCCGCCTGTGAGGCTGGATAGTCGTAGAGGAACGTTAGGCGTCCTTGTCCCAGTGTGGGTTCGATGCAGTGGGTGAGCAGCAAGTCCAGCCAGGGATCGACGGCATCAGCGGGCATTTGCGGTGGGATGGAAATCTCATGACGCTGCGCACAGGCGTGCAGTTGCGCCACGGTGGCCTGATGGGGGTCCAAATCGAGATGGTGTTGAAACAGATCACGGTAAGTCC
>JBATSQ010000258.1:0-3401 GCA_049293375.1 Candidatus Contendibacter sp.
ATGCACTACGATTACGAATTCACCCCGGGTACGATGAGGATCGGCCGCCAGCCACAGGCCCAGTTCGTGCAAGGGCGCGCTATGGACCTCCTCGAACCGTTTTGTCAATTCGCGAGCGATAACCGCCGGGCGCTCCTGGCCCATGGCCAGCGCCAAATCGGCGACGGTCTCTGTGATGCGATGGCTCGCTTCAAAAAACACCAGGGTGCGCTCTTCCCGTGCCAGCATCTGTAGCCGTTCCTGGCGGGCGGCGCGCTTAGCCGGTAAAAAACCTTCAAAAACAAAGCGATCTGTCGGTAATCCGGCGACCGCCAGGGCGGCTAACACGCTGCTCGGCCCTGGTACGGGGATGACCGGTAACTTCCGGCGGCGCAATTCGCGCACCAGCGGAAATCCTGGATCGCTGATGAGCGGCGTACCGGCGTCGGAAACCAGCGCAACACGCTTGCCCTGCTCGAGCAGCGTGGCGATCTGTGCCAGTCGGTCGCGCTCGTTGTGCTCATGCAGGGAGATCAGAGGTGTTGTGATGCCAAAGTGACGCAACAATTGACTGGTGTGCCGAGTGTCTTCGGCGGCAATGCAATCCACTTCGCGCAGGATGCGCAAGGCCCGGAGAGTCAAGTCTTCTAGATTGCCGATCGGGGTCGATACCACGTAGAGCGCCCCCAATTCGATCTGCATGGTCGCCTCCTAAAGAGCCCACAGTCCGCGTTGAAAAGCACCAAAGGCTAATTTCCGTCATTATTTTTTATGCGTGACTAGCACTGTAAAAAAGAGCATAGAAGTTCGTTATCGCGCCAAGCTAAACCGTATTTAATGTATTAATTTAAGACATACATAATCAAAAATAAAATTACAGAACTTCTATTGCAGCGTCTATGCTCTTAATAACCAAGAGCTACGCTAGGAATTTTCGATAAGACACCTGTATGGCGTCACAACCAAAAGACGGTCAGAACTCTTGCACAATGCGGCAATTCAATAGATCATCTGCAAGCTAACTTTCAAAATGGTCTAGCTGTTAGTGTATTATATAAGTTACGGTTTTAGGCTGGGTGTTTGTAGTTAACAATCCCTTTTCTCCATCACCATGACTTAGATTTCTAAGATTGATATTGATTTTATTAATTTAAGTGAGGTGTAGCCATGCAATCCCAGAAATACAAATTAGCAACGGCACTAGTCCTGGCTTTGTTAGCCGTCATCGCCTGCATCGCTTTGCCGATGCCAACTGTCCGCGCCCAATCTGGCGCGGAGTTTACCGGATTCGGCGCGGACAGCAGCCCGGAAGCAGAAGCCGCCGCCGCTGCGTTACAAGCGCAATGGGAACGCGAGGTCGCCGCGCAGGGCGGCTTACAGGCGGTGCAGGCCGCCGCGCAAGCAGCGCCACCAACGCGCTCGATGAGCGGCGCGCGAACTGCCATGGCGCTAAGCGGGAATGGCCGACCGTATGCGTGCTTGCCCACTTGCACGGGGAACGATGCGCGGATGCTAGTCCTCGCGGGCGCGGGCCTAAGCACGCTCGCCACCGCTGAATTTCGGCTTGGCTTTGGCGCACCGGCTGACGCCGCCAGCTTGGAAATCGGCATTTTCGATGGCGACACCAGTGGCTTATGGGATTCTGGAAGCACGCCACTAGAATACACGCTGTACGCCGACCCAAACGCGGATGGCACGGGAACGTTCGAGGTAGGGCGGTGGCTGGGTAACACCATGCCTGACAATGCGTGGCATAACATCCCCATCACCAATGTTCCAGAGGCCAAGGCCCCCAGCGGCAATTATTTTTACGTGATGACCGTCAGGAATACCGATCCAAGCGTGAGCGCAGCGAGCGGGTTCAAGTTGCGCGCTGATGGCACTACCCTGGCCCTCAAACCGCAGGCTTTTGGCTTCATTGCAGCGCTGCGCAACGTGGCGGATGCCCAGATCGTCTATCCTGCATGGCCCGCCCTCACGCCGACTACGTATGACGGCCATTGGAACTTTTACCTGTTGCTGCCCAAAGACCAGGCCACACTGACCGCCTGGGACGGCGACCTTGATTTTGCGGGCGACGATCCGACGCGGAGCGTCCAGGATACCGACGACCCTAACACGCCCCCCGCACCATTCCTGCCTTCCTGGAGTGTTGGCACTGGAGCCGTACCTGAAGGAGTGGCAGTCGGCTCATATGGATTAACCGGAGGTCCGCCCGATGATTTTATAACCCCCGTTTATCGGCGCACGCCGGGCATGCGTTACGAGCTTGTTGCCCCAGATGGCGTCACATACCCCAATAACAACCCCTCCGGTAATCAGGAATGGGAAAACTTCACCATTAGCACCGCGCCCTTTGACCCTAGCATGATGGATCACCATGCGGAAAAAATTCCGCTCGGCTTATGGCAGGTGCGGATCACAGGTATGGACCTGGGAAACCTCAACGCCTGGCAATTTGAGCACTTGGTGATCGGCGTGGATGACGAGGAAGATCCAGTGCTGCCCCTCAGCCCTCATCCGCTGAGCGGCGCGGTCTGGTATGACCGAGATGCGGACGGTGTAAAGGATGCAGACGAGCCAGGTATTGGCGGCGTTGAGGTGCGGCTACTAGACGCGAGCGGTACTGTGATCGCCACTACCACCAGCGACCCTACAACCGGCGCTTACAGCTTCACCAATCAACCGCCCGCCCTGTATACGGTTCAGATCGGCACAACCACCCTGCCAGCGGGCATGACGACGCAAACCTATGATCGGGATGGCTTGAGCACCCCGGATGCCGCCCAGGTGTTGTGGGCCGGCCCAGCGCGCGTTGACGATGTGGACTTTGGCTACACCGGCGCGGGCGTCCTGGCCGGTACGGTTTGGAACGATGCCGACGGCGACGGATCCAGGGATACCGGCGACTTGGGCATTGCGGGAGTGACGGTGACTTTGCAAGTCGATCTGAACGGCGACGGCACAGTGGACTTCACCACCACCACGACCACCGATGCCAGCGGCGCATACCATTTCGACCATCTTCCGGCTGGAAGCTATACGGTTACAGTGGATAGCTCAAGCCTGCCGACGGATGTCACTACGCCGAGCTATGACCTAGATGGTGTGAGCACGCCGCATACGGCCGTCGTTGCTTTGGGCGCTGGCGCAACTAACGATCAGGTGGATTTCGGCTATACCAGTGCGGGCGTCATTGCCAGCGTGGTCTGGAACGATTTAGACCATGACGGGATCCGGGATACCGGAGAGCCCGGCGTTGCCGGGGTTACGGTCACACTGCAAGCGGATCGCAATGGCGATGGCGTGGTGGACTTTACCGCGACCACCACCACTGATGCCAATGGCGGCTACCGCTTCGAAAATCTGCCGGCTGGGAACTACACCGTTACGGTAGATAGCTCGACGCTGCCTGCGGATCT
>JBATSQ010000259.1:0-8371 GCA_049293375.1 Candidatus Contendibacter sp.
GACGCTGAGCCGCTGAACAGCGGCCAGTGCGTCACCCGTTGCCAAGGCTCCCAGCCACGCGGGATCTCGGCAAACAAGCGCCCGGCCAGCGCGGGCATAGCCTCTGTCAATTCTACGGGTGCGCCGCCCCATTCTGCTCGCCAATCGCCGACGACTGGGGTCGCGGGCCGCCAGCGCACCGCCGCCAGCCATTGGCGGCTGTTAAAGACGTCGACCTGTTGGCGTACGTAGCGGCCTGCGGCGCTGAAATGCAAAACCCGATGTAATGCACGCACGGAGTCGCTCCACGGCCCGTGCAACCAGTCCGGCTGCACGGCGCTGGGCGGCGTAAGAAGAACCGGATGCTCGCTGGCATAACGGTAGCGCAACGGCAGATCAGCCGGTGCCACTGCGATTCGGCCATCGCTGCTCGGTCGCAACAGTCCGACGGACAACGCCTGGTTGAATAGCGCGGCATCTTCGCGGCGCGGCGCAGCGGCGGAAGCGACATAACGGCCCGGCTTAAACCGCAATTCTCTCGCCGGCCCGTCACCGGCATACCACAGCGCGGTGCGGGATTCGGTGGCGAGGGCCATATCCAGCGTCGCGGCATACACGCTGATGCGCAGGCGGCCAAATGGGCAATGCCGCTGCTCCAGCCGCCGGATGCGCACAGCGTGATCCCATGTTGCGGTGTTCGTCGGTTCGTTGGCATTCCACAGCATCCAGAGATCACGCTGGAATGCCAGGGTGGGTCCCGCACCGCTGGCGACGGTATCCGCCAGTAACTCGACTGGGCGCGGATCGCGCACCGTCACCAACAAGGGTTCTTGGTCGCGATAAGGCCGCAGTGGAGCGCCGCTAGGCCGGGTAGTAACCGTGAAGGCGGGAATATCGATGCCAGCAGGGCCATCATCTAGCAGCAGATTTTTCAAGCCATCGTGGGCCGGTCGTGGTGGTTCTGCGGTGCGGTTCGCGCTGGCGGCGGTTTGCGCTCGTTGCCAATCCCAGCCGACATGCAGGGGCAATAAGGTTGCGTTGGCGGACTGCGACGCGCGCTGATCGCACAGCGACACTCCAGCCTGACCGAGTAACTCCCACGGCCCATGGAGTAATAAAACGCCTTGGCGGGGAGTGACGCGCTGAAACCCAATACCGGCGGGAATATCTAGTACGGTATCCGCAAATCCCGCAGGCAAGCGCGCAGTGGTCAATCCGGTAGTGGCCACGGGCGCGTACAGGGCCGCTAGTTGCGCATAGAGCAAGGCACAGCTCACCAGAATGCTCAACGCAAACAGGGTCGACGCCCATGAGGGTCGGCGCGCGGCTCCATTCAGCATAGGTATGGATTCCAGATGAAACAATGTAAATTAGTCACATCAAACCTTGACCTGATGAGAGCGGCCTAGTTTACTGAATTCTGATCCCTGTTGCGGATCACCGGCCTGGAGCGTGTCATGCAAAGCGGTGAATGGATCACGATCAATGGTCAGGACTACCGGCTCGACGCCGTGCTATCGAGCGGGTCGGGTAGTTACGGCCAGGTTTGGGCGGCAGTGGATGCAGCGGGTCTTCCGGTCGCCATCAAATTTATCAACGCCGAGGCCATGAACCAGGCGGAGCCGGCGTTGCATGGACACTGGCGCGCCCATTTGCAGCGAGAAATCACTTTTCTTACTGGCTTGAACGCCGAGCAATCCCGCCATGTGGTCACCTTGCTCAACCATGGCGAGATCGACGAACAGCCGGTATTGGTGCTAGAGCTGTTGCAGGGCAATCTCCGCCAATGGCTGGTGCAACAACAGCGGGAGAATGCGCCACCGCCGGATCTGGCCCAGATTCTGGATTGGGCCGAGCAAATCCTGGATGGGTTGGATGTTGTCCACCAGGCCGGTTTTATCTATCGTGATCTCAAGTTTAGCAATTTGCTGGTCGGCGACGATGGCGCGCGCCTCAAATTGGCCGATTTTGGCTCGCTGAAACGCGAGGATGGCGATAACACCCGCTCGTTCATCGGCACCCCGGCCACCATGGCCCCGGAACAGGCCCTGCCCGCCCGAAGTGGCAAGGATGGCTGCGAGTACGCTGTGGATTACCGCGCTGACTACTATGCGCTGGGCCTGTTATTGTTTGTGTTGCTGACCAGGCGCTCCACCACAGCGGCGCAACGCCAGCTCGGTCAGCTTTTGGCTCTGCACGGTCAGGAGGGAGCTGGCCAGCAGGGCGTGCGCTTGGGTGGGCTTAACGACGATGAGCGGGAATTGCTGCGGCGATTGGTGGAATTCTGGACGGTGCCGGCGCGGCCGGAGCAGGGTGGCGGCGCGGCGGCGCGGCTAGTCGAACTGATTGAGCGCCTTTTGGCTCATGATCCGATGGGCCGACCGGCCCATAGCCTGGAAATCCGTGCAGTGCTTGATACGGTGCGCGTCAGCCAGCCGAGCGCGCCTCCCCTGGCGATGCAACCCCTGAATCGGCATTGGCGTCGCGCCAGCCGCGCTGCGCCAGCAGCCCCAAAGGCCCAGCGGCACCGGGCGCTGCTGGTCGGCGGATTGGCTTTAGCAAGCGCGCTGAGCTGGGCATTGATTCATCCGCTGCTTAGCAGCGGCCCGCGTCCAGTTGCACCATCACCCGTCCATACGGTGCCTCCCTCAGGCGAAATCACCGATACGCCAACACCACCAGCAGCCGCTCCCGCTGCCGGGGCCGAGATCGCCGCAGCGCCTGAATCACCAGCAAGTCTTTCCATCGCAACTGCCGCAGCGCCCGAAGTGTCGGTAACCACGCCCGACATCGCCGCAGCGCCCGAAGCGCCGCCGGATCATCCCGCCGCAACCGCCGAAACTCCGACAGCCGCTCCCGCCGCCGAGGCCGAAATCGCCGCAGAGTCTGAATCATCGGCAAGTCCTCCCACCGCAGCCGCAGCAGCGCCCGAAGCGCCGGTAACCAGCGTCATGCCCGTCGCTGCTACGCCCGCGCCGGTACGCACCTTGCCGAAGACGGGGCTACAGCCGGTTGAGACCCGGCGGGCGGTTAAGGCAACTCCCAAAGCCACCAGGGTCACCAAGCCGCAGATTGTCGCTACGCCGCGCCCACCCTCCAAACCGGTCGTAGAGGCGTCTCCCTCCATTCGCCCTCAGCCCGCCACAGTCAGCGTCAAGCCCGCCAAGCCCGTCGCTGCCGTCGAACGGCCTGTATCTGTTGTTCGACCCAGCGTCGTTCGGCCACCGGTGGACGCGCCCCGCATTGCGAAACCGACGCCAAAACCGCTGGCACCTCCTGTGTCCGCGCCGCCACTGCGTACACCGGTCGTGACCCAAACCGCGCCGCCACCACGGAATACCACAGCCGCCAAGCCGGTGGCGCGCCCGCCCGCTGTCGTGTCACGTCCGCCAGTGATGCCAAAACCAGTTAGTAAGCCAGCCGATCAGACAGCACGCGCCACCTTAGCCAAACCAGCAACCGCCTCGCGTCCGCAGCCATCCATCGCTTTACCACCGATCAAACTGGAATCGCGTTCGGAAACCGCGCTGGCCTTGCCGCCGATTAGGCTAGAATCCCGGTCGCGCGCCACGCCACCGGTTCCACCACCGATTGAGCTGGTCAGTCGGCCCAGCACCGTTGCAACCGCAGCGTCGCGGCCCAATTTCACGCCTGTCGTGACACCGGTTCAACCTAAAGCCAAAGCACCCTTCCCACCGGCCGTGCGCGCCACAGACCCGATGATTGGGCTTCGGGATGGAGCCGGTCGAGCCGCTGCTGCGCTCGGCGATCTGGTCAATCGCACCAGCGCCACGGTAAGCTTGGAGGTGCGGCAGGGTTTGAAAACTGCTGAGCGTACTGTGGGCCAGTGGACAGGCCGTTGCGACCGCGCTGATGGCTGTGGTCGCAATACAGTTCAGGTGGAGCGCCGTGACCGCTGGGTCAGTCGGCCCGCAACGACGCTTACCCAGCGGGAATCCAGAGGACGCCAGGACGCGGACGAGAGCTTTGTCAAACCGCCGCCTCGGTAGCTAGACGATTGCAGCGTCCAGAGATCTGAACCTCAACTCGGCGGAAGAATACTTCCGCCCTCCATCACGCCTGTAACCATTCGTTGACCAAGCGCGCCAAGCGCGGTGCCTGGCGATTATTGGGTGTGTGCGCAAAAAAGTAGGGTTCTCGGCCTTCCGCCAGCCACAACGCCAGCTTGTCTATCCACGGTTTGAGAAAAGGCCGGTTTGCGTCTACGTCGGGATGGCCGATGTAGCGAATGAATGGGCGCGACCCCAGACTGATGGCGTGTACTGGTAGGCGCGGTTTCTTATTCTGGGCGGTTTGGGTTTCAGGATCAGCGTCAGGATCGGCGCTGAACAGCGCACGGCTATCCAGCATCACCCGGTCGATACCCAGTTCCAATAGCATCCGGTTCAACTGGCGCTCGTCCTCGCCCTTGGCAAAGAAAGCTAAATGGCGCACTTCCACGGCATATTGAAGCTCGCCTGGCAAGGTCATCAGATAGTCACGCAGAATTGAAAGTGCGTCCGGGCCGAAACTGGGCGGCAATTGCAGGAAGCTCGGTCCCAGCTTGCCGGCTTCCGCCAAAGGCCGCAATCGTTCCAGAAACGCAGTGGTTTCCGTCGCCACGCCGCGCAACCGCTGGTCGTGGCTGATAGTGCGCGGAAACTTGAAGCAAAACCGAAAGCCCGGCGCGGTTTCATCCCGCCAGCGGATGACGACTTCCGGCTTGGGCAGCCCGTAAAAACAGTTGTTGCCTTCGACTGTATTGAAGACTGCTGAATACTGGCGCAGAAAGTCCTTTGGTTTGGTGCCGGCAGCGAAGAGGGAACCGACCCAATCGCGGTTGCTCCACACCGGACAGCCGAGATGATAGCGAGGTGGGGTCATGCCCACAGCCTACACCAAAATCCCTCTTTCGCTGCGGAGAGAGGGGGAAAAATAGCAGAGGGTTTTAATGCTTCTTCGCTTGCTTTGCGCTTTTCTCCGGCATCATCGAAGAATGATGGCTGGTAATGAACCAATCCTTGCCATCCCAATGATAGGTATAGGAATAAAGACCGCTGACTTTCTGCCCGGTTTTAGCAAAGCTAAAGGTATAAAGGCCCGCATCCAGCACCGTATTGCAACCGATGTCGATGTAGCGCATATCGATCTTGCCGGACGGGCCTTTTTCCAGAAAATGACGGAAGTAATCTTCCTTTTCTGCGGCAGTCAGCCGAGGTTTGTTGGAAACGGTGGGAAGAAGAATCGAATGATCTGCGTAATTGGCGACGACTTTTTTCGGATCACCGCTCTGCAAGGATTGATTCCAGCGATCAAACAATCCGGCAATTTCCGGTTCCGTCACATTTTTGCAGGTTTCAGTGCGATCCGCAGAACTGGCCTGTTTTCCCAGACCCACCTTCTCCATCGGCTGGGTGGCGCACGCGCTCAGGGTGACCACCAGGGCAAGAGCGTAAAGCGGTTTCATGATGATATTCCCCACTATTCATTAACTCAATGATTATTAAAAGATATAAAATAAACTGCCTGAGAGGCCGTAAACCACTCAGGCGTTTAGTATAGGCTGTGGAACGACAGCGGGAAAAAATATCCCGCCAGTCTCTATGCTTCGGCTCTTAGCGTTGCCGTACCATCTGATACGCTCGCATCGGATACGTCACCGGCGCACTCCAGATATGCACCAGACGGCTGAATGGGAACACCAGGAAAACGGTGATCCCCAGGAAGATATGCAGCTTGAACAGCAAACCGACCTGGGAAATGAAAGTGACCGCTTCGGCGGGATCGAAGGTCACGACATTCCGCGCCCAGCCCATCAGGTTCAGCATGTTATGCCCATCCGTGTGCATCAGCGACACCGGAATCGTGATGAGGCCAAGAATCAACTGCGCATAGAGCAGCAGCAGGATGAAGATATCCATGCGGGTGCTGGTGGCCCGCACTCGCGGATCGGTCAGCCGCCGCTTGAGCAGCATGGTCAGGCCGATGAAGCACATGATTCCGGCGATGCTGCCCGCAACAATGGCCAAAATCTGCTTGGCTCCGGCGGAGACGCCGAAAGCGTGGAAAATTTCCGGCGGGGTCAGCAGGCCAATGAAGTGACCGGCGAACAGCAGCAGAATACCGACATGAAACAGGTTGCTGGCCAGCCGCATGTTTTCCTTATTGAGCATCTGGCTGGAATGAGCCTTCCAGGTGAATTGATCGCGGTCGAAGCGCGCCAGACTGCCGAGCAGAAACACCGCTCCGGCCAGATAGGGATAAACGCCAAACAGCAGAGTATCCAGATAATTCATGATCGTTGCCTCTTTCGGTTACAGAGAGCGGGCAGTCAGTGGGGTGACGCCGGGCCGGGACAGCCACTGCACCGGCTGCGCGGTGGATGGCTTGCTGCCAGTGGCGCAACCCTCCTGATTGCCCAGGAAGGTCACCACCTCCTCTTCCCAAATCTTGTCCATGTTCACGATGGCCTGATCCGGGCCTTCGGTCGCCGCCTGCTGGCGGATGTCGGCGCTGTCCTCCGCTTCGCCGACCAGCGCGGTCAGCGCGTCGAACAGAACATGATAATCGTTGTTGCGCTCCGCCAGCCGCGCGCCCAGCAAGGTGATGACCTGCGCGGTTTCAGCCAGCAATTCCAGCGCCTCCTCAGTGGGCCGCTGCGCCAGATACTCAAGAAACAGTGGCAGATAATCCGGCAGTTCGCGGGCGTCCAGCTCAAAACCGTGCTTGCGATAGACTTCCAGCAGGTTGACCATCGCCTGACCGCGATTCCGCGATTCGCCGTGAATGTGCTCGAACAGGTGCAGCGACAATGCCCGACCCCGGTCGAAAGTAGCGACGTACTGTTCCTGCAATTCCATCAGCTCGGTACGCGCCAGCCGGCCAATGAAGGCGTGCAGCACCCGCCGCTCCCGTTCCGGCAACAGCCGCTCCTGTTCCAGCGCTTCGGCCATTTCGCCCAGCGCCGACTGCATTTCCGCTTGCGGGTAGCACAGCAGCGCCGACAGTACTTTCAGGGTCTTGGTCATTTCTTTTCCGGCTCCACCCTGATCGGAATGGCGCGGCGGGTGGTGATTTTTTTGCCGCCGAACAGGTTGGTCTTGTCGGTGCCCGGCGAGCAGCCGTTGCCGAAGCTGAAGCCGCAACCGCCGCGTTCGCCAAAAGCGTCATAGGTGGCGCTGGCGTATTCGCGATGACTGGTCGGGATGACGAAGCGATCCTCGAAATTGGCGATCGCCAGATAGCGATACATCGATTCCACCTGATCGACGCGCAGGTTGACCGCCTTCAACACGTCTTCACGGATTTCGCCGTCCACCGACTTAGCCCGCATGTAGGCACGCATCGCCAGCAGCCGCTCCAGCGCCCGCTTGACCGGCGCTTCATCGCCCGCCGTCAGCAGATTCGCCAGATATTTCAACGGAATCCGCAGCGAACCGACATCGGGGATGATGCCGTTCATGCCGATTCGTCCGGCTTCGGCGCGGGCCTGAATCGGCGATAAGGCAGGCACGTACCAGACCATCGGCAAAGTGCGATATTCGGGATGCAGCGGGAAGGCGATCTTCCAGTCAATCGCCATTTTGTAAATGGGCGAGTCTTGCGCCGCTTCCAGCCACGCTTCGGGAATGCCGGCCTTGCGGGCTTCGGCCTGTACCATCGGGTCGAACGGGTCGAGGAAGATGTCCAGTTGCGCCTGATACAGGCTTTTCTCGTCCGCGACGCTGGCGGCCTGCTCGATTTTATCGGCGTCGTACAGCAACACGCCCAGATAGCGAATCCGCCCGACGCAGGTTTCCGAGCACACCGTCGGCTGGCCGACCTCGATGCGCGGATAGCACAGGATGCACTTCTCGGATTTGCCGGTGTTCCAGTTGTAATAAACCTTCTTGTACGGGCAACCCGACACGCACATCCGCCAGCCCCGACATTTATCCTGATCGATCAGCACGATGCCGTCTTCCTCGCGCTTGTAAATCGCGCCGCTGGGGCACGAGGCGACGCAGGTCGGATTCAGGCAATGCTCGCACAGGCGCGGCAGATACATCATGAAGGTGTTTTCGAATTCGCCGTAGATTTCCTTCTGCACGTCCTCGAAGTTGTAATCTTTGGAACGCTTGGTGAATTCGGTGCCGAGGATTTCCTCCCAGTTCGGCCCCCAGTGGATTTTCTGCATCCGCTCGCCGCTGATGGCGGAACGCGGCCGGGCGGTGGGCATCGCCTTCGACTCCGGCGCGTTCTGCAAATGCGCGTAGTCGTAATCCCACGGCTCGTAGTAGTCGTCGATGGCCGGCAGGTCGGGATTGGCGAAAATGTTGGACAAAATCTTCAGCTTGCCGCCCTGCTTGGGAGCGATTTTGCCGTCCTTGCCGCGTGTCCAGCCGCCGTTCCA
>JBATSQ010000260.1:0-5978 GCA_049293375.1 Candidatus Contendibacter sp.
CTGCGGTTTCCACCTTGGAAAAAGAGATTTCCCATAAAGAGTCCGCGCTGCTGGGCTATACCAAATACACCTCCTATCTCACGCTGGGCCAGCAATCGCTCGCCGAGCATATGAAGTTGCTGGCGGCTACCGTGACTCGCGAGGAAAGTGTTACCCAAGTGGTCGAGCGGTCGCTGCTGGGAATAGCCTCGACAGGTGCGGTCGTTATCTTCTATAAAGTTGAATACGCCTTCGGCTTTGATCTACAAGCTAGTGATTATGCCGTGCGCGCTACCGATTCCGGGATCGAAATCAGCGTGAAAAAACCCGTGCTGGTTGCAGCGCCCGCCGTCACCCAGCTCAGATACCAAGTGCTCTCGGGTGGTTTATTCACGGACGAAAAGAGTGCGGTGCTGCGGCTTTATGAAGAAGCCGCGCGCCAGGCCCAACGGCAAGGCGAGGTCATGGCTGCCGATCCGACGGTGATCGCGTTGTGCGAAAAGCGCCTAAGCACTTTCCTACATAACTTTCTGACCAAGCAACCCGGCGTTAAGGTCGTTCCGCAAATCACCGTGGCCTATCGCTAAGCCAAGCCAGCACGCGGCTCAAGGCTGCCACTTCGCCAACGAGCCGCGCTGGAGGTCCGGTTTGCACGCAGCAGGCGGTTTCACCGAGTCGCCCGCTGCAAGGCCCGAATCCCCTGCTCCAAGCCTTCCAGCGTCAGCGGAAACATCCGCTCGCCCATCAATTCCCGCACCATCTGGATCGACGGCACGTAACTCCAGCGGTTTTGCGGTTGCGGGTTCAGCCAGATGGCGTGCGGATAAGCGGTCAATAACCGGCTCATCCAGACATCGCCGGCTTCGGGGTTGAAGTGCTCGACGCTGCCGCCCGGATAGCTGATCTCATACGGACTCATGGTGGCGTCGCCCACCAAAATCAATTTGTAGTCATGGCTGAAGGTGTGCAACACCGTCAGCGTTTCGGTTTTCTCGGTGTAGCGGCGGCGGTTGTCCTTCCACAAACCTTCGTACACCATGTTGTGAAAGTAGAAATATTCCAGATGTTTGAATTCGGTGCGGGCCGCTGAAAACAGTTCCTCGCAAACCCGGACGTGATCGTCCATCGAGCCGCCCACATCCAGGAACAGCAGCACCTTCACCGCGTTGTGCCGCTCCGGTACCATCTTCAGTTCCAGGTAACCGGCGTTGCGCGCCGTCGAGCGAATGGTGCCGTCGAGATCCAGTTCCTCGGCCGCGCCTTCGCGGGCGAAACGGCGCAAGCGGCGCAGCGCGACCTTGATGTTGCGGGTGCCGAGTTCGATGGTATCGTCCAGATTGCGGAATTCGCGCCGGTCCCAGACCTTGACCGCCCGTCGATGCCGCGAGGTTTCCTGGCCGATGCGGATGCCTTCCGGGTTGTAGCCGTAAGCGCCATAGGGCGACGTGCCGGCGGTGCCGATCCACTTGTTGCCGCCCTGATGGCGGCCTTCCTGCTCGGCCAGGCGCTGGGCGAAGGTTTCCATCAGTTTTTCCCAGCCGCCCATCGCTTCGATCAGTTGCCGGTCTTCCTCGCTCAGGGTCAATTCCGCCAGCTTGTGTAGCCACTCCAGCGGAACGGTCGCCCCCATCATCTCATCGAACCGCGTCGCCAAGCCCCGGAAATGACCGCCGAACACCTGATCGAAGCGGTCGTAATGGCGCTCGTCCTTGACCAGCGTCGCCCGCGCCAGATAATAGAACTCGTCGATGTCATGGGCGGTGACGCGCTGGCTCAAGGCTTCCATCAGCGTCAGAAATTCGGTCAGGGTGACCGGGATGGCGGCCTGGCGCAGTTTGAGAAAAAAGTCGGTCATCATCTCCGGAATCCTCGCCCTCGACCCTGCGCTCGCATCGGGGCCAACGGCTTCAATCCTTCTTGCGCCGGCTCATGAACAGCAGCCGCTCGAACAGATGCACGTCCTGCTCGTTCTTGAGCAGCGCGCCGTACAGCGGCGGAATCAACTTGCGCTGGTCGCCGCGCAGGGCTTCCGGCGGAATATCCTCGGCCACCAACAGCTTGATCCAATCCAGCAGTTCCGAGGTGGATGGCCGCTTCTTCAAACCCGGCACCTCGCGAATCTCGAAAAACGCTTCCAGCGCCTCGCTCAGCAAGCGCTTTTTCAAGTTCGGATAATGGACGTTGACGATCCGCTCCATGGTCTCCTTGTCGGGAAAGCGGATGTAGTGGAAGAAGCAGCGGCGCAGAAAGGCGTCCGGCAACTCCTTCTCGTTGTTGCTGGTGATGATGATGACCGGCCGCTGCCGGGCCTTGACCGTTTGGCGGGTCTCGTAAACGTGAAATTCCATCCGGTCGAGTTCCAGCAGCAGATCGTTGGGAAACTCGATGTCGGCCTTGTCGATCTCGTCGATCAGCACCACCGGCTGCACGTCGCTGGTAAACGCTTCCCACAGCTTGCCCTTGACGATGTAGTTGCCGATGTCATGCACCCGCGCGTCGCCCAGTTGTGAATCGCGCAGCCGCGACACGGCGTCGTATTCGTACAAGCCCTGTTGCGCCTTAGTGGTGGATTTGATATGCCATTGGATGAAGGGCCGCTGGAGCGCCAGCGCCACTTCCTCGGCCAACTGGGTCTTGCCGGTGCCCGGCTCCCCCTTGACCAGCAAGGGCCGGCCCAGCGTGACGGCGGCGTTCACCGCCATCATCAGATCGTCGGTGGCGACATAGCGGTCGGTGCCGCCAAAGCGGGTCACAGTCATGGCGCGGATTCTCCTGCAGCGTAGCCCGAAAGCGGCTGAAAGTAGCCAACGAAATAGCCAACATTGTTGGCCACCGGTGCGGTTGGCGCAAGTTCCCCTGCGCCCAAGGCGATGCGGAAGGGTCGGGCGCTCCTTGGAAGGACAAGGGGCTTTTATGCCGAAATCGCATATCAATCTGCAAATTTATTCTATTTATCAGAGTGCTTTTTGGTGACGTTGCCTGGTCAGAACCTCTAAGCTTATCGAGTATCTCTAACATTCACGGCCCGCGAGGAGCACCCATGAAGGCCAATACCATTCTGGACACCATCGGCGATACCCCCCACGTCCGTATCAACCGGCTGTTCGCCGACCGCAAAGTTGAGGTTTGGATGAAGCTGGAGCGGGCTAATCCCGGCGGCAGTATCAAGGACCGCATTGGGTTGGCGATGATCGAGGACGCCGAACGGCGCGGCCTGCTCGCACCCGATAGCGTGATCGTTGAACCCACCTCCGGCAATACGGGCATCGGTTTAGCCATGGCGGCGGCGGTCAAAGGGTATCGCTTGATTCTGACCATGCCCGAATCGATGTCCCTGGAACGGCGGCGTTATCTCGCGGCCCTAGGCGCGGAACTGACCTTGACGCCCAAGGAAAAGGGGATGCCGGGCGCGATCGAGAAGGCGCAAGACCTGTTGCGGGAACTGCCCAATGCCTGGATGCCGCAACAGTTTGAAAATCCCGCCAATGTCGAGATTCACCGCCGCGCCACGGCCCAGGAAATCATCCGGGATTTCCCGGAAGGATTGGATTATCTGATTACCGGCGTGGGCACCGGCGGCCATATCACCGGCTGTGCCGAAGTGTTGAAGGAAAAATTTCCAAAGCTCAAAGTCTTCGCGGTGGAGCCAGCGGCCTCACCGGTGCTGAGTGGCGGCGCGCGCGGTCCACATCCGCTGCAAGGGATCGGCGCTGGTTTCGTGCCAGCGGTCCTCAACACCGCCATTCTGGATGGCATTGTGCAGGTTGGTCACGAAGAAGCGTTCCGCTTTGCGGTGCGATGCGTTAAGGAAGAAGGCATCTTCATTGGCATTTCTTCCGGCGCATCATTGGCTGCCGTGGCCCAAAAATTGCCGGAAATCCCAAACGGTAGCCGCATTTTGACCTTCTGCTACGATACCGGCGAGCGTTATCTGTCGGTGGCAGGCTTGTTCGATTGAGGCGCTTGGGTCGCCAGCGCCACAGCCGCTTGGCCAGGTCCCAAGCGTCCACTGGCGGTCCGCTGGCCTACCATATCCCTATGGCGCAGCTGGCATAAACAGTTGCAACACGTCGTTCAAAAAACGTAATCCTAATGCGGTTGGCTGTAACCGGGCTGGATCGCTTTCCATTAATCCGCGCGCGCGCGCCTGACTCAGGGCCGGTTCCAGGGCGGTCAGCGGCAAGCCGGTGCGCGCGCTGAATAAATTCGCTGGGACCCCCTCCACCAGCCGTAGTCCGTTCATCAAAAACTCCACCGGTAAGTCGGCTGGGCGGAGCGCTTCCTCACCGCCGATGCTCGCCGGCGTCCCGGCGCTGTCTAGATAAGTGCGTGGATGCTTTTGTTTCCACAAACGGTGAATAGTGCCCGTCACCGGATCCGTGAGCTTGCTGTGCGCGCCAGCGCCAATGCCCAAATAATCGCCAAATTCCCAATAATTCAGATTGTGCCGACAGCGCTGTCCGTTACGCGCATAAGCTGACACTTCATACTGCGCATATCCCTGTCGCGCTAGCTTCGCCTGGCCTTGGCGCTGAATTGCATCCACTGTTTCTTCATCCGGCAAGGTGGGCGGCGACCGCTGAAAGCGGGTATTCGGTTCAATGGTGAGCTGGTAATACGAGAGATGGGCCGGTTGCAACGCCAGAGCATTGGCGATATCCGCCAGCGCGCGTTCGACGGTCTGTCCCGGCAGTCCAAACAACAAATCCAGATTGAAATTCTCCAGTCCGGCGGCGTGGGCGGCTTCAGCAGCGGCAACCGCCGCGCGGCGGTCGTGGATCCGCTCAAGCTGCCGCAAGTGCTCCGCATCGAAACTTTGGACTCCGATGGACAGCCGGTTGATGCCGATAGCGCGGAATTCGGCAAAGCGACCCCGCTCGACCGCGCCTGGATTCGCTTCCAGGGTGATTTCTACATCCGGGCGTAGCAACAAGCGAGCGCGTAGACCCGACAACAGCCGATCCAGCGCTTCGGTGGCAAACAGGCTGGGCGTGCCACCGCCGATAAAGAGGCTGTGGACGTGCCGGTCTTCCACGCGCGGTAAATCCTGGTCCAGATCAGCCAGCAACGCTTTGACATACGCAGCCTCCGGCAGGGGGCCGCGCGCTGCATGGGAATTGAAATCGCAATACGGACACTTGCGTACGCACCACGGTAAGTGAACGTATAGCGCTAGCGGGATCGCTGGGAGCGTCATGCGCGGGGTTGACCTATTTTCAACAGGAAAATCCATGCAATCGATTGACCTCAAAGATGCGTTCTGGTGAGGCAACTGTCATTCTGTCAAATCCGCTCTAAATATGTATATTAATAATACACTATTTCCAAATGATATTTTTTAAGGCGGGAAATCCATTATAGAAATTCTGGACTAGGCTTAAATAACTCGCTCTGGATAACTCAAATGAAATAGCTGAGGATAATAACCATGTATCCAACTCAGATACCTGTAAAAACAACCAAAGGTTTAAAAGAGGTAGCAGACCGTACTTATCAGTTGTCAAATGAAATACGCAGAGTGCTGATTATGGTGAACGGTCACACGGACCTGATAGGACTCCGGAAAAAGCTGGTGGGATTTGGTGACATCGAATCCATAATGCAGCAACTAGAAATCGATGGCTTCATTGCACCCAAGCCGGATTCCAGCCCGATACCTGTGATCTCTCATCACCCTAACGAGGTTTCCCACCATTCTCAAGAGGTCTCCCACCGTCCTAACAAGGTGTCGCAACAACCTCATACCCATTCGCATTCGGCTCCTACACACGCAGAATTCAACCTTGAAAAAGCCAAGGGATTTATTCGCTTTGTGTTGTTTGCAGCCTTGGGGCCTACCGCTGAGCGCCGCATCAACCGCATTGACGCGACTACCACAGCGGAGGAGTTGCGCGTCGAACTGGACGCCATTCACGAGATGCTGCCCCGAGTGCTTTCCAAACAGGAAGCGCACCAGGCTTGGCGGCAATTGGAGCCGATTATGGCGTCAATCCACATAC
>JBATSQ010000261.1:0-17216 GCA_049293375.1 Candidatus Contendibacter sp.
TCTCCACCAAACTTGGCCGCCATCACCTTGGTGATCGCCGCCGTCAGCGTGGTCTTGCCATGATCGACATGACCAATCGTCCCGACATTCACATGCGGCTTGTTACGCTCGAACTTTTCTTTGGACACCGTACTCACTCCACAACCGATATCGATGAATCAATTCTTGAGCCAGAGGTCTCAGGACGCTTTCTTGACCACTCCCTCCGCAATTGCGGCGGGTGCTTCGTTATACTTGGCGAATTCCATGGAATAGGTCGCGCGGCCTTGAGTGGCCGAACGTAAATCAGTGGCGTAGCCAAACATCTCGGCCAGCGGCACCTCGGCGCGGATCACCTTGCCCGATGGCGAGTCATCCATGCCTTGCAGGATGCCCCGACGGCGGTTGAGATCGCCCATGACATCACCCATATAGTCTTCCGGGGTGACCACCTCGACCTTCATGATCGGCTCCAACAGCACCGCGCCAGCCTTGAGCGCGCCTTCTTTAAAACCGATGGAACCGGCGATCTTGAACGCCATTTCACTGGAATCGACTTCGTGATAAGAGCCGTCGAAGATGGTCACCTTGACATCCACCACCGGATAGCCGGCCAGCACGCCCTTTTCCATCTGCTCCTGCACACCTTTATCCACCGCAGGCACATACTCACGCGGCACGACGCCACCGACAATGGCGTTGACAAATTCATAGCCGACGCCCGGCTCCTGCGGTTCCAGCTTCAGCCAAACATGACCATACTGGCCACGACCGCCGGACTGGCGCACAAACTTGCCTTCCTGCTCCACTGCCTTGCGGATGGTTTCGCGGTAGGCGACGCGCGGTTTACCGACGTTGGCATCGACCTTAAATTCGCGCTTGAGGCGGTCAACGATAATTTCCAGATGCAGCTCGCCCATACCAGAAATGATGGTCTGGCTCGATTCCTGATCGGTGTGCACCCGGAACGAGGGGTCTTCCTGCGCTAGCTTGCTCAGCGCCACACCCATTCTTTCCTGATCAGCCTTGGTCTTTGGCTCCACGGCGACCGAAATCACCGGCTCGGGGAATTCCATCCGTTCCAGAGTGATGGGCTGATCCACAGCACACAGAGTATCGCCAGTGGTGACATCCTTGAGGCCGACGCAGGCGGCAATATCGCCCGCGCGGATTTCTTTGATCTCCTCACGGCTATTGGCGTGCATCTGCACCAGTCGGCCAATGCGCTCGCGCCGACTTTTGATCGGGTTGTAAACCGCATCACCCGAATTAACCACGCCAGAATAGCAGCGAATGAACGTCAGCGTGCCGACAAAAGGATCCGTAGCGATCTTGAAAGCCAGCGCGGCGAACGGGGCGCTATCATCAGATGAGCGCTCGCCTTCACTTTCAGCTGCGTCATCCAGCACGCCCTTGACCGGCGGCTTATCACTGGGCGAGGGCAGATAACGAATCGCGGCGTCCAGCATGGCCTGCACACCCTTATTCTTGAAGGCGGAGCCACACAACGTCGGAACAATCTCACCCTTGAGGGTGCGGGCGCGCAGCCCGGCATAAATCTCCTCTTCGCTCAGGGCGTGACCTTCCAGATATTTGTCCATCAGCTCGTCGGAGCCTTCAGCGGCGGCCTCGACCATTTTTTCGCGCCACAATTCGCAATCCGTGCGTAGCGCCTCCGGAATCTCGCCATACTCAAACTTCATGCCGAGGCTGTCTTCATCCCAATGGATGGCCTGCATCTTGACCAGATCGACGATGCCCTTGAATTGATCCTCAGCACCAATAGGCAACTGAATCGGCACCGGATTGGCACCCAAGCGACTTTGAATCTGTTCGACCACGCGCAGAAAATCCGCCCCAGCCCGATCCATCTTATTAACGAAGGCCAAGCGGGGCACGCCGTACTTATTCGCTTGTCGCCAGACAGTTTCGGATTGTGGCTCCACGCCGCCGACCGCGCAAAACACAGCACACGCCCCGTCTAGCACCCGCAACGAGCGCTCGACTTCAATGGTGAAGTCGACGTGGCCGGGCGTGTCAATAATGTTGATGCGATGCTCGTCGAACTGCCCGGCCATGCCATCCCAGAAACAGGTCGTGGCGGCAGAAGTGATGGTAATGCCCCGCTCCTGCTCCTGCACCATCCAATCCATGGTCGCGGCCCCGTCGTGCACTTCGCCTAGCTTGTGCGAAACGCCTGTATAAAACAGGATGCGCTCGGACACGGTGGTCTTGCCCGCATCGATGTGGGCCATGATGCCAAGGTTGCGATAGCGCTCAAGGGGGGTTTTACGGGCCACGACTCAATATCCTTCGAAATCCTTCGGACTTACCAGCGGTAATGGGCGAAGGCTTTGTTGGCTTCCGCCATGCGATGTACATCTTCGCGCTTCTTGACGGCGGAACCGCGACTATCGGCGGCATCCAGCAATTCGCCGGCCAGACGCTTGGCCATCGACTTTTCGCCACGCTTGCGAGAGGCGTCGATGATCCAGCGCATCGCCAAAGCGGTGCGGCGCACCGAACGCACTTCAATCGGCACCTGATAGGTCGCACCACCGACGCGGCGGGATTTGACCTCGACAATCGGGCGCACATTGTCCAAAGCCTGCTCCAGCAAGCCCATCGGGTTGTCCTTACCCTTGTCGGCAATGGTGTCCAGCGCGCCGTAAACAATCTTTTCCGCCACGGATTTCTTGCCGCGCTCCATCATCATATTGACGAACTTGGCCAGCATTTCGCTCCCATACTTGGGATCGGGCAGGATAATGCGCTTGGGGACTTCTCTTCTTCTCGGCATGAGCGCCTCGGTCGGCTAATGCGAAATTCAGGTTTTTGGCCGTTTCGAGCCATACTTGGAGCGGGCCTGGCGGCGCTTAACGACGCCAGAGGTGTCCAGACTACCGCGCACGATGTGGTAACGTACGCCGGGCAAGTCCTTGACACGACCACCGCGGATAAGCACCACAGAGTGCTCCTGCAAGTTATGACCTTCGCCGCCGATGTAACTCGTGACTTCCTGGCCGTTGGTCAGGCGCACGCGCGCCACCTTGCGGAGCGCAGAGTTGGGCTTTTTCGGCGTCGTGGTGTAGACGCGGGTGCATACGCCACGCTTTTGCGGGCAGCTTTCCAGCGCTGGCACGTTGCTTTTGGCTTTTTTGCTGGAGCGCGGCTTGCGCACCAACTGGTTGATTGTGGCCATTGCCCCCTACTCCGGTGAGCTTTGAAATAAATATCGGGTGAGCCCGGCAGCAGGCCTACGCTGGGCAAATATCCGGGTCTAAAAAGAGGCGGAATTGTAGGCGGCGGGGTCACTGATGTCAAGTTCAGTGATTGGACGCGATGAATATCCCTGCTCATTCATTTATTTTTATTTATCAAATTGTTAAAAATACATAGCACCGCTAGTCGCTCCAAGCGTTCTGTTGTTGCTGTGGAAATGGCCTGCACAGCGCGCGGTCGTCCTGCAACCCCGTTCCAAGGATCCGGGCATGATGCGAGAGTGCTTCACTATACTGAGAGCACGCATTTCCTAACGAAAAAGTTACGCTTCGCTTCTATGTCAACTTCTGGCACAACCTAAGATGAAAATTACAAGGCCAGCGAACGGGTGAATACGAACCAAGTGATAGAAATTCCGGGTTACACCATCCTGCGCGAGATTGGCAAAGGCGGCATGGCCACGGTCTATCTTGCCCTGCAGGAGCGGCTTGACCGGCAAGTTGCCCTCAAGGTGATGAATGCCGCACTCGCGATGAATGGCAATTTCACCGAGCGCTTTATTAAAGAAGGCCAGGTCATTGACCAGCTGCGGCATCCGTTAATTATTCCGCTGTTTGAATTTGGCCATCATGGTGACTGTTATTATTTCTCCATGGAGTTTCTCTCTGGAGGAACGCTATCACCAAAAATTCAGGATGGCATGACGCCGGAACAGGCGTTCAAGATTACCCGGCTGATCGCTGAGGCGCTCGCTTATGCGCATCAGCGCAATATTATCCACCGCGATATCAAGCCACAGAATGTCCTGTTTCGCCAGGACGGCACGCTGGTTCTCAGTGATTTCGGCATCGCCAAGGTCATAGACTCTGATGCCACTAATTTAACCTTGCTGGGGACCGTCGTCGGCAGCCTGCGCTATATGAGTCCAGAACAAGCTGCCAGCAAAGCGCTGGATGCGCGCTCTGATTTATATAGCCTCGGCGTTGTGCTGTACGAAATGCTCACCAAAAAGACCCCGTACCAGGCCAGCGATATTTTTGATCTCGCCATGCTGTTAGGCACTGGGCAGATTCCCGTCTTACCACCAGAATTCGCTCAATACCAACCCCTGTTAAATAAGCTGCTGGCCCTCCATCCAGACGACCGTTTTGCCAATGCCGAACGCCTGATTCAAGCCATCGATCAAACCACGAGCCATCTGGCGTTACATGCGGCCAGCACTGGCACGATCACACGGATTCCCACCCCAAAACCTGAAACCGCTAACACCGATCCTGCCACGGCCTCCAGTTCGGGTATTGCTCCCCCTCCCGTTCTCACTGCCCCAAAACCAGCCCCGCAAACGCTTTGGATTAAAAATCGTTTCGCGTTGGGCGGTCTTTTTCTCGCGGTGGCAATAGCAATCATAGCCAGCTTCTATTTCCTGGTTTTCCGTCCCGCTCCACTGCCCAACGGTGACAGCGCCGCTGGACCAGCGCAACAGCAGGCCACGCCATCGCCATCCAACCCCATGCAATCACAGATTGAATCCTTGCTGGAGCAGGCCCGCATCCAGCGGCGACGAGGCGCGCTGGCCGAAAGCCTTGCCCTGATTGAGCAGGGTTTGCGTCTGTCGCCACAGCAACTCGATTTGCTGACCTTGCGGGCGCAGGTGCAAATTGAGCTGGATCACCGGAATCGCATCACAACGCTGCTACAAGACTGCGCGACCCGCTTTCCGCTGGAGCAGCTGGCGCATGGTGACCAAGATGCGGCGGCGGTGGCCTGTTATGACCGCATTCTTGTCTTAGATCCCAGCCACAGCGCAGCGCTCACCCAGCAAGAACAGATCATCCAGCAACTAACCGAGCGGATCGACGCCGCGCTCCGGCAAGGTGCCCTCGACCAGGCGCAATCGGATCTGGCGCAGTTGCGTCAACTGCGGCCTGAGCATCCCAGCCTTTCCACCCTCCATCAGGCTTTACAGCTCAAGCAGGATCAAGCCGCCGAAGCCGCCCAGCGCCAGGCCAAAGAAGCCGCCCAGCGCAAAGCCAACGCTGAACAGGTCAGACGCAGTGCCAGCGAAGAGCGGATCCAGCGCCGGGTGGAAGAAGCCGCAAAACGCAAACCCGCCGAAGCAGCGCGCCCTCCGACTCCAGTTACGGAAGCAAAGCGCCAGCCTACCCGGCCAACGCCGAATCTGAACAGGAACCGCTGCGGAAACCTCCTCAGCCGTATTACACTGGGGGAACCGGTTTCCAGTGAAGATCGCGCCTTTATTACCAAGGAGTGCCGTTAATGATGAGATCGATTGTTTTTCTTGCTTTATCGAAACGAGGCTTGCCCCTGGCGGCCTTGGCTCTAATCGCGGGGCTGGGAGGCTGCGCCACCTGGCCTGCACCCACCTCTTCCACCGCCGCACCGCCACCACCACCCCTGCCGTTCGACGAAGCTCTGCTCAAGGCGGCTAATGATCTGTTTAGCAAAGCACAATTGCCAGAGGGGTCAGCTAAGCCAGGTCAATACACCCTCGTCATTGATCCCCTGGTGGATGGGATGACCGGTAACCAGTCGGCCGCCACCTTGTCGATGCAGTCACGGCTTGAGCAGTTGGCACGGCAGCAATATCCCCAATTCGACGTACAGCCTTTTACCGAGGCCAACGTCGCCAAATCCCCGCTCGTCCTGGTTGGCACTTTCACGCCAGTCAACAAAGAAGGCAAAACCGAAGGCGAGCGCCAAGCGTACCGCATCTGTTTAGCGCTGGCCGATCTCAAATCAGGCAAGGTAGTGAGCAAGGGCGCGACCCGCGCCCGCCCGCAAGGCATCGACACTCTGCCCACCAAGTACTTCCGGGATAGTCCAGCTTGGGTCAAAGATCCAGCCACCGAGGGTTACATCAAAACCTGTCAAGGCACCAAGCCCGGTGACCCGATCAACCCGGTTTATGTGAGCCGGATCAAGACCGCAGCGCTACTGAGCGAGGCCATCACCAAATACAACGGGGGTCGTTACCGGCAAGCGCTTGATCTCTACACCAAAGCGCTCCAAGCGCCCGAGGGCGATCAGTTGCGCACCTACAACGGCCTTTATCTGGCGAATTGGAAGCTAGGCCGCCGCGCCGCCGCGACTCAATCGTTTGGCAAGGTGGTCGATTTCGGCTTGGCCAATAAAAATCTGGCGATGAAATTCCTATTCAA
Organism: Candidatus Contendibacter sp.; assembly: GCA_049293375.1. GTDB lineage: Bacteria > Pseudomonadota > Gammaproteobacteria > Competibacterales > Competibacteraceae > Contendibacter. The sequence goes on from JBATSQ010000261.1 coordinate 6,381, forward strand.
AACCGGATCAACCGCCTTTCTGCCTGATCCCAATATCTCCGCACCTTATCCCTTGTGGCTGAACCAGATTGCCACCCGCACCGTCAGCAGCAACGCTTGTTTGGAGATCGCCGGCCACACCAGCGCCAGCGGGCCGGCCCCCATCAACGAGCGCTTGTCGCTGCGGCGGGCCGAGTACATCAAGCAACAGTTGGAGTCCCAGACTCCCGAACTGGCCAAACGCACCATCGCCACCGGCAAGGGCGCGGCCGAGAACCTGGTCGGCACCGGAAAGGATGACATCACTGATGCACTCGACCGTCGCGTGAGTTTCCAGGTGATTGATTGCGCCGTTCCAACCAAGTCCTAAGTCCTAAGAATCAGCCAAAACCCCTCACCCGCATGGGTGAGGGGACGATGATGGTGCGCTACCGCTAATCCCACATCACCTCACAGCCCGCTGCCAGGGAAGCCTCCAGCAATTCAATCAAAGGCAACGCGCGATGCGCCAACTGCACCGGAGGTTCTTTGGCTTCTTCTTCCCGGTCGTTGTCTTTTTCGTTTTGGTTGTGCTGGGGCTTGGCCGCACCCGTGGCTTTATTCTCCGCAACAGCCTGCTTCAGGCGTTTGAGCGCATCAGGAATATCTGCGACCAACAGCGCGCCGGGAACAGCGCCGCTATGGCCCATGATCTTGAGTAACTGGACGGCGACATCGCCAAACAGGATGATATCGGCGTGTGCCTTGCTGTGAAACGTCACAATCATCATTTCCTCCTGGGGTTGACCCACCGTCGTTTTGTTCGCCATACCTAATCAGGAAAATCCCCACCATTATGCGCTTGCAACGCTCCCACGCTCTTGTTTTTGCCGCTGCGCTTTGGCTGCTGGCGCTGGTGCTTTCAGGCCTGCGGCCCTTCGACCGCACCACCTGGATGCTGGAGGTGTTCCCCATCGTCATCGCCCTGCCGGTGCTGTGGGCAACCTATCACCGCTATCCCCTCACCAGCTTGCTGTATTTTTTCATCTTTCTCCACGGACTGGTGCTGATGCTGGGCGGTGCTTACAGCTATGCCCGCGTGCCGCTAGGCTTTTATATTGCCGATTTATTCGATCTCAGCCGCAATCCCTACGACAAGATCGGCCACTTCATGCAAGGCTTCGTGCCCGCTCTGATAGCACGGGAAATTCTGGTACGCGGCCAATTGGTGCGCGGTCGGAAAATGCTGGCGTTCATCGTTTTGTGCATCATTCTGGCAATCAGTGCGACTTACGAACTGATCGAATGGGCTGCCGCGCTGATGTTGGGCCAGGGCGCAGATGAGTTTCTCGGTACGCAAGGCGATCCGTGGGATACGCAATCCGATATGTTCCTGGCGCTGATCGGCGGCATCACCGCACTGCTGGTTTTTTCTGGTATTCACGACCGGCAGATTGAACATTTGATCGGCGCTGCGCCAGCACAGCCACCGGCCTCAGCGCCATGAAATCACCCGCCGAAAGTTATTTCACCGCCTTGGCCGAGGTGCGCGCCACCGGCGGCGGGGTCAAGGAAACTTCGTTTTATCCCCCGCTCATCAACTTGCTGAACGCAGTCGGCGAGACGCTCAAACCACGGGTGCTGGCGGTATCGCAGTTGAAAAATGTCGGAGCCGGTAGCCCGGATGTTGGCTTGTTCGCCGCCCATCAAATCCCCAAGGGCGAAGCGGAACCGTTGCCGGGTCAGTTGCCGGAGCGCGGCGCGGTGGAAGTGAAAAGCGTTACCGAAGACAGTTGGTTGACTGCCAGCAGCGCGCAAGTTAGCAAATACTGGACGAAATACCGGCTGGTGCTGGTCACGAACTACCGCGATTTTTTGTTGGTGGGCACGGATCGGCTGAGCCAGCCCACCGTGTTGGAAACGCTGCGGCTGGCGACCTCGGCGGATGCCTTCTGGGCCAGGCTGGCGCAACCGCGCAGTTTCGCCCAAACCGAGGGCGAGCGCTTGCTGGAGTTTCTCAAGCGGGCGTTGCTGTGCGCTGCGCCGCTCGATAATCCGCGCGATGTGGCCTGGTTTTTGGCGTCCTATGCCCGCGATGCGCGAGCGCGGCTGGCGGATCAACCCGATTTACCGGCTTTGGCGGCCTTACGCGCGGCGCTGGAAAATGCGCTGGGTCTGCATTTCGACGCCCGTGATGGCGAACATTTCTTCCGCTCCACCCTGATTCAGACCTTGTTTTATGGCGCGTTTTCGGCGTGGGTGCTGTGGCATCAGGAGCAGCCGGATCGGCGCGATACCTTCAATTGGAAGATGGCCAGTTGGACGCTGCGGGTGCCGATGATTCATGCGCTGTTCGAGCAATTGGCGCAACCCTCGCGGCTACGGCCATTGGGTTTGGCGGAGGTGCTGGATCGGGTCAACGCGGTGTTGAATCGAGTGGATCGCCCGGCCTTTTTCGGCCAGTTCGCCGCCACCGGCGCGGTGCAGTATTTCTACGAACCGTTCCTGCACGCCTTCGACCCGGAATTGCGTAAACAACTGGGCGTTTGGTACACGCCGCCGGAAATCGTCCGCTACATGGTGGCGCGGGTGGATACGGTGCTGCGGGAGGATCTGGGGATCGCCGACGGGCTGGCTGATCCGCAAGTATTCATCCTTGATCCGTGCTGCGGCACCGGTGCGTATTTGACCGAGGTGTTGCGCCATATCAAGGACAAGCTGGATGAGCAGGGCTTGGGCGGTTTGGCAGCGGCGAAACTGAAGCAGGCGGCGCTGGAGCGAGTGTTTGGCTTCGAGTTGCTGCCCGCGCCGTATGTGGTGGCGCATCTGCAATTGGGCTTGTTGCTGCACCAATGGGGCGCGGCGCTTCAGGTGGACGCCGCCACCGATCAGGCGGAACGGCTGGGGGTGTATCTGACCAACGCGCTGACCGGCTGGCAGCCGCCGGACGAGGACGGCAAGCGGCGCATGGCACAACTGGCGCTAAATTTCCCGGAGTTGATGGCGGAGAACAACGCGGCGCGGGCAGTGAAGCAGGAACGGCGAATTCTGGTGATTCTCGGCAATCCGCCCTACAACGGTTTCGCAGGTGTGGCGATGGACGAGGAGCAGGAGTTGACCCGCGCTTACCGGCACACCCGCCGCGCGCCGCCGCCGCAAGGCCAGGGTTTGAATGATTTGTACGTGCGTTTTTATCGGATGGCGGAGCGGCACATTGTCGAGCACAGCGGGCGCGGGGTGATTTGCTTTATCTCCAATTATTCCTGGCTGGACGGCTTATCGTTTACCGGAATGCGCGAGCGTTTTCTGGAGAAGTTCGACTGCATGTGGATTGATTGCCTGAATGGCGATAAATATAAAACCGGCAAGTTGACACCCGAAGGCTTGCCCGATCCCAGCGTGTTTTCCACCGAATTCAACCCGGAAGGGATTCAAGTCGGAACTGCTATTGCGCTATTGGCAAAGAAACCGCAAGCGGATACTCCCCTGCTTCACTTCCGACATTGGTGGGGAAAATTCAAACGCGAGGAATTGCTGAAAAGCCTCGATCAACTATCCGATGCCGATTACCAGTTGCTGCAACCACCGCTCGAATTGGGCTTGCCGTTCACACCGATGCAAGTGGAAGCACACTATCTGGCCTGGCCGCTATTGCCGGATTTGCTACCAGCTTCCTTTCCTGGCGTAAAAACCAGCCGCGATGAAGCGCTGGTGGATATTGACCGGGCAGCTTTGGAACAACGGATGCAGCGCTATTTCGATCCAAATGTCAGCGACGAAGAAATACGCCGGATTGCGCCGAGTTTGATGGAGAAAACCAGCGGTTTTGATCCTAAAGCAACTCGTACAGCATTACAAAAACGCGGCTTTCGACCGGAAAATATCGTCCGTTATGCTTACCGACCTTTTGACACTCGCTGGCTTTATTGGGAAGCAGAAACCAAGTTGCTTGATAGAAACCGCAGCGAATATTTTCCGCATCTATTCTCGCCGAATATTTGGATTGAAGCCCGTCAACGACAAGCAATAGATCAATTTGATCGTGGTTTCGTAACGCGCTGCCTAGCAGATAATTTTGGGAATGGCTTATCCAGCTTCTTCCCTCTTTATCTCAAAAACCAAGCTGGAGCACAAAAGCTGCTGCTGCAAGAACCAACGGAAATAGCCGAACATCGCCCCAATCTCAGCCAATCCGCTGCCGACTACCTCGTCCGCCTCGAATCCGACCCACCGATGCTGTTCCATCACCTCGTCGCCGTGCTGCACGCGCCCGCCTATTGCGCCGACAACGCCGGAGCCTTGAAACAAGACTGGCCGCGTATTCCGCTACCTGCCACACGGGAACGTCTGCTGGCTTCCGCCGAACTGGGCTGCCAAATCGCTGCCCTACTCGACACCGAAACCCCGTTGCCCGGCGTCACCCAGGGCAAGCCACGCCCGGAACTGGCCGCTATCGGCTTGCTCACATCGGTCGGAGCGGCCGCCATCAGCCCGGAACGCTTGAAGCTCACCGCCGGTTGGGGCCATGCCGGCAAGGGTGGCGTCACCATGCCCGGCAAGGGGCGCACAGTCAGCCGACCGTTCGCGGCAACAGAACAACCGGCGCTGGGTGAGGAAACGCTGGATGTGTATCTAAACGCTGATTGCTACTGGAAAAACGTACCGCGCCCGGTGTGGGATTACACCCTCGGCGGCTATCAAGTGCTGAAAAAATGGCTGTCATACCGAGAATACGAACTGCTGAATCGACCGCTTGAAACCGACGAAGCCTTGGAATTCACCTGGATGACCCGCCGCATCGCCGCGCTGATCGTATTGCGCCCGGCGCTGGATGAAAATTATCGAGCCTGCGCTCTGGAAAGTTCTCCACCCACCTGAAAAACGACACACGCCTTATGAACCAACTGTACATCATCGGCGCTGGCCCCGGCAGCCTGGAGCATCTCAGCCCCGCTGCGCGCACGGCGCTGGAATCTTGCACCGACCTGGCCGGGCATGGCCTGTATCTCAATCTGCTTGGCCCGCTGACGGAGGGCAAAACTCGTCACAAAACACCGATGGGCGAAGAACTGGCCCGCGCGGCGCTGGCGCTGGATCTCGCCGCCGCTGGCCGGACCACCGCCTTGATTTCCAGCGGTGACGCTGGCATCTACGGCATGGCGACGGTGGTCTTTGAGCTACTGGCGCGCAAGCCCAAACCGGAATGGGCCGAGGTCACCATCGAGGTGATTCCCGGCATTTCCGCCATGCAGGCGGTCGCAGCGCGGGTCGGCGCACCCTTGGCCCATGACTTTTGCGTGATTTCTCTTTCGGATCTGCTCACGCCGTGGGAACTGATCGCCCGGCGCATTGATCTGGCCGGTCAGGGTGATTTTACGGTGGCCTTCTACAATGCCGTATCCAACAAGCGTTCCTGGCAACTGCTGGAAGCCCGGAATATTTTGCTGCGCTATCGCCAGCCGGAAACGCCGGTCATCATCGCCTTCAACGTCACCCGCAAGGGCGAACAAATCACGGTCACCACCCTGGGCGCACTGGACCCGGAACCGCTGAATATGCTGTCGCTGGTCATGGTCGGCAACAGCGAAACCCGCTGCACCGGCCCGTGGGTGTATACCCCACGCGGCTATCACACCAAGCCGGAACTGGCGACCTCCACTGCGCAGGCCCTACCTACGCCCCCAGAATAACCGGCTCCGGCTCTAGCTCCACGCCAAAGGTTGCCCGCACCGACGCTTGAATCGCGTGGGCCAGATTCAGCACATCGGCCCCGTGGGCGCCGCCCCGGTTCACCAACACCAGCGCCTGCTGTTCGTACACGCCCGCCGCACCCAAGGTCCGGCCCTTCCAACCGCACTGCTCCACCAGCCAGCCCGCCGCCAGCTTGACCCGTCCGTCGGCTTGTGGATAGTGCGGCAACGCGGGATAACGGGCGCTGAGATCGGCACAGGTAGCGGCATCGACTTGGGGATTTTTGAAAAAACTGCCGGCGTTGCCGATGCGCGCCGGATCCGGCAGCTTGCGCGTGCGAATGGCTACCACTGCCTCCGCAACCTGACGCGCGGTGGGCGCTCCGATGTCACGCGCCGCCAATTCGTGCGCCACATCGGCATAGCCGACCACCGGCCGCCACCGTTTCGGCAGCCGGAAGGTGACCGCGACAATCAGATAACGTGCGGCGGCTGCGTGCTTGAACACGCTGTCTCGATAGCCAAACCGGCAGGCGGCGGCATCGAAACAAACCATCTGACCGGTCTCCAAATCCACCGCTTCCAAACTGTGAAACCGCTCCGCCATCTCCAGCCCATAAGCGCCGATATTCTGAATGGGTGCCGCGCCCACGGTGCCGGGGATCAGCGCGAGATTTTCCAGACCAGCCCAGCCTTGCGCCAAGGTCCACTGCACCAACCCATGCCAATTCTCGCCCGCCCCGGCCCGCACCAGCCAAGCCGTGTCATCCTCCGCCACCAGCGCCCGCCCACCCAAGCGCACCTGCAACACCAGGCCATCAAAATCACCAGCTAACACCAGATTGCTGCCGCCCCCCAGCACGAAGCGCCGCTCCTGTCGCCACTCTGGCCGCGCCATGATGGCGGCCAGTTGCTCAAGCGAGGCAATGGCGGTAAACCAGGCGGCGCGTGCGGGCAGACCAAAGGTATTAAAGTCCTGTAACGACACATCGCGTAACAGTTGCACAGCTTGGCTCATCGCAAACTCACCCAGCGCCGACCGCCAGAGACTACCCAAACCGTAGCGGTCGCCCTATAAAAAAACCCGCCGCGCGGCGGGTTTTATCTCTAACCAGAGACTTCAGGCCACCAGCGGTAACGCGGCGCGCAGCTTCTTCATCGCATTATTTTCCAACTGCCGGACCCGCTCCGCCGAAATCTGGTATTCAGCAGCTAGCTCATGCAAGGTCGGCTTGTCATCACTGAGCCAGCGGCGCTGCACAATAGCGCGGCTGCGCGGATCCAGCCGTTGCAGCGCGTCATGCAACTGGTCAGTGGTGCGCGTTTCCCAATCGTCCCGCTCCAGCGCTTCCGCTGGATTGTCTCGTTCATCGCGCAGATACGCCACGGGCGCGGAAAGCACTGCCTCATCATCACTCTCGGCTCCAACGGGCGGATCAAAGGAGACATCGTGCCCGCTCAACCGCGATTCCATCTCCAACACCTGTTCAGGCGTCACACCCAATTCACGGGCGACCAGATTTACTTCCTCGCCATTCAGCCAGCCCAGGCGCTTTTTAGCGCTGCGCAGCTTGAAAAATAACTTGCGCTGGGCTTTGGTGGTGGCCACCTTGACGATACGCCAGTTACGGAGAATAAATTCATGAATTTCGGCCCGAATCCAGTGCACAGCAAACGACACCAAGCGCACGCCGTGTTCGGGATCGAAACGCTTGACTGCTTTCATCAGGCCGACATTGCCTTCCTGAATCAGATCAGCCAGCGGCAACCCATAGCCAGCGTAACCACGCGCAATGTGCACCACAAAACGCAGATGCGCCAAAATCAATTGCTGGGCGGCCGCTAAATCATTACGCAGCCGCAACCGCTGGGCCAGTTCCCGCTCGTCCTCGGCGCTCAACATCGGCGCCTGGCTGATCGCCTGGATGTAGCTTTCCAGGCCATGGCTGGGAACCGGTAAAGTAGCCACGCGTGGAACCAAAGCGGTGGTGGTCATCGTCATTCACTCCCTCCTCAAGCAGATTATGCCCTATCTTAGCACTCAGTTAATTAGAGTGCCAAATTGAGCTGGGAGTTCCCGCCTGCTGCGCTTGCCTGTGCTCAAACGCTCGGATCATCGTCTAGCAAAGCGCTCACAAACTCGGCGGCGTCGAAAACCCGTAAATCCTCGATGCCTTCACCCACGCCGATAAAACGAATCGGCAAACCCAGCCGAGCGGCAATGGCAAAGATGATGCCGCCTTTGGCGGTGCCATCCAGTTTGGTCACAATCAAGCCAGTCACACCAACCGCTTCGTGAAATTGCACCGCTTGGTTCAGCGCATTCTGGCCGGTGCCGGCATCGACTACCAGCAACACGTCATGCGGTGCGGCAACGTCCACCTTGGCCATCACCCGCTTGATTTTTTTCAATTCTTCCATCAGGTTGGCCTGGGTGTGCAACCGGCCTGCGGTGTCGGCGATCACCACATCCACCGCTCTGGCTTTGGCGGCTTGCAGGGCATCGTAAATAACCGAGGCGGAATCAGCCGCGCCGTGTTGGGCGATCACGGCAATATGGTTGCGCGCGCCCCAGACCTGTAACTGCTCCACAGCAGCGGCGCGAAAGGTGTCACCGGCAGCCAGCAACACCGAATGGCCCTCGCCCTGCAGACGCTGAGCCAGCTTGCCAATGGTGGTGGTCTTGCCGACGCCATTGACGCCCACCATCAGGATGGCGTAAGGCCGGGAATCGCTGGGTCGCCACGGCTGCTGACAGGGTGTGAGAATCGCCAGCAACTCTTCGCGCAAGGCGGCTAGTAAGGCCGGCACATCCGCCAACTGCCGTCGCGACACCCGCTCGCTCAGGCGTTGCATTAAGCGTTGGGCCACATCCACGCCCACATCGGCCAACAACAAACGGCTTTCCAGCTCCTCTAGCGCGTCATCGTCCAGTTTCTTGCCAGTGAACAGACTGGATAACCCACCGACCAAATCACGGCGGGTGCGACGCAGCCGATCGCGCAAGCGCGTTAAGCGGTTAGGCTGCGCTTCTGTCTCGGTGGCGTCAGCATCGGATGCTGGCGTGCGCTGACTGCGAAACGGCCACTGTACCGGTCGGTTCAACACCTCGAAGAGACTGGCTTTTTTAGCGGGTGGGGTGGGGGAATCGCTCATGATAGGATAATCCAGGCAACAGCAAGGCCCAGCTTCCCGCAGGCGAGAGCCAGGCGAAAAAAGAAGATGCCGCGCCCTTCAATCTGCGAGCAAGGCTTGGTCGATCCGCGCCATCCAGATCAGCGCTTCATCCTGCGTCAGCAGCATGATTTGTGTGTGATTACGAAAATCCTGCCACGATCTCTCCACACACTCGGTGATGGCATCAATATAACCGGCCGCAAACTGCTCCGGCTCCACCGAAGCGCCGACATGGTCGGTCGCCAGCGCCGCGCCGTAGCGCAAACATACCAAATAGGTATCCAACGCCTTGTTCAACGCGCTGAGCATACTGATGCTCGTCAACCCGCTGACCCGCAAGAACCCTTGCATGACCAGTAGATTCGCGGCTTGATTGCGCTCCAATATCCTGAGTAAGTCCGTCATGACGACTTTTACCCCATATTATTTTATTGCATCGCAACATAAATCGGTCTGGCCGTCAAGTGCATTAGATCGCATCGCGCCCGCGCTCCAGCGGCCCGTTCAGACCGCCACCGCCGCTTTAATGGGCGGGTGGGTTTGATAGTCGCTAATGATGAAATCTTCGTAGCGATAATCCGCCAGGGACTCCGGGCGATGGCGCAGCGTAAAATGCGGCGCTGGGTAGGGTTCACGACTCAGTTGCAGCCGGGCCTGCGCCAGATGATTTAAGTAAAGGTGGCAATCGCCGCCACTCCAAATCAGCTCACCCAGGCTCAGGTCCGCCTGCTGCGCCACCACATGCGTTAACAGGGCATAGCTGGCGATATTGAATGGCACCCCCAAAAAAAGGTCGGCGCTACGCTGATAAAACTGGCAGGACAGCGCGCCGCCTGCAACATAAAATTGAAACAGGACATGGCATGGCGGCAAGCGCATGTGTTGAAGCTCGCCGACGTTCCACGCTGAGACCACTATGCGGCGGGAATCCGGGTCGCGGCGCAGCAGTGCAATGGCGTTACCGAGTTGGTCAATCGTGTCGCCCGCAGGCCCGACCGCCCAGGCGCGCCACTGCTTGCCATAAATCGGCCCCAAATCGCCGTTTTCATCGGCCCATTCATCCCAAATGCGCACCCCATGCTGCTGCAAATAAGCTATGTTGGTATCGCCGCGCAAAAACCATAGCAATTCATGGATGATGGATGGCAGATGCAGTTTTTTCGTCGTGACCAGGGGTAAACCTGCGCGTAAATCAAAGCGCAATTGTGCACCGAATACGCTCAAGGTTCCCACGCCCGTACGATCGGCCTTCTGCACTCCAGTGTCGATAACCTGTTGCACTAAAGCCAAATAGTTCTTCATGCGTGCGGACTCGGCGCAGCACCAGAGGATAGCCATACCTCCCCTTCCAGAGTCAGCGGGCGTTCAGCAGCCAGCTTTACGGAGGTCACTCCGCTAGTTTCCCCGGTAAGTCCACGATAAAGGTTGCTCCCTGACCGGGTTCGCTCTCCACCCAGATGCGGCCGTCATGGTGCTCGACGATTTTCTGGCTGATCGGCAAGCCCAGCCCGGTACCCTTGGGTTTGCCGGCCTGGGCGTCATTGACCTGGTGGAATTTCTCAAATACCAGTTTGTGCTGATCGTGGGCAATACCGGGCCCGTTATCGCTCACCGCCAGACGCCAACGCCCATCCATAAACTGCAAGCGCACGGTGATAACACCCTCTTGTTCGGGGCAGAATTTCACAGCATTGGACAACAAATTAATCACTACCTGGATCAGGCGGTCACGGTCGCCATGAATCAACGCCGACTGTTCTCCTAATTCCTCGTGCAAGGTCACCGCCTTGTCACTCAACAGTTGACTGGTGGCGTTCATAGCATCCTGCACTAGTAGCCGCAGATCGACTTCCTCCATGCACCAGTCAATGCGCCCAGAATCGATCTTGGCCATGTCGAGCACCTGATTAATCAGTCGGGTCAGCCGTTCGCTCTCCTTGACGATGATGCCGAGGAATTTGCTGCGCTGCTCTACCTCCATTTCCGGGTTTGCCAGCAGGATCTCCGAAAA
>JBATSQ010000262.1:0-8997 GCA_049293375.1 Candidatus Contendibacter sp.
GCCTCAAACTATGAGACTATTAAGACGATAACCCCACCTGCTCGAGGAGATCTGTCGATGGCGAATGAAGGCTATCATGAGCCGATTGAAGAATTGTCGGTTGCAACCCGCGATATGCATCGAGCCATTACCTCTCTCATGGAAGAACTGGAGGCAGTGGACTGGTACAACCAGCGGGCCGATGCCTGCCAGGATAAGGCGCTCAAGGCGATTTTGGAGCACAATCGGGATGAGGAAAAGGAGCATGCGGCGATGCTGTTGGAGTGGATCCGCCGTAAGGACCCAACTTTTAGCAAGCAGTTGAAGGATTATCTCTTTACCGAAAAGGCGATTGCCCACGAGCACGATTAGCCGCTCTTCGACGCGCGCCGCTCCCTTCTTCCCTGGCGAAGAAGGGTGTTGCGCTCAGCCGGGCTTGCCGAAGCGGTAGTGCGACACGCCCCATTCCTCGCCGTGGCGGTGGCCGAACAATTCGGCGCAGGCCAGGAAGAACATCCGCCAGCGCTGGAACCAGCGTTCGGCCTGATCGGGGCCGTAGGTGGTGTGGAACAGGTCGATCAGATCGGCGCGCCGCCGATCCTGGTTGACCAGCCAGGCTTCCAGGGTGCGCTGGTAATGGCGGCCGTTGAAATGCCATTGCTCCTCCAGCCGTAGATCGCCCTGGCAGCGCGGCAACAGCGCGCGCGAGGGCATCATCCCGCCCGTGAAGAAATAGCGCCCCATCCAGTCGTCCTCGCCCTCGGTGGTGAACGGATAGCTCAGACGGCGATGGCTGAACAGGTGGACGAACAGCTTGCCGCCCGGTTGCAGCCAGGCGTGGATCCGCGCCATCAATTCCGGGTAGTTGCGCATGTGCTCGAACATCTCCACGGACAGCACGCGGTCGAAGCGACGGTCGGGGCTGAAATCGTTGAGGTCGGCGGTGATGACTTGCACCTGGTCGAAGCCCCGTTCCCGACACCGCGCTTCGATGAAGGCGCGCTGGGCGTGCGAGTTGGACACCGCCACGATGCGCGAATCAGGATAAAACTCGGCCAGCCACAGCGTCAGCGACCCCCACCCGCAACCCAGCTCCAGAATGTCCTGCTCGAAGCCCAGTTCGGCGCGTTCGCAACTCAAGGCCAGCATTGCCGCCTCGGCGGTTTCCAGATCCCGGACTTCCGGCGGCCACCAGCAGGCGCTGTATTTCAGGCGCGGCCCCAAAACCCGCTGGAAAAACGCCGCTGGCAATTCATAGTGCTGGGCGTTGGCCGCCTGGGGGTGCGGGGCGATCGGGCTGGCGCGCAAGGTCTCGATCCAGCGGTCCAGATCCGTGGCGCTCGCGCCGTCCGGAGCCTCGGCGCGCAACCGCCGGGCCAACAGCCGTCGGATGCCGATGCGGATCAGCCAGTCCGGGACGCGGCCGCGTTCCACCCAGTCGATGGCGTTACCCAGCATCAGGGTTCCTTCTTGGGAAACCAGGGAATGAAGGCGCTGGTGTCGCGCTGGTAGGCGCGATAATCCTCGCCCCGGCTGGCCAGCGCCTGTTGTTCGGTATGGGGGATGCCGGTGACCTTGAGCAAGGTGTAGAGCATCAGGGCCGGCCCCAGCCAGGTGAGCCAGCCGTGGGGAGACCCCCAGGCCAACAGCGGATAGCTCCACCAGTGCAGCCACTCGAAAAAATAGTTGGGGTGGCGGGAATAGCGCCACAGCCCGGCCCGGCAGGTACGGCCCCGGTTGGCCGGATCGGCCCGCCACGCCGCCAGTTGCCGGTCGGCCAGGGTCTCGCCGCCCACCGCCAGCAGCCAAATGAGGACCGCGGCGGTCAACGCCCACCACGGCGCGGGCGACGGGGTCAGGGCGACCACCAGGAATGGAACGGCGAACACGGCGGTCAACAGCGCCTGAGCCTGGAAGAAGCCGAGGAATTTAACTTGCGTCCGTTGCCGCCAATGCGCGCGCAGCCGTTGGTAGCGACCGTCCTCCGGTTTGCCGAGCAGCCGGTCGGAGAGCAGATGGGCCGCCAGCCGGAACGCCCAACCGCCGGCCATCAACGCCAGCAACAGCCGCCGCCAGGCGTCGCCATCGGCCAGCAGGGCGTAGCCCAGCGCCAGCAGGCCCAGGCCAGCCGCCCAGGTCACATCGACGACGCCCGCGTCGCGCGTGCGCCATTGCACCGCCCAGGCCAGCGTCATCAGCAGCGCCGCCACCGCCCAGCCGGCCAGAAATCCGCTGAAACCGGTCATGCGGTTCGCCGGCGAGCGACGTTCGGGCCAACGCACTTCCCAGGTCGGGCGTGGTCTGCAAGGAGAGGCCAACCCAGCGCCCGGAGATTTGTCATGTTGCGCATCGTCATCGTCGTTTGTGGAGTTTTGCTCGGCGTGCTGGTCACCGCCATCTTGATCGCCAGCAATCACAGTAACGTGCTGGCGGGATTGCGCCACCTGGTCGCCGATCCCTGGGGGATCGTCACCTTGCTGGACCTGGGCGTCGGTCTCTTGTTCGTGGCGGTTTGGCTGGCCCTGGTCGAACCGAATCCCTGGCGCGCGGCGGCCTGGATCGCCGGCCTGTTCGTGCTCGGCAACGTGGTCACCCTGGCTTATCTGCTGTGTCGGACCTGCGGGGCGCGGCATTGGTCGAATCTGTTTCTGCCTTCCCGTTCCAGCGGTTGGCGATGAGCAGCAATAAAGGCGTCGCCACCAGCCACACCCCGGCCACCGCCGCCAGGCTGAGCGGCGGCCGGTCGAACGACACGCCGCCCAGGCGGGCGCCCGCCTCGTAGGCCAGCGGTCCGCCGATCAAGCCGAGCAACGCGGCCAGACCCCAGCGCGGTTGCAGCCAGCGCAGCGAGCTATTGAGGGTGGTGGCGAACACCATCCACAGCGCCACCATCCAATAGGGCGCCAGCAGCGGATGGAATTGCCCGGAAGGAAAGCGCAACAGGCCCAGGCCGGTCAGCGCCGAATCGGCGGCGAAGCCGATCAGACCGCTCAGGCCGATCAGCGCGGCTTCCGCCCAGGGCCGCTCGGCGCGGCGCAGATGCAGTCCGATGACCGCGGCGGCGACCAACACCCCCAGCCAGGGCCAGCCCCACGCTCCGCCGAGCACGCAGGCGAACCAGCCGAGTTGAAAGCCGAGAAAATTGAGGAGCATGAACGAGGGTTTCCTGACGCTTGGCCAGCAGGCACAAGGGCGGGGCGGGACGTGCGGCTCAGGGCAGGTTGGGCGTGAGCGGTTCCCGACGGCAGAGCGGCTTGGTCAGCAACAGTTGCACCGCGCCGATCGCCCGTTCGTGAAAGCCGCCTTCGCAATAGCACAGATAATATTCCCACATGCGGATGAACGGATCGGAAAAGCCCAGGTCCCGCACCCGGTCGAGGTTGGCGAGAAACCGCTCCCGCCAATGGCGCAGGGTGGTGGCGTAATGCGCGCCGATCTCCTCCAGATGAAAGACGCGCAAGTCGGTGGCGCGGCCCACGATGGCGGACATGGCCGTCAGCGAAGGCAGAAAGCCGCCGGGAAAGATGTAGTGACGGATGAAATCAACCTCGTTGCGGTACTGGTCGTATTTTTGATCGGCCACGGTGATGGCTTGCAACAGCATCATGCCGTGCGGCTTGAGCAGCGTGGCGCAGGCGCGGAAATAGGCCGGCAGGTGCCGTTCGCCGACCGCCTCGATCATCTCGATGGAGACCAGCTTGTCGTAACAGCCGCGCAGTTCCCGGTAGTCCTGACACAGCACCGTGATCTGTTCTTCCAGGCCCGCCCGCCGCACCCGCTCGCGCACCAGCTGGTATTGTTTTTGAGAGATGGTGGTGGTGGTGACGCGGCAGCCGTACTGTTGCGCGGCGTGCAGGGCGAAACCGCCCCAGCCCGACCCGATCTCCAGCAGATGATCGTCCGCCCGCAGCTCCAGCTTGCGGCAGATGCGGTCGATCTTGGCCAACGAGGCTTCACGCAGTCCGGCGTCCGGCCTGGGAAAGATCGCTGCCGAGTACATCAGGGTCTCATCCAGAAACAGGCGGTAGAAGTCGTTGCCGAGATCGTAATGCGCGGCGACGTTGACCCGGCTGCCGCGCCGGTCGTTGTCGCGCCGCGCCTGCAACAGACGGAACAGCGGCATCGTCAGCCGGGTCAGCCCGTGTTCCAGGCCCAGCAGCGCGGGTTGATTGAGCACGAAGATGCGAATCAGGGCGGGCAGGTCGTCGCATGACCATTCGCCCTCCATGTAGCCTTCGCCGATGCCGATGCTGCCGCGCAACGCCAGCCGCCGATACGCCTGGGGATGATGAATGGTGACCGTGGCCCGCAGCGGGCAAGCGGCGTCGGCGCGGCCGAAGTGACGCGCGCCATCGGCGTCCAGCAGGATGAGGCGGCCGCATTCCAACTTGGCCAGGCGGCGCAGCACCGCGCGGCGCAGCCAGCGTTCGTCCCAGCGCGGCCGGATGGGCGCGGACGGCAGATCCAAGGGCGGCGACATCACCGATTCATGGCGCATGGCTTCAACTCTCGCTGGGGTTGCCGGACGCTGGCGGGCGCGGAACGAAGGGGATGCCCTTCCACCACAACCGCAAGGCTTGCCAGTAAATGGTAGCGGCCACCTGGCCGGTCATGAACGGGAACCGAAGCAAAACGCCGGCCATGACGCGCCCGGTGAGCGGTCGGCGGCGCAGGCTCAGGGTGGCGTCCAGCCGCCGGACGTCGCCGTCGAACACATCCAGATGCACCGCCAGATGCGGCCCTGGCGCGGTGGAATGCCAGCCGTAGCGCAAGCCCATCGGCAGAAACGGCGAAACGTGCATGGCTTTGCCAAATGCGGCCCGCTGGTTGCCGCCGGTTTGGTCAGCCACATCGAGCACGTAGCCGATCTTCTCGCCCCAGGGCGTGTTGGTCACTTCGGCGACCAGGGCTTCGATCTTCGCGTCGTCGGGCGTGAAACAGTAGTAGACGCTGATCGGGTTGATGCAGTAGCCGAAATAGCGCAGGTGGGTCAGCAGCCGGATCGGACCCTGGGGCCGGCGGCCCGTCTGGCGTTGCACCAGATCGCGGACATGGGCGTCCAGCGGAACGGCGGGATCGCCGAAGTGATCCCGCCGCCGGAACCAGGCCAGCGCCGGACGGCGCGCGGACCACAGCCAGCGGCCGGCGAAGGCCGCGTCCAGTTCGGCCAGATCGAGATAGACCATGAACAGCGGGTAACGAAACTCGTGACGGCGGGGGGAGAAGCGGCGATGCCGGACCTGGCCGACATAGAGGCTGCTGTTCATACCGCCGTCCGGCCTGCGAGCAGCGCCCGCGCCACGGTCAACCCGCTGGTGACGCCGTCCTCGTGAAAGCCATGCCGCCAGTACGCGCCGCAATACCAGGTGCGGCGGACGCCGTCGATCTCGTGGCGGCGGTTCTGCGCCCGCACGCTGGCGCTGGTGAACATCGGATGGTGAAACGTGACGCGGCGCAGGATGCGTCCGGGGTCGATGGCGTCGGCGCGGTTGAGGGTCACGCAGAACTCGACCGGCGCGTCCAGACCTTGCAGCCGGTTCATGTGATAGGTGACGGCGACGCGGCGTTGCGGCTGGGCCGGACGGTGGTAATTCCAGGCCGCCCAGGCCCGCCGGCAACGCGGCAGCAACCGGGAATCGGTATGCAGCACCGCCTCGTTCTCCTGGTAGGGAATCGCGCCCAGGATGTCGCGCTCCTGGGGGGTGGGGTCCGCCAGCAAGCGCAGCGCCTGATCGCTGTGGGTGGCGATCACCACCTGGTCGAAGCGCTCCGCCGCCGCCGCCCGCGGCTTGACCCGCACCGCTTCGGAATCGCGCCGGATCCATTCCACCGGACACCCCAAGCGGATGCGATCGCGAAACGGCGCGGTCAGCGGGCCGACATAATTGCGCGAGCCGCCTTGAATCACCCGCCACTGCGGACGGTGGTTGACGCTCAACAGACCGTGGTTCTTGAAGAACCGGACGAAGAACCGGGCCGGCATGTCGGCCATGGTTTCCGGCTGGCCGGACCAGATCGCCGCCGCCATCGGGGTCAGATAGCGCTCGATGAATTCCTGGCCGTAGCGGCCCGCCCGCAGATAGGCCCCCAGGGTGAGATCGGCGTCTCGCTCCAGCAGTTGGGGCGCTTCGCGGTTGAAGCGCAGGATGTCGCGCAACATGCGGTGAAAGGAGGGCCGGAACAGATTGGCGCGCTGGGCGAACAGGGTGTTGAGGCTGTGGCCGTTGTATTCCAGGCCGGTGCGCTCGCACCGCACGCTGAAGCTCATGGCGGTCGGCCGCGAAGGCACCCGCAGTTCTTCCAACAGGGCGATGAAATTGGGATAGGTCCACTCGTTGAACACGATGAAACCCAGATCCACGGCATAGCGCCGCCCCGACAGCTCCACGTCCACGGTGTGGGTGTGGCCGCCGATATGGTCGCCCGCCTCGAACACGACCAGTTCATGGTCGCGATGCAGCCGCCAGGCGGCGGTCAGGCCGCTGACGCCAGCGCCGACGATGGCGATTTTCATGCCGCGCGCGGCGTCAAAGGCGGCTCTTGATGGCGCGGATCACGCCGCCCAACACCGCCACCCGTTCATAGATGAACTCGCCCATGTCGAAGTAGTCGTGATGCTGGAACACCTTGCCGTCGTCGCGAAACTTGAGATGGCTGACGCCGCGCAGTTCCAGGGTTTCGCCGCGTCGGAAGCGAGCGTGCTGAAAACGCATCCGCCAGACCAGCGCCCCTCGATCCTGTTGCAGGATCTCGTCATCGAATTCGAAGCGGCACGACACCACGCCGTCATACAGGCGGCGGTAATAATCGCGCAAGGCCGGCAAGCCCTGAAGGGTGTGAACGGGATCGCGAAACGCCACATCCGCTGTGTAGATCTCGTCCAGCAAGGCCAGACTATCCTTGTTCAACTGGTTGAAACTGTTCTTGAAACGATCCAGGGGTCCGTTCATCGGCAAGGTTCCGCGCGTGGGAAGGCGGTCATTAGACCGTGCGAAAGCGAGATTACGCCGCGCCGGGCGCGGTCAGGAGCGTTTCCGCCAAACGGTGCACGCCGGGATAATCCAGCTTGCCGGAACCCAACAGCGGAATGTCGCGCACCGTCAACAGCCGCCGGGGCAGATAAAGCTCGGCCAGGCCCCGGCTTCGCGCCGCCGCCAGCAATTCCTGACGGTCGGCCTCCGGGCGCGTGGTCAGCAGCACGATCCGCTCGCCCTTGACCGGGTCCGGCAAGCTGACGGCGGCGTGCTGTTCTTGCGGCCAGCAGGCGGCAGCCAGCTGTTCGACCACTGCCAGCGAGATCATCTCGCCGCCCACCTTGGCGAAACGCTTGGCCCGGCCAAGAAGGGTGACGAAACCGTCGGCGTCGATGCGCGCGATGTCGCCGGTCTCATGCCACCCCACGCCGCGCTCGGTTTGCGGCGGCGTCAATCGCTCCGGCCGATCGGGCAATAGATAACCCGCCATGATGTTCGCTCCGCGCACGCACAGCAGGCCGCCGTCGGCGATGCCCTCCACCGGCTTCAGATAGTGTTCGACGCCCGGCAACAGCTTGCCGACCGTGCCGCTACGGTGATGGCGGCGGCTGTTGACCGCCAGCACCGGGCTGGCCTCGGTCAGACCGTAACCCTCGTAAATGCGGATGCCGAACTTCTCCATCCACAACCGGCGGGTTTCCTCGCGCAACGCCTCGGCGCCGATGATCACGCCGCGCAGGCTGAAAAAATCGTAAGGGTGGGCGTTGCGGCCGTAGCCGAGCAAGAAGGTGTTGGTGCCGAACAGGATCGTGGCGCGGCAGTCGTAGACCTTCTCCGGGATGATGTTGTAGTGCAACGGCGAGGGATACAGGATGACGCGCAGTCCCAGCAGCAGCGGGGTCAGGGTGGAGGCGGTCAGACCGAAGGCATGAAACAGGGGCAGGGCGTTGAACACCACGTCGCGCGGCGTGATGTCGAACACGGCGCGGGCCTGGGCGATGTTGGCCAGCAGGTTGCGATGGGTCAGCACCACGCCCTTCGGCGCGCGCTCGGAGCCGGAGGTAAACAGAATGACCGCCGGATCGGCGGCCCGCACCGGTCCGGCCCGGCTGCGAAAGCTCCAGGCGGGCCGCAGCGCGCGCGCCAGCCCGCGCAGCCGGACCGCCAGCGTCGCTTTTGGCCGAAAATCTTCCAGGAACAGCACCGTGACTCGCTCGGTCAGGGCGGCGAGCTGCGCCTCCAGGTTGGCGGCGGCAACGAAGGCGCGCGAGGTGCAGACCGCGCGGACTTGGGCGGTGCGGCAAGCGCCCAGCAACTCCTGAGCGCCAGCGCTGAAATTGAGGATGACCGGCACGCGCCCGCGCAGGTGCAAGGCCAGGAACGTAATCGTAATCGCTGCGCTGTTGGGCAGCAGCAGGCCAACCCTTGCCCCTGGCCCTCCCGCAGCGAGGGGGGAGCGGTCGAGCAAGTCGGTGAGGATGAAGGCGCGCGTGAAGAGTGAGCGCCAGCCCAAGCGTTGTTGTTGCGCGTCTTCCAGAATAATGCGGCCGCCACCGTGGCGTTCCCAGGTTTCCAGCATCGCCGATACCAACGGTTGGTCGATATTCATTCCCGCGTAGGCCAGTTCGGCCATCCATTCGTCCAGTTGCCGGGCCAATTGCTGGCGGCGGACGCGGTTGTTGGCAGCATCCGCGCGCAAGCGGCGCGGTGGCAGCATCGTTAGACGGATGCGCGGCAGCAGTCGGCGGCGGACCACACCGTCCAAGCGGGACAACAGGCTGTACTGGGCACCTTCGATGTATACCGGCAACAGTGCAGCATCGGCCTTATCGGCGGCCAGCGCCGGGCCTTCGTATACTTTCATCAGCGCTCCGGTCACGCTGATCCGCCCTTCCGGGAACACGGCCACTCGCTCGCCGGACTTGAGATGCTGGATCAGCGTTTTTAGGTAATGCGAATTGGTCGGGTCAATGCTGATGTGGCGGGTAATGGCGATGAACGGCTTAATCCACCAGTGCCGCGCCATGTGGGTGTTGATGACGAA
>JBATSQ010000263.1:0-4212 GCA_049293375.1 Candidatus Contendibacter sp.
CGAAGTGCTACGCGAAAACAGCAAGAGGACATAACCCCGAACCAGCCCCCGGTCCTCATCCAGCACCATGGTGGCATTGCCGTGGGTCAGCACATGCCGAAAACTGCGCCGGGACAGGCGGTCTGTCCCAAAGCATTGCTGTTCGATAGTCAGCAAGGCTGGAATATCGTCCAGAGTGGCATGACGCAACATGGCGGTTACAGGGATTTCGGGCTGGGACTGCGAAGCGCGAGCGGCGGTGGGTCAAACCGTTCGCGTAAGATGGCTGGAACAAAAAGAGACGAACCGGACGCTTCCAGTCAAGCCAAGTACAGTGGCTGACAGAGGCGCTGTATCGAGAACGGCGCTTTCATGACCTGTACTGTTATTATTACGCACTCCCCACCGCCATCGCCAGCGAAAATCATCATGATCACTCACCCTCCCCGTGTGTTGGAGCGCATCCGGCAATTGATCACCACGCCATCGGTCAGCAGTGTGTCGCCGCAGTTTGACCAGAGCAACCGCGCAGTGATCGACTTGTTGGCTAACTGGTTGGAAGATGCCGGGTTTGGCGTGCGCATCGAGCCGCTGGCGGAGCGACCAGACAAAGCCAATTTGATCGCCACCTTGGGTGAAGGGCCAGGTGGCCTGGTGCTGGCCGGGCATACCGATACGGTACCCTATGATGCCGACCGCTGGCGTTACGATCCGTTCGGCGGCGTGATCGCGGATGAGCGGATTTACGGCCTGGGAGCGGCGGATATGAAAGCCTTTTTGGCGCTGGCGATTGAAGCCGCAGGCGCCATCTCGGCGCGTGCGTTGCGACGGCCGCTGGTCATTCTGGCGACGGCGGATGAGGAAAGCAGCATGGCCGGTGCGCGTGCGCTAGCGGCGGCGGGTCAGCCACTGGGCCGCCATGCCGTGATCGGCGAACCGACCAACCTGCAACCGGTACGGATGCACAAGGGGATTTTGATGGAAGCGATCCGCCTGGAAGGTCACTCTGGTCACTCCAGCAATCCAGCGTTGGGCGTGAGCGCTCTGGAGGGGATGCACCAGGTCATCGGCGAATTGCTGCGCTGGCGCGCCGAATTGCAAGCGCGCTATCGCAACCCCCTGTTTGAAGTGGAGGTTCCGACTTTAAATTTGGGGCATATTCACGGCGGTGATAACCCGAATCGTATTTGCGCCGCTTGCGAGCTGCACATCGATATCCGCCTGTTGCCCGGCATGGCGCTGGCCGAATTGCGCGGCGCGCTGCGCCAGCGCTTGGAGCAGCTACTGGCCGATGGCGCGCTCAAGCTGAGCTTTACACCGCTATTTACGGGTATTGAGGCATTGGAAACATCGGCAACAGCGGCCATCGTGCGCGCTGCAGAAGCGCTGACCGGCGCGCCGGCCGGCGTGGTGGGATTCGGCACCGAAGGGCCTTACCTGAACGCCTTGGGCATGGAAACGGTGATTCTAGGGCCTGGCAGCATCGATTGCGCGCATCAGCCCGACGAGTTTTTGCCGCTGGCGGCGATACAGCCGACTCTGAACGTGTTGCAGGGCTTGATCGAGCGCTTTTGCGCGGCGGAGCCATGAATAATCCGCCGTTGATCGTTGGCGCGCTAGGGCCGATTTTCGCCATGATCGTGTTGGGGGCGGGCTTGCGGCGGCTGCAATTTCCTGGCGACGGCTTTTGGCCAGCAGCGGAACGGTTTACCTATTTCATCCTCTTTCCGGCGCTGCTGGTTCATCAGTTGGCGCTGGCGCGGCTGGCCGATTATGCGGTGGGGCCGGTCGCCCTGATTCTGGTGGCGCAGTTGGCGATTATGACAGGGTTGACGTACCTGCTACGTCCGTGGTTGCGGGTGGACGGCCCGGAATTCAGCTCGGTTTATCAGGGCGTCATGCGCTTCAATACCTATGTTGGGTTGGCGCTCGTCTTGGCGATGTATCCCAGCGAAGGCGTCACAGTGGCAGCACTGGTGATGGCGATCCTGATTCCTTTGCTGAATGTGTTGTGCGTACTGGTGCTCAACGCCCATGCTGGTGGTGGGGCCAGCGTTGGTGGTGTAGCGCGCGATGTGTTCAGCAATCCGTTGATTCTGGGATGCTTTGTTGGCATCGGCTTGAATGTGACCGGCATCGGACTGCCCTGGGGGTCAGCGGCGGTGCTGGAGCTTCTAGCGCACGCCGCGCTACCGTTGGGGTTGCTGGCGGTCGGCGCGGGCTTGCGCTTAAGCGCTCTGAAACGGCCCGGATTGCTGGTCGGGACGAGTGCTTTGAAGTTGCTGGTGACGCCAGCGCTGACCGGCGTTTTATGTGGGCTGGTGCAACCCGGCGCGATCGAGACCGGGGTCTTGATGATTTTCTCGGCCCTGCCGAGCGCCTCGGCGGCCTATATTCTCGCCCGCCAACTGGGCGGCGACGCGCCGCTGGTCGCCGCGATTCTCACGGTGGAGACGGCATTGGCGCTGGTGACTTTGCCGCTGGTGTTGGTGTGGGTGGTGTGAGACGAGCCGTTAAAAACGAATGGCAGGGGATCAGATTTTGTTTTCGGCGCTAGCGTGCCCCAGGATCCTGGCTGATCCAGGGATTGATGCTGATATGGCTCACCGGCATGCCGTCTGTTGACGAAAGAGCCATGACGATGTCTTTTTTGCTTCCTTGCAGCGGCAGATACAGATAATCCTCTAGCCGTCTTCTTTGTTGGGCAAGAAAGGCGTCAATGGTTTGCTTCGCCTGGGCGTCAAGCGCTGCGATTTTCGCTAAATCGACGCTGCGGGCGCGTAGTTGTTCAAGGTCAGGCCGATAAGGCTCGTAATACTCCGCCCGGAATTCCAGGTCTCTTTCTCCGCCGAAAATGGTTCCAAACAACAAGTCGTTATGTAATTTGGGATCATCGGGGAAGCGCGCCTGCGCGAGTATCGGCCCAATCTGAAAGTTTCTTTTGAGTTCTTGGGGCTTGATTTTGCTAAATTCGACCTCGGCTGCCGCAATGACGTTAAAACGGTCGATCACAAAAACCACAAAGGCGGGTCGCTGTTGATAAACAATTAAAGCGCCATAGCCCAAAGCGAGCCCTTGCATCAATAAAATAACGCTCATGTCGAGCTTAAGGCTAGGCTTGCCGGGTTTGAAGACGATGAGGGTAAGCAAAGGCCCCAGCACCACATCGACCCCCGCTAGAATACGCAGGACTGTCCATCCGCTATTGATCTCAAAGTACGGCGCTGGATACCAGATAAAAAACATGAGCCCCAGGAAAACCAGGAAAACCAGGATGCTGCCAATCAAGTGGAGGCGAAAGGCGCGCAATCGAGTCATGACGGCTGATTGAGAAAGATAGGCCCACGATAAAAGCCCCCCGGTGTTACCGGGGGGCTTTGTTTGGCTTAGCTAAGGATTAACGGCAGCCAGACGGAATCCAGGAATTCTTGAAGCTACCGCCCGCGCCGGTGCAGGTCCAGCGGCTGATTTGGTTGTTGGCAGCTACCACGGTTGGCGTCACGGTCATGGTAACGCCGCTCACGGCACCGGAGTCGAACGTAATGCCAATGGCACCGGCCGCAGTAACCACAACACCGCCTGGCGCGAAATACTTACCGTCCAGCAGGGCCGCCGAAGCGATGGTGTCCGCAGTGGCCACAGCAGCACCCGTGCCCGCTTCGGCGGTGTTAACCGCGATGTCGGCTTGCACCCCAGAGGTAGCCTTCAATCCTTCAGTCATCTGGGCACGTGCGGTGTAGTCGGTGTAAGCAGGCAGCGCGATAGCGGCCAAGATACCGATAATCGCCACAACGATCATGAGTTCAATCAGGGTAAAACCTTTTTGCAGCTTCTTCATGGTGCGCTCCTAATTCCTACGTTGGTGTTAAGTGCCCTACAGGGCGATGGTTGGTTAAGCTTAAGGGATCCATCTTCGATCCCTTCGCCCTGTCTTTTGCAGGGTACGTGCCAAAAAGATCATCAAAGCAATTAAATTTTTAAGATTATGATATTAAATAATAAATTTTTATTCCGCGTTTTAGTCCTTAGCTTTTCCATATCAAAAAATAGACGAAAGATTTTTTATCGTGACAGAGTGCGACAGGAGGTGACGATTTTGGTCCGCCCGGCGCGGGCGGATGGAAAATTTGGGCAGCTTCACAAAGCAGTTGCTAACGCCCGCTTCGCCGCATCGGTACACGGAGGCTCGCGCGGCGCCGACCCGCTGCATGTGCAAGCGCCGCTTCGCTCAGC
>JBATSQ010000264.1:0-6464 GCA_049293375.1 Candidatus Contendibacter sp.
GCCGGGTCAAAGAGCGGGGAGCGGGTGAGTTCGACCGCCGCAATGGCGAAGTTGATATTCTGGCCTTTTTTGAGCGCCATGGTGGTGACGCCGATCACGCTGCCATCGCGTAGGATCACCGGCCCGCCACTGTTGCCAGCGCTGATCGGGGCGGAAATCTGGATATAGCGCACGCCGTCAATCTGGCGCAAGCCACTGATGACGCCGGTGGAAAAGGTCCCTTCCAAACCATAGGGATTGCCAATCACAAAGATATCCCGTCCAACCAAGTCCTGACTGTAAGTTTCATCCAGCACGAAGCTCTCCACCTCCTTGAACGAGGTAGTCAGCAGCGCTAGATCTGGTTCCCTGCTGCGCTTGCTGATGCGAGCCACAGACTCGCGCTGACCACACTTGACCGCCAGACCTTCGGCATTCTCGACCACATGGTTATTGGTGATGACCAAACCGTCTGCTGAGACCAACAGACCGCTGCCTAGGCTGGCGGTTTTGCCATCGCGCGAGTTCACGATCAGACAGGTGCGCGGGATGCTGTTCTGGTAAATCTGCTGCCCGGGACTGTCGCGGGTCGCCGTTGGCGTGACCGGTGCGCTGCCTGGCGGTTTAAGCGCCGCGAAACGCTGGCGCAGCGCTTCCAGCAGCGCGTTATGGTTTGGCGGTGAGGGTGCAGGCGTAGCGCCACCGCCCGATTTTGGGGTGGTAGGTGCAATGGGCGCGGATGAGGGTGGCGCGGCGGCGAGTGGCGACCGCTGGACAACGCTTGCGGCGGTTTTGGCGGGCGTCAGTTGGAGCGCCCGCTGCGCGCCCAGCCGAATCGCTTCCGCTGGGTCTGTCGTAGCGAGTTGTTGTAGCTGTGCGGCTAGCCCTGCTGGATCCTGGGCGAAGCGGTGGGCATTGGCGAATGCGCCGGTGGCGCGGTCGGCGTCGCCCGCCTGACCATAGGTTTGCCCCAGATGCAGCCAGGTGGCGGTGCGAGTGGGGGCGAGCGCGAGCGCGTAGACTAGCAACCGTTCCGCCTCTTTGAGCCGTTGCAGCCGCAAATAGGTTAAGCCGAGTTGGTCGGCAATTTCGGGATCAGCCGGATCGGCAATGAAGGCCTGCCGGAAGGCGGCCAGGGCTTCCTTGCGCTGATCGCGGTTCAGATAGTCCAGACCCTGTTGCAGCAAAGGCCGGACCTGGGCCGTATCGCCCGCTTCTGGTCGGCCCAGTCCGTCCAGTTGTTCGCGAAAAGCTTGGACGCCGGTGGCGTCAGCCGCCGCCGCCAATGCAATCATTTGCTGCACGTAGTAATCAAACAATTCATATTGGCCGGCCCGAGCGGGGAGCGCTACGCCAACCAACACAGCCGCCAGCAGCAGCCAGCGTCTCCCGCAGATCATGGCTTACGCCCGGGATGCATGGTCGGGTTGAGAGGTTCCAGACCGGGATTAGTCGGCAGTGGCGGCACGATGACCGGCGCTGCGGGTAATTGATATTGCCGCAAGGTTTCCAGAGCGGCGGTGCGCAAGGTATCGGAGGCCTCGTTCTCGGCGATGTTGCGCAGGATCTCCTCGGCGCGCATGGGGTTCTGGGCGAAACGATAGGTATTAACCAGTGCACCGCGCGCCCGTAGGCCGTCCTGGCGCAAGCCATAGACCTGCGCCAGTTGAAACCAGGCTACGGCGCGGGTTGGCTCTAAAGCCAGCGCCCGTTGTAAATCGCGTTCGGCCTCCGGGAGGCGGTTGAGTTTGCGCTGCGCCAGCCCCAGATGATTGAGCGCTTCGACGTTGCTGGGGTCGTCCTGGCTGGCTTGCTGAAACGCAGCGAAGGCGGCGGCCAGATCCTCCTTGCGCAGTGCGGCTTGACCGCGCTGCAGGGCCGCGCGCGCCGCCGCCGCATCGCGCGGGGTCGGCTTAGGCTCTTGCTCCAAGATCCGCTGCATTGCGGTCAAGCCGACCTCGTCGTTCGCCGCCGCCCGCTCGATCATCTGCTGGATATAGTAGCGGCTTTTCTCTCCGTCCTGGGCGAGCGCTGCTGTTGCAAGCCACCCCAAACCCAGCAGCGCGATGCACTGAACCGAATGACCCAACATCCGGCGCGTGGTTTGGAGCAGCACACCACCCCCGCGCGCGCGCACAGCGCACAGAAGACGCGAGGGTCCAGACCTGGAGAAGCACATCGGAAGCTGGATCAGCGTTGCCTCAAGCACTCCGGGGTTAGAGGCCCTTGATCTCGTCGTACTGGCGCTCCAGGCTCAGGCGGCGGGTGTCGGCTTGAGCCGAGGTGAGCTGACCCCGTTCTAACTGGCTCTCAAATTCGCGGATATTGCGGGTTAATTGCTGTTGTTTGCGGCGTAGCTCCACGGTGCGCTGTTCGGTGGCGGATCGGGAGCGTTGCAGTTGCTGGATGCGTCCGGCCAGTTCCCGGTTGCGCGCCTTGAGAGCGGCAAGCTGGCGGCGCTGGGCAGCGACTTCATCGGCGCGCATTGCCCGCTCGGCTTCCAGGGCCGCGCCTTCCCGGCGTAGGCTGCGCAGCTCGCTTAGGCTCTCGTCGCGCCGCCCTTCCAGACCTTGTTGCCGCGCTTCATAATCGCCGGCGGTCAGGCCGCGCACCCCGCCGAAAAAACCGCCGGAGCGTGGGTCGTTGCTTGGATCCGTCGCGCAGCCGCCCAGCAGAAGGGCGCTGAGAATAGCGGTTAGTGGTAGATTCCGCATGATGCAATACCTCGTAGAGGGTGCGCGCCTTGGCGCGGCAGGGATGAAACGCTGGGAGCGGGAGGGGAAAACAGAGACAGACTCTTGGTTATTCTGAAAGGGCTAGGCCGGAAATACAATGCTCAGGCGTGGCAATGGCGCTGAGATGGCGCAGCGGCGGCCATGAGCGGCGCTTCAACTAACGATGGAAGGGGGCAAGAAACCATGCGCATCGGGCACGGCTTTGATGTTCACGCCTTCGGGCCGGGCGACTTTGTGACCCTGGGGGGCGTGCGGATTCCACACACCCACGGATTGCTGGCCCATTCCGATGGCGATGTGCTGCTGCACGCGCTGTGCGACGCTTTGCTGGGCGCGGCGGGACTGGGCGACATCGGTCAGCATTTTCCCGACAGCAGCGCCGAATTCCGGGGGATGGATAGCCGTATTTTCTTGCGCCGGGTGCTGGGCTTGCTGCAGGCACAGGGCCTGAGCGTGGGCAACGTCGATGCCACCCTCATCGCCCAAGCACCGCGCATGGCTCCGTATATTCCGACCATGCGCGAGCGCATTGCCGCCGAGTTGGCGCTGGCTCCGATCTATGTCAACGTCAAAGCCACCACCACCGAACGGCTGGGAGCCATCGGGCGTGGCGAGGGCATCGCGGCTCACGCCGTGGCGCTACTGCGCTGACGATGTGGCCGCTTAAGCCAGGACGGCTTCGGCCTGCATGCATACTGCGCCATCGTCCAGGGTCGCGTGCAAAACCAGGTTGTGCTGGTCCACCGGCTTGGCGCGCAGGGTAATGGCGCTGCCCAGCAGCGCGGGCGATACGCCGCGATAATTGAATTCCCGCAGCAGGCGGCCGCTGGCTTCTTCGGCATAATCCGCCAGCATGGTGGCGTTCAGCGGCCCGTGGACGACTAGGTCGCGGTAGCCTTCCACATCGCGGCAATAGTCTACATCGTAGTGAATGCGGTGGCCGTTGAAGGTCAGCGCGGAGTAACGAAACAGCATGGGCGGCGTGGGGGTATAGCTTTTGGTGTACGGTGCGTCCGGTGGCTTGACCGGCGCGCTGGCTTTCTGGCTGGGCGGCGTGGCGTCCTTGTAAACCAGGTCTTGCTCCTCACGAAGCAGGGTTTCACCGTGGCTGGAGGTCAACTCATGCTGCACAGTGACGAATACCAGATCGCCGGAACGGCCCTGTTTGTGATCGACCTTGAGAATGGTGGAAGTTTTACGCACCGTCGCGCCAATGGGCACCGGAGCCAGCAGCGCCACTCGGCCGCCGGCCCACATCCGATTGGGTAGCGGCACCGGCGGCAGAAAGCCGCCGCGCGCCGGGTGGCCATCACGGCCGAGCGTGGTGGTCGGCGGCCCTTCCAGAAAATACAGCCAGTGCCACACAGGCGGCAGGCGTTCACCATCGCGGATGCGCTCCGCCGCGCCGTAATCCACGGTCGCGGCCATCAGGCGGGCATGGCGGGTGGCAATCACATCCTCATCGCTGCGTGATTTGCCGATCCAGCTACGAAGATGATCCAGGTCAATGGCGCTCATGACGGCTTGCTCCTCAAGGAATTGGGATGATAGAAAGATCGGGAGGGTGGAAATCGGAAGGTGGACAGTGATGAAGAGGCGGCGGGAAACGTGGGCGGAGCCGTGCGAACGGTGGTCGGCGCGGTTATTCTGGGTCCTGCTCGCCGTTACCGCGCCCGTAACCGTCCTCGAAGCGGACGATGTCATCTTCGCCCAGATAGCTTCCCGATTGTATTTCGATAATTTCCAGTGGAATTTTACCCGGATTGCTCAGGCGGTGCCGCACGCCGACCGGAATATAAGCAGACTGATTCTCGGTTAACAGCAAAATTTCTTCACCGCGCTGCACGCGGGCCGCGCCGCTGACCACGACCCAATGTTCGGTGCGGTGGTGGTGCATTTGTAGGGAGATCGCCGCGCCGGGACGCACCATAATACGCTTGACCTGGAAACGGGCTTCGACGTCAATGGCGTCATAATAGCCCCAGGGTCGATAGACCTTGCGATGGTTGCGTCCTTCCGGGCGGTGATCGGTCTTGAGCCGATCCACCACCGCTTTTACATCCTGCACGCGGTCCTTGCTGGCCACGAGAACGGCGTCGGCGGTTTCCACCACCACCAGATCATCCACGCCAACCGTGGCTACGAGCCGCGTGGCGGCATCGACATAAGTGTTGCGGGTATCGACCGCCATGACATCACCACGGGTCACGTTGCCCTCGGCATCGCGTTCGCCCGCCTCCCACAGGGCCGCCCAGCAGCCCACATCGTTCCAGCCCACCGCCAGCGGCATCACCACGGCACGACTGGTTTTTTCCATCACTGCATAATCGATAGAATCCTTGGGGCAAGCCGTGAAGGCGGTGCGGTGCAGCCACAAGAAATCAGGGTCGGCACGACCCCCAGCCAGCGCTTGGCGACAGGCGGTCAGTATGTCCGGGGCGAACTGCTCCAGTTCCGCTAAAAAGCGGGAGGCGCGGAATAGGAACATGCCGCTGTTCCAAAAATAGCCGCCGGAGGAGAGATACTGCTGTGCCGTCGCCAGGTCAGGCTTTTCCACGAAGCGCGCCACCGCGCGGACGCCGACGGCATCCAGAGGCGCGTCGGCCTGGATATAGCCATAACCGGTTTCCGGCGCAGTCGGGACGATGCCGAAGGTGGCCAACTCTCCGGCTGCGGCATGGGGCGCGACCTGGCCCACCGCAGTCCAGAAGCCAGCGGGATCGGCGATGACATGATCGGCGGGCAAGACCAGCAACAGGGGATCCGCGCCGTTGCGTTGGGCGTGCAGGGCGGCGACGGCGGCGGCCGGCGCGGTGTTGCGACCGACCGGCTCCAGCACCACCGCGTCTGGCTGAATGCCGACTGCGCGCAGTTGCTCGGCGACCATGAAGCGGTGTTCCTGATTGCACACCACCAACGGAGCCGTTGCCTCGGGAAGGCCGCTGAGGCGCAAGGCGGTGTTTTGCAACAGGGTCTGCGAATCCACCAGCGGCAAAAACTGTTTGGGATAGGCTTCCCGCGACAAGGGCCATAGCCGAGCGCCGCTGCCGCCGGAAAGAATCACGGGAACGATCATGCCGACTGCCCACGGCCTATGGCGTAGTAGACGAAACCCAAAGCGCGTAAATAAGCAGGGTCGTACAAGTTGCGGCCATCGAAAATGAGCGGCTGTTTCAGGCGCTGGCGGATGGCGTCGAAGTCGGGACTGCGAAACAGGCTCCATTCGGTGACAATGAGCAGGGCGTCGGCGGCCTCCAGTACGTCTAGCGGTCGAGCGCACAAGTGGAAATCGGGACGCTCGCCGTACAGGCGGCGGGCCTCGGCCATGGCGGCTGGATCGTAGGCGCGCACCGTGGCTCCTTCCCGCCAGAGAGCTTCAAGGAGGATGCGACTCGGTGCTTCCCGCATGTCATCGGTGCCGGGTTTGAAGGCCAAGCCCCAAAGCGCAAAGGTGCGCCCGCGCAAATCATTTTTGAAATGACGCTGGATTTTTTCGAACAACACCTGTTTTTGGTGTCGGTTGACGGCTTCGACGGCTTGCAGCAGGGTGGCTGGGTAATCGACCGAACGAGCGGTGTGTTCTAGGGCTTTGACATCCTTTGGAAAGCAACTCCCGCCGTATCCGGCCCCCGGATAGATGAAGTGATAACCGATACGCGGATCCGCGCCGATGCCGATCCGCACTTTTTCAATATCGGCGTTCAGTCGTTCGGCCAGGTTGGCCATTTCATTCATAAAGCTGATCTTGGT
>JBATSQ010000265.1:0-10934 GCA_049293375.1 Candidatus Contendibacter sp.
GGATTTACGTGAAATTCCTGAAAATGTAAGGCAGCCTGATTCATTGTGATGCTCCAAATTTTTTTAGAAATCCCAAAGATCGTAAAATAGCTAATAGGTCTAATCAATGAAAAAGCCGACTTGCGTCGGCTTCTATTTGTCCTCTTTTTACGGCGCGGTCTTTACAAACCGCGCCTATCATCAACATCAGGCAGCTTCGACCGCCTTCCACACTTCTGGCGCTTTCTCGACGCGCTTACCGAATTCCTGGCGCTGTGCTTCGAGTTCTGGCGGAAGCTTCTGGCCGAACTTGTCGAAGAAGCCCTTGATTTCCTCGACTTCAGCCGCCGCCTCGGCGCGGCTGATGTTGGTGATGGTTGCAAATTGCTCCTTGGAGAAATCCAGACCTTCAAAATCCATGTCTTCGTAACTCGGCATGTAACCAAACGGGCTTTCCAAAGCGCCCACTTTGCCGTTCACCCGCTCGACGATCCATTCCAAAACTCGCATGTTCTGGCCGTAGCCCGGCCAGACGAATTTGCCATTGGCGTCCTTGCGGAACCAGTTGGTGCGGAAAATCTTGGGCAGCTTCAGATCAGTCCGCTTGCCCATGTTGACCCAGTGATTCCAGTAGGACGCCATGTTGTAACCGCAGAACGGCAGCATGGCAAACGGATCGCGGCGGATGCCGGTGACGCCAATGGCAGCGGCGGTAGCTTCCGAACCCATGGTGGCCGCCATGAACACACCGTGGTTCCAGTCGTAGGCCTGGTAGACCAGCGGGAAGGTCTTGGACAGGCGACCGCCGAAGATGAAGGCCGAAATCGGCACGCCAGCGGGGTCTTCCCAAGCGGGATCAATAGTCGGACATTGCCCGGCAGGGGCGGTGAAGCGCGAGTTGGCGTGCGCGCCCGGTCGGCCGCTGTCCGGCGTCCAGTCGTTGCCCTGCCAGTCGATGCCATGCTTCGGCGCTTCGACGCCCATGCCTTCCCACCACACGTCGCCGTCGTCAGTCAGCACCACGTTGGTAAAGATGGTGTTGGCCTTGATTGATTCCATCGCCATCGGGTTGGAATCGTAGGAGGTGCCAGGCGCGACGCCGAAGAAGCCGGCTTCCGGGTTAATGGCGCGCAAGGTGCCATCCGGACGGGGCTTGATCCAGGCGATGTCGTCGCCCACGGTCAGCGCTTTCCAGTTGCCGAAGCCCCTGGGCGGTACGATCATGGCCAGATTGGTCTTGCCGCAGGCGCTGGGGAAGGCCGCCGCGACGTAGGTCTTGTCGCCCTTGGGCGATTCCAGACCCAGAATCAGCATGTGTTCAGCCAGCCAGCCTTCGTCGCGGGCCATCGCCGAGGCGATGCGCAGCGCCAGACACTTCTTGCCCAGCAGGGCGTTACCGCCGTAACCGGAACCATAGGACCAGATTTCACGGGTTTCGGGATAATGCACAATCGCCTTGCGGCCGATGTCCGGCTCGCACGGCCACGGCACATCTTTCTGGCCAGGTGCGAGCGGCGCGCCAACCGAATGGACGCAGGGAATGAAGAAGCCATCACTGCCCAGGGTGTCCAGCACTTTCTGACCCATGCGGGTCATGATGCGCATGTTAACCACCACATAAGCCGAGTCGGTGATCTCGATGCCGATCTGGGCGATGGGGCTGCCGATGGGTCCCATGCTAAACGGAATGACGTACATCGTGCGGCCGCGCATACAGCCTTTGAACTGCTCTTTTAGTTGCGCGCGCATTTCTTCCGGCGGTGCCCAATTGTTGGTCGGGCCGGCGTCTTCTTTGTTGACCGAGCAGATGAAGGTGCGGTCTTCGACGCGCGCCACATCGGACGGATGAGAGCGGGCCAGATAGGAGTTGGGGCGTTTTTCCGGATTCAGTTTGGTGAAGGTGCCGGAAGCGACCATTTCGTCGCATAATTTTTGATACTCTGCTTCGGAACCATCGACCCAATGGATGCGATCCGGCGTGGTCAGGGCGGCGATTTCTTCCACCCATTGCAAAAGTTTGGCGTTGTTGGTGCGGTTTTTACCGTCGTGAGCAATTGCCATCGATTAATTCCCCTGTGGTGTGGAATGCGTTGGGGTTGAGAAACCATCCAGCAGGACCGGCGTGCCATCGTCAGCGCGGATTTTTGACCAGGCGCGACCCTGTAAGACCGGATCCTCCATGGGTCATAAGGTTATCATTAAGCAGGTTGGGACGCCACCGTAACGAGGCGATGAGTCCATGGAAAGAGACTATGGCGATCATCGTTTATCCCTATATCAGTCAGAGTGGGTATGATAAACGGGTGCAGGCGTGGCCCTGGCATTAATAAGGCGGGAGCTTAGGAATCGTGCACAGGCAACAAGACCAGATGCTATCCACCGCTGCGCCCGGTTGGGTGGAGTTATTCACCGACGGTGCATGCTCGGGAAATCCTGGCCCCGGTGGTTGGGGGGCTTTGCTGCGTTACCAAGGGCGGGAGAAGGAATTGTCTGGCGCTGAACCGGCCACCACCAATAACCGCATGGAGCTAGTCGCAGTGATTTACGGGTTGGAAGCCTTAACACGCCCAGTGCGGGTGCGCATTTGCACCGATAGCCAGTATGTGATGCGCGGTATCACGGAATGGCTGGCGGGCTGGAAACGGCGCGGCTGGCAAACCGCTGATCGTAAGCCGGTCAAGAACCAGGAGCTTTGGCAACGGTTGGAAGCCGCCCTGGCCCCGCATCAGGTGGATTGGTGTTGGGTGCGGGGCCATAGCGGCCATCCCGATAATGAACGGGTGGATCAACTGGCGACCGCCGCTATTCGTCACGGCCTGGCCGGCACCGCCGGTAAGAGGTGATTGGGGATGAGCGAACGGCAAATCGTGCTAGATACCGAAACCACCGGCCTGGATCCTGCGCAAGGGCATCGGGTCATCGAAATCGGTTGTGTTGAGCTGCTCAATCGTCGGCTGACCCGGCGTCAGTTCCACGTTTATCTATGCCCGGATCGGGCGATAGACCCGGAAGCGGTGCGGGTGCATGGCCTCACGACCGAATTTCTGGCCGATCAGCCGCGCTTTGCCGAGATCGCTGAAGAGTTTTTGCAGTTTGTCCAGGGTGCAGAACTGATTATCCACAATGCTCCCTTCGATCTAGGCTTCCTCAATCAGGAGTTGCGGCGCTGCGGACGCAGCCAAACGACCTTGGAGCAGCTTTGTACGGTTGAGGATACGTTGTTACTGGCGCGGCGGCGGCATCCTGGCCAGCGCAACAGTCTGGATGCGCTCTGCAAGCGCTACAACATTGATAATTCCCAGCGCACCCGGCACGGTGCTTTATTGGATGCGGAGATTCTGGCCGACGTGTATTTGGCGATGACCCGCCAGCAGGATTCGCTATTCGTTGCAGCAACCGCCGCCAGCGTGGCGGAGCGGGAAGGGCAAGCGCGTCGTGCGCTGCACCGTCACGCGGTCTCGTTGCCGATACTACGCGCTAATGCTGAAGAATGCACAGCGCATGCGCATTATTTGGAGATGCTGGATCGTAGTAGTGGGGGGGCGTGTGTATGGCGGCGGTTGGAGGCGGAGTAGGGGAGGAGGGTGGTTGATTGTGCGAGGATTTTCTGTGTTGAAGGGTGTTGTTGCATAAATCGGCAACATTATAATTTTTTAATGACAATTTTCGGTAGTGGATCAAAGTCGAATGATTTAAATTGAGGAGCTATTTTATCGGAGGTGGAATCTGGTCACGATCACGTTATGGTGTCCGTATTGCGAGAGTGTGGATTTGGTCAAATACGGGATCACGCCCAATGGCAAGCAGAGATACCGGTGCCGGGCCTGTGGACGACAGCATCGCGCGCACCCCGGTTCCAATGCGTATTCGGCGGTAGAACGGGAGACCATTCTACGCGCCTACCAGGAACGCAGTAGCCTGCGAGGCTTGAGTCGAACCTTTGGGGTGGCGCGCAACACGGTGAGCGCCTAGTTAAAAAAAAGCCCTGCGCTTGCCGCAGCTGGAAGCGACCCTGGCGCCGAGCGAACCGGGAGACGCGCTGGAAGTGGATGAGCTGTGGAGCGTTGTCGGGCGTCGTCGGTTGGGGGTGGTCTGGTTGTGGTTGGCCTTGTGCCGCCGCACCCGTCAGATCGTCGCTTACGCTTTGGGCGCGCGCAACGACGCCACCGCCCGGTTGCTTTGGCAACGCATCCCGGCGGCCTACCGGGCGGGCACCCTCCACACCGATCACCTGGAGAGCGACCATAACGTCTTCCCTGCCAGGCAGCACTACGCCACCTACGGCCGTGGCCCCACCCACCACATTGAACGTTTTAACAATACCCTGCGCCAACGCCTGGGACGTCTCACCCGCAAAACCCTCTCGTTTTCCAAATGCCCCATCCTGCACGAGAGCGTCATCCGCCTCTTCCTGCACTCCTATAACCTAGAACGCCTTCAAACGATTAGCATTCTAAAATGAGCCACTACCGAAGTTCAGCTGTCTTATGAGTTGGTAACTCTTTGAAAATATTGAGCACAAATACCGGATAACTTTGGTTTACCTACTTAGATTATGGACAACGCAATATACCTACAAAGTGGCGTTACATAGGTTTTTTAATAGGAGTAGTTACCAGTCTAGGGCCCGCCATATATATTGCATGGCTTTGGTGGTTTGAGATGCCAGGTACAGACGCAGGCCAAGTCGCAGCAATTGTGCATTACTTTACTGGATACCCTTCATCAATTGCTGTGTGGGCTTTACCGTTTAGAGGGTGGCAATTTGAGGTGATTGCGATTGTAACATTTATTGGCCAGTGGGCATTGCTTGGGTTCACAGGCGGGTGTATGGTGGACTTCCTAAATTGGATTAAATCTCGTAAGGCAACTCAGTAGAGTACGCACCGTGTATTGTTCATCAAACCGATCCTACCAGGCTTTTGAAATAGGTTCTTAGCCTAGTAGGGTGGGTGTCGGGTCCCGGATGATTGATAGGTTTTTTTTGAAAGAGCATGGGTTTGATCCGGTAGTGCTCCTGGAGCTTGGCGATGGGGGTGACATGGCCGAGGTTCTTTTGGGGGAGGCGTTGATTTATAGAGGTGGAGATAGCGCTGCAAGGTGGTTTCCAGGTGACGGGCGGAGGCGAAGGTCGTGGTTTTCAACACCTCGGCGACGCGACCGTTGAAGCGCTCGATCCTGCCGTTGGTTTGCGGGTGGCCGGGCTTGATCAAGCGGTGGTCGATGCCGTGGTGGGTGCAGGTCCGGTCGAAGACAGGTTGGCCGGTGGGCTGGCGCTCGCCGGTGGCGCAAAAGCGGTCGGTGAACTCTTTGCCGTTGTCGGTCAGCACGGTGCGGATGACGAACGGGGCCTTGGCGCGCAAGCGCTCCAGAAAACCGGCGGCGGTGGCGGCGGTTTTGTCCGGCTGGATCTCGTAGTAGACCCAGCGGCTGGCGCGGTCGATGGCGGCGATCAGATAGCGGTGTTCGGCTTCGTCCGGCATCCGGGGCAGGTATTTGACATCGATGTGCACGAAGCCCGGCTCGTAGTCCTTGAAGGTCTTGGGCAGCGGCGGTTTCCCCTCCGCCTCGGGCAACAGGTCGGCCAGGCGAGCCACGCCGTGGCGGCGCAAACACCGGTCCAGCGCCGAGCGCGACAGGTCCGGACAGACGAACTCGCGGGCCACCACCAGCAGGTCGTCCAGCGGCAGCAGCAGCTTGCGCAACTCCACCACCACGAACGCTTGCATCGGATTCAGGGTCGTGGCCAGCCGGTGCGGGGTGTGCGGGCGGTCCTGGACCGCGTCCCGGACCCGCCAGCGGCGGATGGTGGTTTCGCTCACCCCCAACTCCACGGCCAGTTCGGCCGCCGGGCGGGTCGAGGCTTGGAGATACGCCCGCTGCTTGGGCGTGGTGGTGGCGTTGGCGTGCAGGCGAATGTCCATCAGGGTCTCCGTAGCGCGAGGGTCAGATCGTGCAAGAACCGTCGCGATTCCAACAGACGACGGCTTCGAGTGTCAACATAATCTCGCGGGACCCGACATGTAGTGTAAATCTGGATTCTTCATCGTAATACTGCCCCGGAAAGCGCGGATTGGCAGATTGAAGGTGACGGCCCCCAGGGCCTGGGGATTCTCATCCGGGGGTGTATCGCCGCAGGGGAACGGCGCGCCAGCGCCAGAGGAGGCTTTGGGTGGCGTCAGTCAGGGCGCGAGGCGTACCCAGATGGGCGGCAGGCCGTTAACGATACAGTGGAAGATGATGGACAGATCGCCAAGCCAAGTGTATTCAGCCAACGGCTGACCAGTTGGGCCGTATTCGCCCAGCAGAATGGCCCGCGTTGTCGTCGATAAAGTAGCGCAGCTTGACCCGCCACTCTCGTAGTCTTGGCGAGTCAGAACTAAACCCGATAATACTCCCGATACCAGGCCACGAAGCGGGCGACGCCTTCCTCAATGGGCGTGGCGGGCTGATAATCCACAGCCGCAATCAGAGCTTCAACATTGGCAAAGGTATCGGGTACATCGCCCGCTTGCAGCGGCAGGAAATTTTTGACGGCTTTGCGGCCCAAACAGTTTTCCAGCGCCTCGATATAACGCAGCAACTCAACCGGTCGATGGCTGCCGATGTTGTAAAGCCGGTAAGGTGCGCGGCTGGTGGCCGGATCGGGTGTTGCGCCCGACCACAAGGGATTCGGGGTCGCTGTATGATCCAACACGCGCAGCACGCCTTCTACGATGTCATCGATATACGTGAAGTCCCGCCGATGATGGCCGTGGTTAAACACGTCAATCGGCTCGTCGGCCAGAATGGCGCGGGTGAACAAAAAGAGCGCCATATCCGGTCGACCCCAGGGACCATAGACAGTGAAAAAGCGCAGCCCGGTAGTCGGCAAGCCATACAGATGGCTGTAGGTGTGCGCCATCAATTCGTTGGCCTTTTTGGTCGCCGCGTACAGGCTGAGCGGATGGTCCACACTATCATGCACCGAAAACGGCATCCGGGTATTAGCCCCATAGACCGAACTGGTCGAGGCATAGACCAGATGTTCAATCTGATGATGGCGGCACGCTTCCAGCACGTTGACGAAACCGACGAGATTGGAATCAACGTAAGCATGAGGATTCTGGATCGAGTAACGTACGCCGGCCTGCGCCGCCAAATTCACCACCCGCTGCGGTCGATGCTGGGCGAAAGCCTCGGTCAGCGCCGCGCGATCCTCTAGCCCAGCGCGCAGATCAATGAAACGCGAATGCGCTTGTAGCCGCGCCAGCCGCGCCCGCTTCAAATTCACATCGTAGTAAGCGTTGAGGTTATCGACGCCGATGACCTCATCGCCGCGTTCCAGCAAGCGCAAGCTCAAGGTGGAGCCAATGAAGCCCGCGCTGCCTGTAACCAGCACTTTCATAAGCGCCCATCCACGGCGGTGGTCGGCAACAAATACTTCACATCGAATAAGACCGCATCCGGCTTACCCAAAGCGCGAATCCGCTCCGCGCCCATCTCCCGAAATTGCTGATGCGCCACCGCCAAGATGATAGCGTCGTAAGTCCCCGGTGTGGGCGCGCTGATCGGTTCGATACCATATTCATGGGCCGCCTCCTGCGCATCGACCCAGGGATCGTACACCTCGACCTGGGCCTGGTAGTCGCGCAACTCCCGGATAATGTCCACCACTCGGGTATTACGTAAATCCGGGCAATTTTCCTTAAAAGTCAGACCCAGAATCAGTATCTTGGCATCCATGACCGCAATACGGTGCTGGTTCATCAACTTTACTACCCGTTGCACCACATATGCGCCCATACCGTCGTTGGTTCGGCGGCCCGCCAGGATCATTTCCGGGTGAAAGCCGATCTCTTGCGCCTTGTGGGTCAAATAGTAGGGATCGACGCCAATGCAGTGGCCGCCGACCAGGCCCGGCCGAAACGGCAGGAAATTCCACTTGGAGCCGGCGGCCAGCAACACTTCCTCAGTATCGATGCCCAGCCGATTGAACAGCAACGCGAGTTCGTTCACTAGGGCGATATTGACATCGCGCTGAGTGTTCTCGATGACTTTGGCCGCTTCCGCCACCCGGATGCTGGAGGCGCGATGGGTGCCGGCGGTGATAATGCGCCGATACAGCGCATCTACGAAAGCGGCGGCTTCCGGGGTAGAGCCGGAAGTGACCTTGCGGATGGTGGTGACCCGGTGTTCCTTGTCGCCGGGATTGATGCGCTCTGGGCTGTAGCCGACGAAAAAGTCCACGTTGAAGCGCAAGCCCGATTCCTGCTCCAGGATCGGTACGCACACTTCCTCGGTCGCGCCGGGATAGACGGTCGATTCATAGATCGCCACATCCCCCGGCTTGAGCAGCCGCCCGACCGTGGCGCTGGCTCCCAACAGCGGCTTGAAATCGGGCCGCTTGCACTCATCCACCGGCGTGGGCACCGTGACGATATACACGTTGCAAGCAGCCAGCTCTTCAGCACAGTCGGTGAAGTGCAGTTGGGCGCTTTGACGTAGTTCCGCCGAGTTCACTTCCAGAGTGCTGTCAATGCCGGCCTGAAGTTCTTGAATGCGCGCCGCACTGATGTCCAGGCCCCAGGTGGGAAATTGCTTGCCGAATTCGACCGCTAGCGGCAAACCGACATAGCCCAGGCCGATGATGCCCAGACGGGTGGTGGTGAGATCGAACATGCGCTGCTGCTCCGTATTTTCAGTCGCTGCCATCGTGACGGCTTGAGTGGCTTTACTTAACGCGCATGCCAGGCTCCGCGCCGCTGTCGGGCGCGAGTAGATAAATGCCGTTGCCGTCGCCCGCCGCCAGAATCATGCCTTCCGAGACGCCAAAGCGCATCTTGCGCGGCGCGAGATTGGCGACCATGATAATCAGTCGGCCTTGCAGAGCATCCGGCGCGTAGGCTGCTTTGATGCCGGCGAACACCTGACGGGTTTCGCCGCCCAGCTCCAGCTCCAGGCGCACCAACTTATCGGCGTTGGCGACTGCCTCGGCCTTGACGATGCGCGCCACGCGCAAATCCATCTTGGCGAAGTCGTCGATGGTGATGGTGGGGCGGATGGGATCTGTCACCAGTGGTCCCGATTGCTCCGCATCCACTTGGGGGGTCTCGCCTTCCTTGGCTTCTTCGACCATGGCGGCAATCTGCGTCATTTCAAGTCTTTGCATCAGCGGCTTGAATTCGGCGATGGCGTGATCGAGCAAGGGAGGCTCCAAGTCAGCCCAGCGCAGCGGCGGGATTTGCAGAAATTGCTCGACTTGGGCCGCCATGCCCGGTAACACCGGCTTGAGATACAGCATCAAGACCCGAAACAGGTTCAGTCCCATGCTGCACACGGCATGCGCCTCTGCCTCGGTTTCCGCCTGTTTCGCCAGCGCCCACGGTTTTTTGCCGTCAATGTACTGATTGGCGCGGTCGGCCAGCACCATGATTTCGCGCATCGCCCGCCCGAATTCCCGCCCTTCGTACGCCTGGGCGATGGATGCGCCGACGGCGACGAATTCAGCATACAGGTCCGGTTCCGCCAGGGTAACGGCCAGGCGACCGCCGAAACGGCGGGTGATAAAACCGGCGCAGCGACTGGCGATGTTGACCAGTTTGCCCACTAGATCGCTGTTGACCCGCTGTATGAAATCCTCGAAGTTCAAGTCGAGATCGTCGATGCCGTCGTTGAGCTTGCTGGCGAAGTAATAGCGCAGATATTCCGGCCGCAGATGATTGAGATAGGTGCGGGCCTTAATGAAGGTGCCGCGCGATTTCGACATTTTCTGGCCGTCCACGGTCAGGAAGCCGTGGCAGTGCACCGCCGTTGGCTTACGGAAGCCCGCCCCGGTTAATTCCGCCGGCCAGAACAAAATATGGAAATAGGCGATGTCCTTGCCGATGAAGTGATAAACCTCGGCGTTGCTGTCCGGTCGCCAAAAGTCATCAAAATTCAGGCCGACGCGGTCGCAGTAATTTTGAAAGCTAGCCATGTAGCCGATGGGCGCGTCTAGCCACACGTAGAAATATTTGCCAGGCGCATCGGGAATCTCAAAGCCCCAATAGGGCGCATCGCGGGAGATGTCCCATTCCTGCAAGCCGGCGGTGAACCATTCATTCAGTTTATTGGCCATTTGTGATTGGATCGGTCCGCTACCGATCCAGTCGTGCAGCATCGCTTCAAAATCAGCCAGTTTG
The DNA here is from genome assembly GCA_049293375.1 of Candidatus Contendibacter sp. Lineage (GTDB taxonomy): Bacteria > Pseudomonadota > Gammaproteobacteria > Competibacterales > Competibacteraceae > Contendibacter. The sequence goes on from JBATSQ010000265.1 coordinate 10,143, forward strand.
AAAAAGAAATGCAGCGATTCCTTGAGAATCGGCGTGGCCCCGGAAACGACCGAGTGCGGATTTTTCAAATCAGTGGGCGCGTAGGTTGCGCCACAATTCTCGCAACTGTCGCCGTATTGCTCAGTCGCGCCGCAGCGCGGACATTCGCCTTTGATGAAGCGATCCGGAAGAAACATTTCCTTTTCCGGGTCATAGGCTTGGGTGATGACTCGGCGACTGATATGACCGGCTGCATCCAGCCGCCGATAGATCAATTCGGCGTAATGGCGGTTTTCCGGGGAATGCGTGGAATAATAGTTGTCAAATTCGATCAGGAAATCGACAAAATCGGCGCGGTGCTCATTCCAGATGCGGTCGATGAGCTGTTGCGGACGGACTCCATCCTGCTCAGCGCGCAGCATGATCGGCGTGCCATGGGCATCGTCGGCGCAGACATAAATGCAATCATGGCCGCGCAGCTTTTGAAAGCGCACCCAGATGTCGGTCTGGATGTATTCCACCAGATGGCCGATATGGATCGGGCCGTTGGCGTAGGGCAGGGCGCTGGTGACGAGAATGCGGCGGGTGGGTTGGCGGCTCATCGTGAGAATCATTGCGGTCAGTCGGAAAGGCCGCTACGTTAGCAGCATTCCGCCGGTGCTGTCATCCGCCGACCGCGCCCAGGACGGATCCCTTTAATCTCAAAATTTCGCACACTTCACGAGGAAGGCAACTGATGACTGTGGTATCGCGCACTGCTGTGGAAGACGCTCTCAAGGGCTATGTGGACCCGTATCTGGAGCAGGATTTGGT
>JBATSQ010000266.1:0-6032 GCA_049293375.1 Candidatus Contendibacter sp.
CCTGACGGGCCAGCCGCGCCACCACGTAACCATCGCCACCGTTGTTGCCACCGCCGCACACCACGACAATGCGCCGCGCTTTCGGCCACCGTTGGCGTAACCATTCCAAAGCGGCCGCACCGGCCCGAGTCATCAGGGTATAGCCGGGGATGCCGCGCTCTTGGATGGCGATGCGGTCTAGTTCCCGCACCTGAGCGGTGCAATAGAGTTCGACAGGCAGCTCGCGCATGGAAACCCTCCTGGATCGAGAGGGCGAAAGACCCAAAACCCCGATCTTTTTGCAGAAAAACAGCGGATGGATTGGACACGATTACAGGCGATGCGCCTGCTTGAAAGCCAGGAAGGCTTTGTAATTTTTCCACCGTGTCTCGATAGTATAACCCTTAAATTTTCTAGACGGATTTCTGCTGCGCAGTCATCTTGCAGGCGCGCCGGGCCGCAAGTTCAGGAAGTCTTTGGGCCGGGGAGCGCTGGTTGCGAAACAAAGCGCCAGGCCTGGCACCCCCTTGCGACAGCCTTGGCCTTGAATTTTGCCGACTTGCCCCAACTCATTGTGCTATCTACGGTGGCCAGGTTCCACCCACACAAATTTGATCGGTGATTGGAGACTGATAATGACCCAAGCAGACCCTATGCTGGAGCCTCGTCCGCAGTCGGAAGCGGCCGAGGCACCCCATCCTTTCGCGGATATTGCGCCAGCCGCCGCTGACCTAGAGGAGCTTGCGCCGCCTAGCCCAGAAGAATACCTGGCGCTGCAACAGGCGTTGCAGCAGGCGCTGGCGAAGGCCGATGAGTATCAGAAATTGTACCTGAGCGCCCATGCTGATATGGAAAATCTGCGTAAACGCACCGAGCGTGAGGTGCAAAACGCCCATAAATTTGCTCTGGAGCGATTCTTGGCTGAATTATTGCCGGTGCGCGATAGCCTGGAACTGGGACTGGCGGCGGCCGGTGCCGAGGTGGATGTCGCCCCGTTGCGGCAAGGCGTGGTGTTGACCCTGAAACAACTGGCCACCGCCATGGAGAAATTCGGCGTGCGCGAAGTCAACCCGATCGGTATCAAATTCAACCCGACCGAACACGAAGCGGTAGCCATGGCACCAACAGATCAGGCCGAACCGAATGCGGTCGTGCAGGTAATGCAAAAAGGCTATGTGCTCAATGATCGTCTCATTCGTCCCGCTAAGGTGCTGGTGGCGCAAGCGCCCGTCAAACCCAGTTCTTGAATCCGTTAATCGCTATTGAAAAGCCGTCTCCATGTCCCCATGTGTAACGGCGAGCTAAAGAAATCCAGCGAATATTCCGAATCCCTTTTGCCTTGAGAGAGTGTGGCAATGAGCAATATTATCGGTATCGACCTGGGCACCACCAATTCCTGTGTCGCGGTGATGGAAGGTGGTAAGCCCCGGGTGATTGAAAACAGTGAAGGCGATCGCACCACGCCCTCGGTGGTCGCCTTCCTGGAGGACGGTGAAATCACCGTCGGCCAGCCGGCCAAGCGCCAGGCGGTCACCAACCCGCAAAACACCCTGTTCGCGGTCAAGCGCTTGATCGGCCGACGCTTCAACGAGCCGGAAGTGCAGAAGGACATCGACCTCGTGCCCTACAAGATCGTCAAGAACGACAACGGCGACGCCTGGGTCGAGGCGCGCGGCAAGAAAATGGCCCCGCCGGAGATTTCGGCGCGGGTGCTGATGAAGATGAAGAAGACCGCCGAGGACTATCTCGGTCATCCGGTCACCGAGGCGGTGATCACGGTGCCGGCCTACTTCAACGACAGCCAGCGCCAGGCCACCAAGGACGCCGGTCGCATCGCCGGGCTGGAGGTCAAGCGCATCATCAACGAACCGACGGCGGCGGCGCTGGCCTTCGGCATGGACAAATCTTCGACCAAGGATCGCAAGATCGCGGTTTACGACCTGGGCGGCGGTACCTTCGATATTTCCATTATCGAGATCGCCGAAGTGGATGGCGAAAAACAGTTCGAGGTGCTGTCGACGAACGGCGATACCTTCCTCGGCGGCGAAGATTTCGACAAGCGGATCATCGATTACCTGATCGAGCAGTTCCAGAAGGAATCCGGCATCAATCTGGCCAACGATCCGCTGGCGCTGCAACGGCTGAAGGAAGCCGCTGAGAAAGCCAAAATCGAGCTGTCGTCCAGCCAGCAGAGCGACATCAACCTGCCGTACATCACGGCGGATGCCAGCGGGCCGAAGCATCTGAACCTAAAGCTGACCCGTGCCAAGCTGGAGTCTCTGGTCGAGGATTTGATCGACAAGACCATCGGCCCCTGCCGCACCGCGCTGAAAGATGCCGGGCTTGGCGTCGGCCAGATCGACGACGTGCTGTTGGTCGGCGGCCAGACCCGGATGCCCAAGGCACAGGAGAAAGTGCGCGAGTTCTTCGGCAAAGAGCCGCGCAAGGACGTGAATCCCGACGAGGCGGTGGCGGTGGGCGCGGCGATTCAAGGCGGCGTGTTGGGCGGGCAGGTCAAGGATGTGCTGCTGCTCGACGTGACTCCGCTATCGCTGGGCATCGAGACCCTGGGCGGGGTGATGACCAAGCTGATCGAAAAGAACACGACCATCCCGACCAAGGCGACGCAGGTGTTCTCGACCGCCGACGACAACCAGACGGCGGTGACGGTGCATGTCTTGCAGGGCGAACGTGAGGTTGCTCAGGCCAACAAGTCGCTGGGCAAATTCGACTTGCAGGATATTCCGCCCGCGCCGCGCGGCGTGCCGCAGATCGAGGTCACGTTCGACATCGACGCCAACGGCATTTTACATGTGTCGGCTAAGGACAAGGCGACGGGCAAGGAAAACCGGATCGTCATCAAGGCGTCGTCCGGGTTATCCGAGGCTGAGATCAAGCGGATGGTGGGCGATGCCGAGGCTCATGCCGAAGAGGATAAGAAGTTCCACGAACTGGTGAGCATCCGCAACCAGGCCGAGAACTTGATCCACGCCAGCGAGAAGACCCTGCGGGATTTGGGCGACAAGGTGGACGGCGGCGAGCGCTCGGCGATCGAGGCGGCGATCAGCGATCTGCGCACCACCACCAAGACCGACAACAAGAACGCCATTGAGGCCAAGACCCGGACGCTGGCGGAACTGTCCGGCAAATTGGCCGAACGGTTGTATGGGCAGGCGGGTGTCGGGCCGGAAGGCGGGCCTGGCGGCGGTGCGTCCGGCGGGTCCGGGAGTGGCCCCCGACCCGATGATGGCGTGGTGGACGCCGAATTCGAGGAAGTGAAGAAGTAAGTCGTTCGACTGCGCTAAACTGTCAATCCGGGAGGGTGTGCACCCTCCCGGATTTTTTGATTTAAGACCCCTACGACGCAAGACCCACTATGGCCAAACGCGATTACTACGAAACCCTCGGTGTGGCCCGCAACGCCAGCGAAGCCGAGATCAAACAGGCGTACCGGCGGCTGGCGATGAAGCTGCACCCGGATCGCAACCCCGGCGATCAGGTGTCCGAAGAGAATTTTAAGGAAGCCAAGGAGGCCTATGACGTCCTGAGCGATGCGCGCAAGCGCACGGCTTACGATCAATTCGGCCATGCTGGGGTCGAGGGCATGGCGGGAGGCGGCGGCTACGGCGGCGCATCCGATCTGGGCGATCTTTTCGGCGGGGTGTTTCGCGATATTTTCGGCGGTGGTCGCGGCGGCGGGCAAGCGTATCGCGGTGCCGATCTGCGACATCTGCTGGAACTGACGCTGGAAGAGGCGGTTTTCGGGGCCACGGTCAAGATTCGGGTGCCGACTTTGGTGAGTTGCGCCGCCTGCGCTGGAACGGGAGCCAAGCCGGGCACCAAGCCCACGACTTGTCCGACTTGCCGCGGCGCAGGCCAGGTGCGGATGCAGCAGGGTTTTTTCTCGATTCAACAGACCTGCCCGCGTTGCCAGGGGCGTGGCACGATTATTCCCGACCCCTGTGACACTTGTCGCGGCGTGGGCCGCGTGGAAGAGCAGAAGACGCTCTCCGTTAAAGTGCCAGCGGGCGTGGATAATGGCGACCGCATTCGTTTGTCCGGCGAGGGGGAAGCGGGTGAACATGGCGCTCCGGCGGGTGATCTGTATGTGCAGATCCAGGTCAAGCAACACCCTATTTTTACCCGTGAAGATAACGACCTGCATTGCGAGGTGCCCATCGGCTTCACCACGGCGGCGCTGGGTGGCGAGCTGGAAGTACCCACGCTGGATGGGCGGCTCAGTCTGAAAGTGCCGCCCGAAACCCAGACCGGCAAGGTGTTCCGGGTGCGCAGCAAGGGTGTCAAGCCGGTACGCGGCGGCCCGACTGGGGATTTGCTGTGTCGGGTGGTGGTGGAAACGCCAGTCAATCTGACCCGCGAGCAGAAGGAGCTGCTACAGCAGTTCGCCGATACCATGGCAGCAGGTGGCGAACGCCACACCCCCCGCCAGGGGAGTTGGCTGGATGGGGTCAAGAAGTTTTTCGAGGAGATGAAGCTGTAGGCCTGGCAACGGCTACGGTGTTGGTTTTTGCAGCCTCTCGAAGAGATCGGACGTATCATCCGGCGGCGCATTGGCCCTATCCGGGTTTTCGCCCTCCTGCGGTGCCAAAATCTGGATGGATGTCGCCTCCCCGGAATGCACCGGGCGATCCAGCCCTACCGTGACTATGGATGGAAATACGATAATCAGCGTCACCATAATGATTTGAATGACTAAAAAGGGGATGGCTCCCCAATAAATATCACTGGTGCGCACTTCGGGAGGGGCAACGCTGCGTAAATAAAACAAGGCGAAGCCAAAGGGCGGGTGCATGAAGGACGTTTGCATGTTCACACCCATCAGGATGCCAAACCACACCAGATCGATGCCCAGCTTCTCAGCGACCGGTGCCAGCAGCGGCAAAATGATAAAGCTGATCTCGAAGAAATCCAGGAAGAAGGCCAACAAGAAAACCATGAGGTTGACCACAATTAGGAAGCCTAATTGACCGCCCGGTAAATCCAGCAGCAGGTGCTCGACCCACAGGTCGCCATTGACGCCGCGAAACACCAGGCTGAAGACGCTTGCACCGATCAAGATAAAGATCACAAAACTGGTGATTCTCGCCGTGCTGTGCATGGCCTCCACCAGCATGGTCCGATTCAACTGGCCTTTGACGAAAGCCAAACCCAGTGCGCCGACCGCGCCCAGTGCACCGCCTTCCGTCGGCGTCGCCCAACCGATGAAAATGCTGCCGAGCACCAGGAAAATCAGCAACAACGGCGGCACCATCGCCACTGAGACCCGTTTGGCCAGCGCCGCTCCGTGCAGGGTGCGCGCTTCCAGCGGCAGCGCCGGGGCAGAGTGGGGCCGCAGCAGCGTGCTGATAAACACCCAGGCCAGATAAAGGCCCATCAACAGAAAGCCGGGGATGAAGGCCCCCTTGTACATATCGCCCACCGAGCGGCCCAGCACATCGGCTAGCACGATCAGCACTAGCGAGGGCGGAATGATTTGAGCTAGTGTGCCAGAGGCGGCGATTACACCTGAAGCCAGCGATTTATCGTAACCATAGCGCAGCATAATCGGCAGCGAAATCAACCCCATGGCAATCACCGAGGCCGCCACCACGCCAGTGGTGGCGGCCAGCAAGCCGCCGACTAGAACGACCGCGTAAGCCAGACCGCCACGGATGCCGCCAAACAATTGGCCGATGGTATCGAGTAACTCCTCGGCCATACCGCTGCGCTCCAATATCAACCCCATGAAGGTAAAGAACGGAATGGCCAGTAGAATCTCGTTCTTCATGATCCCGAACACTCGGTCGGGAAAGGCCTGCAACAGATGGGGGGTGAGCAGACCCAATTCCATACCGAGCAGACCAAAGGCCATGCCAACCGCCGCCAGGGAAAACGCTACCGGATAACCGAGCAGCAAGAACACGATCAGTGCTGAAAACATGATCGGTGCCATGTTGGCGATCAGAAATTCAGTCATGTCAGTGGCCTCCCCGCAGTTCAGGCAGTGGCCGGTGGCCGGTCAGGGCGGCGATGCTCTTGATAATCTCGGATAA
>JBATSQ010000267.1:0-7905 GCA_049293375.1 Candidatus Contendibacter sp.
CCGTATATCACGGTCGGCTTTGCCGGTTGGTTGCTGCTGATTCCGCTGGCGGCCACGTCCACCAGCGGCATGATAAAGCGCTTAGGCCGCTATTGGCAGCGGCTACACCGGTTGGTTTATTTCAGCGCCGCGCTCGGCGTGCTGCATTATCTGTGGTTGGTCAAAACCGATAGGACCGAACCGCTGTTCTATGCGGGAAGCTTGATGATTCTGTTGGGCTATCGGCTGTGGTGGTGGAAAATTCACTCGGCGACTATTAAGCGTTCCACTCGTTGAAAACCACGCGGCAACGGCTTACCTCGCCGCCCACGCTCGCCCGCGTAAGCTTCCAAATCAGCGGGCTTGAGCTTGAAATCCCGCTTGCCGGCGGTCAGGATGACGCCCTTGCCAGGCGGCACCAAGAGCAGCGCTGCCAAACGTTCCTGTTGCGCGCCTTCCCCGGTCAACTCCAGAATTTTGTTGCCTTTCCCCTTGGGTAGACGCGGCAATTCGCTGAGCGGAAACACCAGCAACCGACCGCCGCCGCCGACCGCCGCCAAGCGTTTGGTTGCCAGATCGGTCACCGGAAGTGGTGCTAAAATCCGTGCGCCGTTCGGCACGGTCAGCACCACCTTACCAGCTTTGTTGCGGCTGAGTAGATCATCAAAGGCGCAGACGAAACCGTAACCGGCGTCGGTCGCCAGCAGATAAAGATCTTCGGGATTGCCGATCAACACACTGACGAAGCGCGCGCCCTCCGGTGGGCTGAGTTTTCCGGTCAAGGGTTCGCCATAGCCGCGCGCCGAGGCTAATCCCGCCACCGGCAGGGTGTACGTTCGACCCGTGGTATCGAAAAAGACCGCTGCCTGATTACTACGGCCTTGGGCTTGGTCGAGAAAGCTGTCACCCGCTTTGTAGCTCAATGCCGTTGCGTCGATTTCGCGGCCCTTGGCGGCTCGCACCCAGCCTTTTTGCGACAGCACCACCACCATCGGCTCGCTGGGCGTCAGGCTGGTCTCGTCTAGCGCTTGGGCCGTCCGCCGTTCCACCAGCGGGCAGCGGCGCGGGTCGGCGTAGCGTTTGGCGTCGTCATGGATTTCTTTTCGGATCAGCGTTTTCAGGCGCTTGTCTGAGCTGAGCAAGCCTTGCAACTGTTCTTGCTCCTTACGCAATTCGTCTTGCTCACCGCGCAGTTTCATTTCCTCCAGCCGAGCCAGATGGCGCAGCTTGGTTTCCAGAATCGCTTCAGCCTGGGCGTCGGATAACTGGAAGCGCGCCATCAGGACTGGCTTTGGCTTGTCCTCGGTACGCAGGATGCGGATCACCTCATCTAAATTGAGATAGGCGATCAGCAAGCCGTCGAGGATATGCAGGCGCTGCGCGACCTGATCGAGCCGGTGTTGCAGCCGCCGACGCACGGTGGCGATGCGATAGCGCAGCCATTCTTCCAGGATTTGCCGGAGACTCTTGACTTGCGGTCGGCCGTCCAGGCCGATCATGTTGAGATTGACGCGGCAACTTTTTTCCAGGTCGGTGGTGGCGAACAGATGATCCATCAGCAAATCGACATCGACCCGGTTGGAGCGCAGCGCCAGCACCAGACGAGTGGGGTTTTCGTGGTCGGATTCGTCGCGCAAGTCCTCGACCATCGGCAATTTTTTGTCGCGCATCTGGGTGGCGATCTGTTCCATGATCCGCGCGCCCGACACTTGATGCGGCAAAGCGGTGATGATGACCACTTCACCGTTTTCTCGCTCGAAACGGGCGCGCAGTCGCACCGTGCCGTTGCCGGTCTGGTACAGCCTTCGCAACTCGTCGCGCGGGGTGATGATTTCCGCGCCGCCAGGGAAATCGGGTGCGGGGACGAGCTCACTCAGCGCCTCCAATTCGGTTTCGGGTTGATCGAGTAGCCGGATACAGGCCGCTGCGACTTCGCCGAGATTGTGCGGCGGGATGTCGGTGGCCATGCCGACCGCGATGCCGGTCGCGCCGTTGAGCAACACATGGGGCAAGCGCGCGGGCAGCAACACTGGTTCGTTCAGCGTGCCGTCGAAGTTGGGGGTCCAGTCCACCGTGCCTTGGCCGAGTTCGGCCAACAGGATTTGCGCGAAGGGCGACAGCCGGGCTTCGGTGTAGCGCATGGCGGCAAAGGATTTGGGATCGTCCGGCGACCCCCAATTGCCCTGCCCGTCCACCAGTGGATAGCGGTAGGAAAACGGCTGCGCCATCAACACCATCGCTTCATAACACGCTGAATCACCATGCGGATGGTATTTGCCGAGCACGTCGCCGACGGTGCGGGCGGATTTTTTGTGCTTGGAGCTGGCGGACAGGCCTAATTCGGACATAGCGTAGACGATGCGCCGCTGCACCGGTTTCAACCCGTCGCCGATGTGCGGCAACGCCCGGTCGAGGATGACGTACATGGAGTAGTCCAGATACGCCTTTTCGGTGAAGATTTTGAGTGGGACGCGCTCCGCGCCGTCGGCGGTGAAGGTCAATTCGGTCATTCAGAAAAAGCTCAGCGGTTGGGAAACAATTCGGCCAGATCGATGGTGGCATTGGGATAGAGAATCGGCGCGAGCTGGCCGGTGCGGCGGCCATCTCGCTGCTCGTATACGCCGTTAAGAGTTTAGCGTTAGATTTCGAGTTGCCGGTTTTGAATATCAAGCAGCCACATTTCTGGGATATCGTGATTGGCATAGAGCGGCACTTTAACGTCACGCTCATAGCGGAGTGTGCTATCTGAAACCTCAATTAGAAGCAGTACATCTTCAGGATGAGGAGAAGATTGCTCGTAATCGTCTCCCCGCCAGCGCAGAATGGCGATATCGGGTTGAGGTTCTGCTTAACCGCTTAATATGACTGGATTCTGGGCCGAGATCATCGCTTTATCGCCAATCACTTTTGAAAACAAACGGATGAGGCGGTTGACATTATCGGCGCCATTTCGATGATCTGCCCATCGATCAACTCGACTCCCGCTTCTTCCGTCAATAAGCCAACTTCCGCCATGCGGTGATATTCCGTCACCGTCCAGCGGTGGCGAGGTTGGGCGTTGAGCAGTGCCCGATCTGCTAGCAGTGTCGGCATGACCTGTCCTCTCATCGGTATCGCTTGAATCCAAAAACACGCATTCTCCAAAAGCACTACAGCTTATGCGCCAGCCTTGTAAAAAAATAAAAAAAGGGATCGCGGTGCGATCCCCAAGACCTCCAAGCGAACAGAACGAGGTCAATCAGATGTAATCGCTCTTGTAGCTTTCTAGCGTCTTGATGTAGTTGGCGCGCTCAAACGCGGTGGGATCGGCCACATTCTGCTGGCTCATGGAGCCTTTCAGTTGCGCCACTGACGAGTAGTGGTGCATCTCCATCCAGGTCTGTAAGCCATCGCGCAGGGTGGTCAGGTAATCAATGCCATTCTTGAGTAGGGCGGACGTGGTCATCACCGCATCTGCGCCCGCCATCAGATACTTCACCACTTCCACCGGCGTATGCACCCCACGAGTCGCGCCCAGCGAGGCGCGCAACCGGCCATAGAGCACTGCGATCCACAGCAGCGGCAGCCGGATTTCGTCGGGCGTGCTCAGATTCAGGTTGGGGGCTACCTCCAGCTTGTCCAGATCCAAATCCGGCTGGTAGAAGCGGTTGAACAATACCAGCGCGTCGGCCCCCGCGTCATCCAGACTCTTGGCCATCGCGCCCATCGCGCTGAAGAACGGACTGAGCTTGACCGCCACCGGCACTGTCACCGCCGCTTTGACCGCCTTGATGATTTCGATATAACGCTCCTCCACCGCGCGGCCGCTGGTGGTGAGATCGGCGGGGATGTAGTAGATATTCAGCTCAATGCCCTTGGCCCCGGCCTGCTGCATCAACTGCGCGTACTCAATCCAGCCGGTGTTGGTGATGCCGTTCAGGCTGCCCAGGATGGGAATATCGACGGCTTCCGAAGCCCGCCGTAGCAAATCCAGGTAGCGATCCGGGCCCACGGTGTAGTCGTCCACCTCCGGAAAGTAGCTGAGTGACTCGGCAAAGCTCTCGGTGCCGGCGGTCATTAGGTGCTCCAGCGCGGCGCTTTCATGCTGCAACTGTTCCTCAAACAACGAGAACATGACGACAGCCGACGCACCTGCATCTTCCAGGCGCTTGATATTGGCGACGGTTCCGGCCAGCGGCGAGGCCGACGCCACGATGGGATGCTTCAATTCCATCCCCATGTAAGTGGTTCGTAAATCCATGGTGATTCCTTCTACGTGCGGTAGGCGGTGGCGGTGGGTGCCGATTCGTCCGAACCGCAACCCACCGCGCGCGATTAGGGTTTGAACTTGGGCTGGAACGTCGCGCCGCTGCGGGCCGCCATTTCCTCGTACACCGACCAGCGCCGGTTGACCGCCTCCTGGGCCAAATCCATCAACTGTTCGGCTTCCTTGGGATTGGTATGAGCCAAGACCTTGTAGCGCACCTCGTTATAGCGGTATTGCTTGAGCGGGATCCGCGGCTGGGCCGAATCGAGCACGAAGGGATTCTCATCCGAAGCGCGAACCGCCGGGTTGTAACGCACCAATGGCCAGTGACCGCATTCGACCGCCAGATGCTGCTGATCCAGCCCGCGCTGCATGTTAATCCCGTGGGCAATGCAATGGCTGTAGGCCAGAATCAGCGATGGCCCTGGATACGCTTCCGCCTCGCGGAAGGCCAGCAGGGTTTGCTGCGGATTCGCGCCAAAAGCCACCCGCGCTACGTAGACATTGCCATAGGAAATGGCCTGTAGCGCCATGTCTTTCTTGCCGGCCTGCTTGCCCGCTGCCGCGAACTTGGCGACCGCGCCGAGCGGGGTCGATTTCGACATCTGACCGCCGGTATTGGAATAGACCTCGGTATCCATGACCAGGATATTGACATCGCGGCCGCTGGCCAGGACGTGATCGACCCCGGATGAACCGATGTCGTAGGCCCAACCGTCACCACCGACGATCCAGATACTGCGGCGCACCAGTTGATCCGCGACCGACAGCAACTGCGCGGCGCGCGGGTCTTTGATCTCTTGCAATCGTTGTTTGAGTTCCGCCACCCGGCCGCGCTGGCGGCGAATGTCCACTTCAGTGGCTTGTTCGGCGTCGAGCAGATCGCTCACCAGTTCCTCACCGAGGCTGGAGGCGAGTGCCCGCAGTAACTCCCGTGCGTAATCCAGGTGCTTATCGGCAGTCAGGCGGAAGCCCAAACCGAATTCGGCGTTGTCCTCGAACAGCGAATTCGACCAAGCGGGGCCGCGTCCTTCGCTGTTGACCGACCAAGGTGTGGTCGGTTGGTTACCGCCGTAAATTGAGGAGCAGCCGGTGGCATTCGCCACGAGCAGGCGGTCGCCGAACAACTGCGATAGCATTTTGACGTAAGGGGTCTCGCCGCAGCCGGAGCAGGCCCCGGAGAACTCGAACAGTGGCGGCAGGAATTGCACCCCGCGCACGGTGGAGAAATCCACTCGGCCGCGATCCACTTCCGGCAGGGTCTCGAAGAAGCCGATGTTGGCGCGTTCATGGTCGAGCACCGGCTCCTTGAGCGCCATGTTAATGGCCTTGTGGCCGACCTTCTCCTTGCTCTTGGCCGGACAGACTTCCACGCACAGCGAGCAACCGGTGCAGTCTTCCAGATAAACCTGCAAGGTATAGCGAATTTCCGGGAAGCCGCGCGCATCAATGGGTGCGGTTTTGAACGCTTTCGGCGCGTTCTCCAGTTTGGCCTCATGGTAAAACTTGGAGCGAATCACGCCGTGCGGACAAACCAGGCTGCAATTACCGCACTGGATGCAGATGTCCGGCTCCCAAATCGGCACGAAGCTGGAGATGTTGCGTTTTTCCCACTGGGTGGTGGCGCTGGGATAGGTGCCATCCACCGGCAGGGCGCTGACCGGCAATTCATCGCCACGCCCGGCCATCATCATCGCCGTCACGTTTTTGACAAAGGCTGGAGCGTTGGCCGGCACGGTGGGCGGCAATTGCCGAGCGCCGGTGGCCTGAGCAGGTACTGGGATTTGTCGGAGGTTAATGAGGGTGTTATCGACCGCCACAAAGTTCTTCTTGACGACTTCCTCACCCTTGCGGGCGTAGGATTTCTTGATCGAATACTTGATCTTGTCGATAGCCTTGTCGCGCGGCAGCACCTTGGAAATGGCGAAGAAACAGGTCTGCATGATGGTGTTGATGCGCGTGCCCATGCCATTGTCACGGGCTACTTTCTCGGCGTTGATGCCGTATAGCTCCAACTTCTTGGCAATCACCTCATCCTGCACCGGACGTGGCATCCGCTCCCACGCTTCTTCCGGCTCATGCGGGCTGGTGTTCAGCAGCACAATCGCGCCCGGTGCGGCCCGTTGCAGCACATCGCCACGATCCAGAAAGTTGAACTGATGGACACCGATGAAGTTGGCCGATTGCACCAGATAGGGCGACTGGATCGGATCGGGGCCGAAGCGCAGATGGGAAACGGTCTGCGAGCCGGATTTTTTGGAGTCGTAAACGAAATAACCCTGGGCGAAGAACTCCGGGTCATCACCGATGATCTTGATCGAGTTCTTGTTGGCGCCGACCGTGCCGTCCGCACCCAAACCGAAGAACATGGCCCGCACCACTTTGTCGGATTCGATGACAAAAGTCGGGTCCACATCCAGACTGGTGTGCATCACGTCGTCCACGATGCCGACGGTAAAATGATTCTTGGGCTTGGCTTTGCCTAATTCGTCGAACACCGTCTTGACCATGGCCGGGGTGAATTCCTTGGAGGACAGGCCATAGCGACCGCCAATAATCCGTGGCAGGGTCTGGGTGGGCAAGGTTCCGGCGACCTGGGCTTCCACCAGGGTATTGACGATTTCCAAATACATCGGCTCGCCGGTGGCACCCGGCTCTTTGGTGCGCTCCAGCACCGCGATGGATTTGACGCTGGCCGGGAGCACTGCCAAGAAGTGTGCGGCTGAGAGCGGCGCATACAACCGGACTTGCAACACGCCCACTTTCTCGCCGCGCGCGTTGAGATAGTCGGCAGTTTCGCGGGCAGTTTCCGCGCCGGAACCCATCAGGATCATGATGCGCTCGGCGTTCGGATCGCCAAAATAATCAAACAGGTTGTAGCGACGACCGCTGATGCCGGCGAACTTGTCCATCGCCGCCTGGACGATTTCCGGGACTTTGGCGTAGAACGGATTGACCGTCTCGCGGGCCTGGAAATAGGTGTCGGGATTCTGGGCGGTGCCGCGAATGAACGGCCGATCAGGATTTAATCCGCGGGCACGGTGGGCCAGCACCAGATCGTCGCGGATCATCGCCCGTATCTCGTCATCGGTCAGCAAGGTGAGCTTGTTAACCTCATGCGAGGTGCGGAAGCCGTCAAAGAAATGGATAAACGGCACCCGCGCTTCCAGGGTGGCGGCCTGTGCAATCAGCGCCATGTCATGGGCTTCCTGCACCGAGGCCGAGGCTAACATGCAAAAGCCGGTCGGGCGCACCGCCATCACGTCTTGATGATCGCCAAAGATCGACAGGCCCTGGGTAGCCAGGGCGCGCGCGGCGACGTGGAACACCGCCGAGGTTAGCTCGCCGGCGATCTTGTACATGTTGGGGATCATCAGCAGGAGACCCTGCGATGCGGTGAAAGTGGTGGTCAGCGCGCCGGTCTGCAAGGCGCCATGCGCCGCGCCGGCCGCGCCGCCCTCGTGCTGCATCTCCATTACCAAGGGTACCGTGCCCCAGATATTTTTTACGCCCTCCGAGGCCCACTGATCGGCCAGTTCGGCCATGGTGGAGGAGGGGGTGATGGGGTAGATGGTGCAAACTTCATTCACGCGGTAGGCCACGTAAGCCGCAGCTTCGTTACCGTCGATGGTGGTGACTTGCCGTTCGGTCATGGTGTTTCTCTATTTTTGGCCCGCGCC
>JBATSQ010000268.1:0-6547 GCA_049293375.1 Candidatus Contendibacter sp.
TCGCTTTGCTGATTGTGCCGTTGTTGGTCGCTATGAAGTAGGGGCTGCGTGGCTGATCTGAGCCATTTCAACGCCGTCGGCGAGGCCCACATGGTGGATGTGGGCGACAAGGAGGTCACTCGCCGGGTGGCGGTCGCTGAAGGTTGGATTCACCTACAGCCGGCTACGCTGGAGCGAATCGTGGCCGGCTCACACGCCAAGGGCGACGTGCTGGGCATTGCCCGCATCGCCGGTATCATGGGTGCCAAGCGCACCGCCGATCTCATCCCGCTCTGTCACCCGCTGGCGCTCACCCGCGTTGCCGTAGATTTACAGCCGGTCGTCGCTATTCCCGCCATCCATTGTCGAGCCACCGTGGAAACGCTGAGCCGGACTGGGGTGGAAATGGAAGCGCTGACCGCTGTTCAGGTGGCGCTGCTCACTGTCTATGACATGTGCAAGGCAGTGGATCGGGCCATGACGCTGACCGATATTCGTCTGCTGGAAAAAACCGGGGGCAAATCCGGCCATTGGCGGCGGCAATGAACGATCTCTATATTGTGGATCAAGCGGCGCTGGTCGACTTCTGCGCCAGTCTACGGGATGCACCCTGGCTGGCGTTGGATACCGAATTCATCCGTGAACAGACCTATTATCCGCAACTGTGCCTCATCCAGATTGCCGTTCCACGGCAGACAGCCTGCATCGATCCGCTGGCGTTGCCCTCGCTTGATCCCTTGTTGGAGCTGCTGTATCAACCTTCTGTTACTAAGGTCCTACACGCCGCGCACCAGGATCTGGAGCTGTTCTTTCACTGGTGTGGAACCACGCCGGTTTCGATTTTCGATACGCAACTAGCGGCGCTGGTGCTGGGATATGGCAGCCAAATCGGTTATGCCGCGCTGGTGCAACAGGAGCTTGGCGTGGAGCTGAGCAAAGCCCACACTCGCGCCGACTGGCGGCGGCGACCGTTGGCTCCAGAATGGCTCAAGTACGCTGCTGACGATGTGCGTTATCTGGCGCAACTCTATCCAAAGCTGCGGGCGGCCTTGCAGGACCACGGTTGGCTGGAGGCGCTGGCCGAGGATTTTGCGGCGCTGCGCCATCCCGACCGGTATCGGATGCAACCCCAGGAAGCATGGCGACGCCTCCGGGAAGAACGTCGCTTGAGTGGTGGACAGCGCGCAGTGCTGCGCGCTTTGGCAGCTTGGCGCGAGGAGCAGGCCAGCGCCAGCGACCGGCCACGCGGCTGGATTCTACAGGATGCAGTCTTGCTAGAACTGGCGCGCTGCATGCCGAGTGCTGACGAGCAGCTGCAAAGGATCCGTGGTCTGCCCGCAGCGACCTTGCAACGGCATGGCGCTGTATTGCTGGAGCGCATGGCCGCTGCGCGCGCCGAATCACCAGCAGACTGGCCCACCCGACCCGCGCGGCCACGCTTGACCGCCACGCAAGTGACGCGCGTGGCAGAGTGGCTTGCCGTGATCGCCACGCGCGCACGCGCGCGCGGTATTGCGCCGCAAGCTGTCGCTGACCGGCACGATGTGGAAAATCTGGTGGTCGGGTGGGATTCACCGCTAAGCCATGGCTGGCGCGCCGCTTTGATCGGGCGAGAATTACAGGCCCAACCTGCTATTGATAGCGGTGTTTAGCGTTCGCGCTGTGGCGGACGATCCGAGCTTAACGCAGATTGCTTGACTAAAATGGTTCAGTTCACATTCACCTGGTGCATGCGACACTCTTTCCCGACCAGTGTGGGTGTATGTGGGCTTTCGGGCGACGGCGTAGACGCTAAATTTAAGCGACCGTCGCCACTTTTTTTCACCTGGATTCTTTTTTAGCTTGATAAACCTGGAGGAAGCGCCATGCATGCGCCTTTCAAGAGGGCTATTACCGCTGTACTGCTGGGTTTAACCGCCGCTTGTGCTCCACCCGGCTCTCCGTATTACCATACGCATAATGGCGTATTGCTTGGCGCAGCGGGTGGGGCGTTGATCGGACATGACCTTCATCCCACCGGTGGGGCGGCCACTGGCGCGTTGGCGGGCGCACTGATTGGCGGCGCTATTGGCAATGACATGGATTGGCGGGAACGTCGTTACGATGGAGAAAGACCGTATTATCGCTATGATGATTACGGCTATGCCTCTCCACCCCCTCGGCACTATAGGCGCTATTACCGGTCATCTCCCTATTACGATGGCTATTGAGGCGTGGTCCCCGCTCCAACAATCGGGGGGGGCTATCAGCGGCGTTTCGTAGTCGGCACTGAGGATGCGCCACTGCCTTGTTTTTGGGTGTTCGGGCCTGGAGTTGAACTGTTGGTCGTTCCACCGACTCTACGGCTATGGGGGGCCATTATGCTGGCGCCCTCCATCGCGGGACGCTGCGCACCGCCCGCTGCGTTGTGCGCGCTGGCTGAAATCCGCCAAGCTCGGAGACTTTATGCCCTCTTGCCGAATCGTAATCGCCGCCTTTGTTGCGGCTCTGCCGTGGTCTGCCCTCACCTGGGCTGCAGCCCCCGTCCACGAATTTACCCTCGCCAACGGCTTAAAGGTGTTGGTGCGAGAGGATCACCGCGCACCGGTGGCGGTCTCTCAAGTCTGGTACAAAGTTGGCTCCAGCTATGAGCCCAGTGGTCTGACCGGGATTTCGCATCTACTGGAACATCTGATGTTCAAGGGTACGCCGAAGGTGCCGGGCGGCGAGTTTTCCCGGCTGATCGCCGCCAATGGCGGCGATGAAAACGCCTTTACCAGCTACGATTACACGGCTTATTTTCAGACCTTGGAAAAGGAGCGACTGGAGCTGAGCTTTCGTTTGGAAGCGGATCGGATGCGGCATTTGTTGCTCAAGCCCGATGATGTCGCCAAAGAAGCCCAGGTGGTGACCGAAGAGCGTCGGCTGCGCACCGAAGATCAGCCGGAAGCGCTGACCCAGGAGCGCTTTTACGCTGCTGCCTATACCACCAGCCCGTATCGCCAGCCCATCATTGGCTGGATGCAGGATATTCAGGCCATTGGCCTGGAGAACTTACAGCGCTGGTATCAACAATGGTATGCGCCGAATAACGCTACGTTGGTGGTGGTAGGCGATGTCGATCCGGCCAAGGTACGGCAACTCGCGGAAACGCATTTCGGCCCCTTAGCGCCCAGCACCTTGACGCCGCCACGGATGACGGCGGAAATTCCTCCGTTGGGCGAGCGGCGCATCGTCGTCAAAACGCCAGCGGAAGTACCCTATGTGGCGCTCGGTTATCAGACGCCGACCTTCAAGACTGCCGCCGAGGCGTGGGAGCCTTATGCCCTGGATGTCTTAAGCAGCATTCTGGATGCAGGGAACAGCGGGCGCATCAGTCGCAACCTGGTGCGAGGCGCGCAGGTCGCGGCGGCGGCCGGGGCCAGTTACAGCCCCACCGCGCGCCTGGACACACTGTTGGTGCTGGCAGGCAATCCCGCGCCGGGACGCAACAGTGCGGAGTTGGAGCGGGCCTTGCGGCTTGAAGTGGGGCGATTGCGCGAGGAGTTGGTCAGCGCGGAGGAGCTGGCGCGGGTGGTGGCGCAAGTCGCCGCCGGTGATGTCTATCAGCAAGATTCGCTTTTTTATCAGGGCATGCGGCTGGGGATTTTGGAAACGGTCGGCTTGGGCTGGAATAAGCTGGATGACTATGTGCAGCGGATTCAGGCAGTCACACCGGAGCAAATCCGGGATGTCGCGCGCAAGTATTTGATTGATGACCGTTTGACCGTGGCCACCCTGGATCCCTTAGCGTTGGATGGCCACCGCCCAGCCCCCGCTGCCATGTTGGATCATGCTATCCGCTGAGCCTTGTTCACCCCGCTGTGTCCGCTCCTGTTGGAGCGAGCGACTCTCAAGGACGCTTCCATGTTGTTTCTGAAATCCGTGCTCTCTGCCATTGTAGCGCTCGCTCTATTGCTGGTTTCCGGTTGGGCGGTTGCGGTGCCTGCCATTCAGCATTGGCGCACGCCTAACAAGGTACCGGTGTACTTCATCGCGGCCCGCGAACTCCCCATGGTGGATGTGCAACTTTTGTTCAACGCCGGGTCGGCGCGCGATGCGCAGCGGCCAGGCTTGGCGCGCTTCACCAGCGCCTTACTGGAGGAGGGTGCGGGTGACTGGTCAGCGGATGTCATTGCCGACCGGCTGGATCGGGTGGGCGCGCGCTTCAGCGCCAGCTCACGGCGCGATTCTGCGGTGGTTTCGCTGCGCAGTCTGGTGGAGCCGCGCTATCTGCAACCGGCGGTGGAAACGGTCGCCCGCTTGTTAAAAGAACCGACTTTTGCCCCGGACGCCGTGGAGCGGGTGCGCCAGCAAATGCTAACGGCATTGCGCGAGCGCGCCCAATCGCCTGGTGCCATTGCTCAAGACGCCTTCTATCAGGCGTTGTATGGCGCTCATCCCTATAGCACCCCGCCCGACGGCACAGTGCCCAGCCTGACCGCCATTAGCCGCGCCGAGCTTCAGGCCTTTCACCAGGCTCACTACACAGCCGCCAACGCAGTCATCGTGTTGGTGGGCGACCTGGAACGATCCGCCGCTGAGCAACTGGCTTATACGCTGGTCAGCGGGTTGCCTCAGGGCCAAGCCATTCCGCCGCCGCCGGTTCCGCCTGCGGCCAGCAGTCAAACCATTCGCATTGCGCATCCCTCCAGTCAGAGCCATATTCTCATCGGCCAGGTCGGCGTAAGCCGCGCCGATCCCGATTATTACGCCCTCTTCTTGGGGAACCACGTTTTCGGCGGCAATGGCCTGGTTTCGCAGCTGGCCCAGGAAATTCGCGAGAAGCGAGGGTTGGCTTATGGAGCCTACAGCACCTTCAATCCGATGCGGCAGGCGGGTCCCTTCCTGCTTAATCTGCAAACCCGCAACGATCAAGTGGATACCGCCTTGGACGTCGCGCAAACCGCATTGCGCGACTTTAGCGCCAACGGCCCGCCGGCGCAGGCCCTGGAAGAGGCCCGCCAGAACATCACGGGTGGCTTTGCACTTGAGTTGGTCGGCAATGGCAAACTGGCGAATGCCTTGGGTGGGATGGCGTTCTACGGGCTGCCGCTGGATTACCTGCAAAACTACATTAGCATGATGAATGGTATTAGTCTGGCGCAGGTCAAGACGGCTTGGCAGCGGCATGTCCAGCCAGATCAGCTCATCACCGTGATTGTCGGTGGTGGCCAGTCGGCCCCGAAACCACCCGCCGCTGGTTTATGAACCGGCGCAGTACGCACGCCCATCAATTGCGAGTTATTGGTGGCCAGTGGCGCGGGCGACGCTGGTCTTTCCCGGAAGTGCCGGGGTTGCGTCCCACCCCAGACCGTGTTCGAGAAACTCTGTTCAACTGGCTTGCGCCGGTGTTGCCCGGCGCGCGCTGTCTGGATTTGTTCGCCGGAAGCGGTGCACTGGGGATTGAAGCGCTATCGCGCGGCGCGGCGAGCGTGACTTTTGTCGAGCGGCAGCCGGTGGCGGTGCGCGCCTTGCGCGACACGCTACGCTTGCTCAATGCTCAGGACGCACAGGTCAAGATGGCCGATGCGTTACCTTGGTTGCGGCAGGACGCGACTCCGTTTGAGATCGTGCTGCTGGATCCACCCTTTGGGCAAGGGTTGTTGGAGCCGGTCTGTGCCGCCCTGGAAGTGGGCGGCTGGCTGAGTCCATCGGCCTGGATTTACCTGGAGGCGGAAGCCGCGACGGAGCACTTGTCGCTACCATCGAACTGGACACTAACCCGGGAGAAAACCGCTGGCGCGGTCAGTTACCGGCTGGCGCGACGCCAAGGGGTGGCTTAACAGTCGGCGGTTGCCTTGCCCGACGCCTTTCCCGATAATCGGCTTACCTTACTGCGCCGTCAGGAACGCCCATGTCTGTGTTCGCTATCTACCCCGGTACTTTCGATCCGATCACCAATGGTCATGTTGACCTGGTCGAGCGTGGCGCGCGCATGTTCGAGCGTCTTATTGTCAGCGTGGCGGCCAATCCCAATAAGCAACCCTTATTTTCGCTGGAGGAACGGGTCGGATTGGCGCGCGCCGCGCTGGCGCATCTGCCCACAGTGGAAGTACGCGGCTTCGATATCTTGCTGGTCAACTATGCCAAAAATGTGGGTGCGCATGTGATCCTGCGCGGGTTGCGCGCGGTGGCCGATTTCGAATTCGAGTTTCAGTTGGCCAGCATGAATCGGCGGCTCGATCCCGAAGTCGAGTCGATTTTTCTGACCCCGGCTGAACAGTACTCTTTCCTTTCCTCCAGTCTGGTGCGGGAGATCGCCAAGCTGGGTGGCGACATTACGCCTTTCGTCCATCCCCAAGTAAGCACGGCGCTGGCGAAAAAATTTGCGCCCTGGGCGTTTTAATTGAGTAAATTGCTAGGTAATTTGGCGGACCACACTTGCTGGTGCTGCCCGCAACGGCGGTTGGCCAAGAGAATAGGGGTTAAAACACGACGGAGGATGCCATCATGGCGTTAATGATTACCGATGAATGTATCAACTGTGACGTATGCGTACCGGAGTGCCCAAACGAAGCCATCGCCCAGGGCGAAGAGATTTATGAGA
>JBATSQ010000269.1:0-3862 GCA_049293375.1 Candidatus Contendibacter sp.
GCGCGAATTGTAGTAGCGCGGATCGCCCGACACGTCCTCGCCAGCCCAATCCGGCCGCTCGAACGGTTCATCAGGGCGACTCAGCTCCACTTCAGCCACGATCAACCCGGCATTAGCGCCCGCGAACTCGTCCACCTCCCAGCAATGTTCCCCCACCAGCACGTAATGCCGGGTTTTCTCCAGCACCGGTTTTGCGCACAGGGTATCCAGGATTTCCTCGGCTTCGGCTAGCGGAATCGGGTATTCGTATTCGCTGCGCTGAATGCCCAGAGTTCCGCTTTTGACATTGAGAAAGCCCTGGTCGCCCGCCACCCGCACCCGCACCGAGCAGCGCTCGTCGCTAGTCAGATAGCCCTGGCGCATCCGCACCGAGCGCGTCGTCTGTTGCCGCCAGCGCTCGTCGCGGAGCAAGAATTTATGTTCGATTTCAGTGCCCATAGCACCCTCTACGGAGTGAGTTACGGCCGTTCGTCGGCTCGGCAACAAGGCCCAGGCGAAAAGACATTCATGCCAACCGTTGCCCCAGCCAGCCGCCTTGCGCCGCGTAGTAGCGACAAAATTGATTCTCGAAATCGCTCACCACCGAGGCTTGCACCGCCGGGCGGGCCAGCAGGGCGGCGCTCCAGGCCCGGGCTTTGGGGGTCGGCTCCAGCAGACCTTGCGGATAGCGCCGTTCGAGGATTTCCAAGCGCATGAACAGCGGAGCATAGGCGGTGTCGATCAGCGCGAAGGATTCCCCGTTGAAAAACGGCCCGTCGCCCAACTGCTGTTCGACATAGACCAGATCGCTGAGCAGTCCCGCGCGCTCTTGGGCACAGCGCTGCGCATCGGGTGCGGTCAACAACCGGTATTGGCGGCCAAGAAGGTTAGAACCGAACTCGATCCAGGCCCGATTGTGCGCCCGTCGCCACGGGTCTTGCGGCTGGAGCGGCGGCGGGTTGGTCTCATCCAAATATTCATTGATGACCGCCGACTCGAACAAGACCCGCTGGTCATCCACGCGCAACACCGGCACCTTGCCCAACGGCGATAGTGCGGCAAACCACTCTGGCGGCTGTTGCAAGTCAATGTAGGTAATGTCGAACGCTACCCGCTTTTCCTTAAGGGTGATCACTGAACGCTGTACAAAAGGACATAGCACAAAGCTGACGAGCTGATAGGCCATGGCGCTCTCCCGAAGTGGAGGAATTCAGCCCGGACGCACGCCGGGGCGGATGAGAGCAAGGATAGCGGTCAGAGCCAGAGTCGCCAATGGTTGGAAGATCAGCACCCCTCCCGAAACTCGTGTTGCCGCCACGCTTCATACAAGACAATGGCGACAGCATTGGCCAAATTCAAACTGCGGCCCGTAGCGCGCAGCGGAATCCGCAAGCGCTGCTCCAAAGGGATGGCTTGCAGGACCCGCGCGGGCAAACCCCGCGTTTCCGGGCCGAACAACAGCGCATCGCCTGGCTGATAACGCACGGCGTGATAAGAACAAGCGCCTTTGGTGGTTAAGGCCCACAGGCGCGCTGGTTGCGTTGTGGCCAGGAATGCCGCCAGATCGCGATGCAGACGCACTGTAGTCCACTCGTGATAATCCAACCCAGCCCGGCGCAGGTGGCGGTCGTCGAACTGAAAGCCTAGTGGCCGGATCAGATGTAGCCGCGCGCCGGTGTTGGCGCACAGCCGAATGATGTTACCCGTATTGGGTGGGATTTCCGGCTCGTACAATACGACGTCGAACATAAAGGCCCGGCCCTATTCTTCCAGCCGCAGTTCCTTGATTTTGCGCGCCAAGGTATTCCGTCCCCAGCCTAGCAACCGAGCGGCATCCTGACGATGGCCGCCACTCTGCGCCAACGCCGCCTGAATCAACACCTGTTCAAACCGGGGCAAGGCCGTTTCCAGCACATTTTGCGCACCCTGGGCCAGTTGCTGGCCAATCCACAGCCGCAACGCTGCTTCCCAGTCCGGCCTATTCTGGTGGTCGATCGGCGCGCCCTCCCGGAGTTCGGTCGGCAAATCGTCCAGATGAATTTCCCGCCCTGAGGCCATAACGGTCAGCCAGCGGCAGACATTTTCCAGTTGCCGAACATTGCCAGGCCAGGCGAATCCACTGAGCGCGCGTTCGGTTTCCGGGCGCGGAAGTTTCGGCTCAACGCCCAACTCGCGTGCCGCCTGCCCCAAAAAATGCCGGATCAACAAGGGAATATCTTCACGGCGCTGCCGCAGCGCGGGCAGTTGGATATGAATGACATGAATACGGTGATAGAGATCCTCCCGAAACAGGCCATCCCGCACCCGCTGCTCCAGATTTTGATGGGTAGCGGCGATCACCCGCACATCCACCCGGGTCGGGCTATGCCCACCCACCCGATAAAACTCACCCTCCGCCAGCACCCGCAACAGGCGGGTCTGCAATTCCGCCGGCATATCGCCAATCTCGTCCAGAAACAGCGCCCCGCCGTTAGCCTGCTCAAACCGCCCCTGTCGGCTCGCCTGCGCACCGGTAAACGCGCCGCGCTCGTGGCCAAACAGCTCCGACTCCAGCAAGTCGCGGGGGATGGCGGCGGTATTGATGGCGATAAACGGCTTCTCAGCGCGTGGGCTGTGCCGGTGCAGGGCGCGCGCCACCAACTCCTTGCCGGTGCCAGATTCACCGGTAATCAGCACGGTAATCTGCGAGCGGGCCAGTCGCCCAATGGCCCGGAACAGCTCCTGCATGGCCGGAGCCGCGCCAATGATTTCCGGAACTGGGGTGTCCGGTTCTGGCGCTCGGCTGGCCTGGGCCTGGACCTGGCAGGCACGGCGGGCCAGCGCCACAGCCTCATCCACGTCGAAGGGCTTGGGCAGATACTCAAATGCGCCGCCCTGATAGGCGGAAACGGCGCTGTCGAGATCGGAGTGCGCGGTCATGATGATGACCGGCAACAGGGGAACCTGTTCCCGCAGCCGCGCCAAAAGCTCCAAGCCGCTCAAGCCCGGCATCCGAATATCGGCGATCACAGCATCTGGCGTATTTTCCTGCAGCGCGTCGAGCGCGGCGGAGGCAGTCTCGAAGGCCCGCACGCTCATTCCCTCGCGCTGCAACGCTTTCGCCAACACCCAACGGATGGCGTGATCGTCGTCAATCACCCAAATATGTTCTGTTCGGCTCATTCGGTTTTTCCCAAAGGCAGCAACAGCGTAAACACCGTTTCGCCGGGTCGGCTGGCGCATTCGATCAAGCCGCCGTGCTGGTTGACGATGTTCTGGGCGATAGACAAACCCAGTCCGGTGCCATTGGGCCGACCGCTAATCATCGGGTAGAAAATTTGTTCTTGCTGTTCAGGCGGGATGCCGGGGCCATTGTCGATGACATCCAAGCGCGCCACCAGTTTGTGGCGCTTGGAGCCTATGGTGTATTGGCGTTGCACGCGGGTCCGCAGCACGATCACCCCCTCAGTGCCCAGCGCCTGCACAGCGTTGCGCGCAACATTAAGAACCGCCTGGAGCAGGCGGTCGGCATCACCCCACAGCGCTGGAATGCTGGGATCATAATCTCGTTCGATACGGATGCCAGGACCCGCTTCGGCCGCCACCAGCCCACGCACCCGCTCTAGGGTTTCATGAATGCTCACTTCGCCCTGCACCGGCAATTGGTTTGGCCCTAGCATCCGATCTACAAGACTCCGCAGCCGATCGGCCTCACCGATGATGATACGGGTGTATTCGCGTAACGCTGGATCGGGCAATTCACGCTCTAATAGCTGAGCGGCTCCACGCAAACCCCCTAAGGGATTCTTGATTTCATGGGCCAGATTGCGCACCAGCGCCCGGCTGGTGTGGTGCTGAGCCAGCATGTGCTCCTCCCGGCTGATGCGCAACCGCCAATCCACCT
>JBATSQ010000270.1:0-30253 GCA_049293375.1 Candidatus Contendibacter sp.
CGATACCCTCAAACAACGCGCCCAACTGAATATCGCTCTGATGCATCAGGCGATGCGGGAAGCGCAAGCGCAAGCCGATTTGCGCGTGTTTGCGCCGGGTCTGGACGCCTTCTGGCGCCGCCTACGCAGTTAAACGCCTGGTCGCACAGCCGTTGGAGCATGGTCATGGGTCGACGCAACGAACATACCCGCGAGGAATTGCGAGAAATCGCACTACAAGCCGCCGAGCATCTGGTAGCCGCCAACGGTCTGTCGGCCTTGAGCACCCGCAAGGTCGCCAGCCGCATTGGCTATACCGTCGGTAGCCTTTATATGGTGTTTCGTAATCTGGACGATCTGATCGTGCAGATCAACGAACGCACCCTGGCCACCTTACAAGCGCACTTGTTGGCCACTTGCAGCAAACGACTGTCCCCTACTGCCGCCCTGCAAGCATTAGCTCAAGCCTATATCACCTTCGCCCTCACCGAGACGCATCGCTGGCTGGCGGTCTACCAGCACCGCATGCCGGAAGGGCAGTCCTTACCGGAATCGTTCACCGCCAAGGTGACCGGCATGTTTGAATTGGTGCAGCGCCAGCTCGCGCTCCTGTGTCCGCGCCGCTCACCGGAAGACATCGCCTTGGCGACCCGCGCCTTGTGGAGTAGCATTCACGGCATTTGCATTCTGGGTTTCGATCAAAAATTGGAAATCGCTGGCGGCCGCTCCATTCAAGATGTCGCTGGTTCATTGCTGGAGAATTACTTGACTGGATTCGTCGGCCAAGGCTGAACGCCATCGCCGTTCGCCACCCTGACTAGCGGATAGCCTCATGCTCAAACGACTCTTGCAAACGCTGACCATGCTGCTCCTGGTCTCCGCTCTGGGAGCCTGCGCCTGGATGCCGATTCTGGGGCGTCAGGACGAGGCCGCCGACGCCAAAGCTGCCGCGTCCGCTATGACTGAGGCGCAAGCCAGCACCGAAATGGTGGGTCCACCTGCACCCAGCACCATCCCCAAAGCCACCTCGGTTACACTGTCGCCGGATGTGAAGCTGAAACCATCAGCGCGTAAAGGCGCGCGAAAGACCGCCGCCCCCCGTCTGGTCGCCGTCATTCCGCCGCAAGGCGCATCGTCCCTAACCGACGCTGAGACCGACGCTGAGACTGAGATCACCAAGCCGCCGCGTGGCGCGGCCAAGGCGAAGAAACAGGCCCGCTCCTCCGTTAAATCCAGGCCAACCGCTGTCGTTGCTGCGCAGCGGAAGGCTAAGAATAAAAGGGGTCCGTTGAGCAAAGACTTGTGGGGCCGTATTCGGGGACGGATGGCTCTGGCTGATCTGGAGCATCCGCGCATCGACGAATATATTGAGAAGCTCAAGCATAATCCGGGCTATCTGAATCTATTTGCGCAGCGCGGCCGCCCTTATCTGCATTATCTTGTCGATCACATCGACCGCAGTGGCCTGCCCTTAGATTTGATCGCGGTACCGATGGTGGAGAGCGCATTCCAAACAACTGCGGTATCCACCAAGGAAGCCGCTGGCCTCTGGCAAATCATCCCCAGCACAGGCCGCGAACACGGATTGGTGTTGGCGGAAGGCTATGACGGACGCTTGGATATTCATACATCGACCGATGCGGCCTTGCGTTATCTACGCTACCTGCACAAGCTGTTTCGTGGGGACTGGCTGCTGGCGCTCGCAGCGTATAATGCAGGACCTGGGGCGGTGCAAAACGCTATTCGCACCCGACCGGCTGATCCCCCGCCGACGCCAGCGATGGTCATTATGGAGACGCATCCCGCCCTGCTGGCTGCCCTGGGACCTGCCAGGCTGGCGAGCCTGGCGATTCCAGCCACGCCGCCGCCGCCAAAACCGCAATCGCTGTTTTGGAGTTTGCGCCTGCCCAAGGAAACGCAAGATTATGTGCCCCGCATCGTAGCCCTGGCCCATGTCGTCGCCAATCCTGGCCGCTATGGCATCAAGCTACAGAGCATCGCCAACCAGCCTTATCTTTACCGGGTCGAGTTGACCCCAGAAACCAAGATGTTTGACAGCATCACCGCCGCCGGTATTTCTAACGAGGATTTTCTGCGCTTTAACCCCGGATTTAAACCGGGAGTCGAACCACCCGTGCAAACCTACCGGGTGCTGCTGCCGCGCGAACAGGCCGAAAGTCTGGTAGCGAACGCCCCCGGTACGCGCCTGTTAGCCCCCAGTAAACACACCGTGCAGCAGGGTGAAACTCTGGAAATGATTGCACAACGCCACGGTGTGTCTTCGCAAAAGCTCGCGCAATGGAATCGCCTCAATACCCGACGCGCGCTGAAAGCAGGCCAGCAACTGATCGTTTATCCGTCCTCATCGTAAGCCTGAGGGCGGTTTTTACCGATGCTCGCCGTAAGGCCCGTCGGGATCGGTGAGGGGTGTCGCCCGAATGCGAAAGATATGGGTCGCTTTGTAATCCTTGACCCACTGCTCGGCCTCACTGATTTGGGCCTGCGTCATTTTTTCAGCAACCTCACGCTTGCCCTGGATTGCGCGACCGTCACCCTGGTCATCGGCCAGAGCGTACCAGAAATAGGCCCGTTGCAGGTTCGGCTCCATGCCCTGGCCCTGTTCATACATGATGGCCAAATTGACTTGGGCCTGCGATAAACCCTGATCTGCGGCGCGCTGATACCATTTCAGCGCTAGGGCGTTGTCTTGCGCCACTCCCCTGCCCTCATCGTATAACACCGCCAGATTAAACTGGGCGAAGGCGTACCCTTGTTCGGCTAGTGGCTTGACAATCGCTAGTTCGGCGGCGTAATCGCCGCGTTCGTGGGCGGTTCTGGCCCGATCCCAATCCCCATCCGCCGCCCAAACGGGCATTGTGAGCAGTAGATTCCCCGCCAAAAATAGAAAATACAGTCTTTTCATCGTGTATGACTCGACAGAAGTTAGATGCACCGTGCAAACGGGCTCATTTTAGCATTCCCGCATTAAGGCGAGGCCAAATTCGCCATTGCTGGCTATGGACGTAGTTCGAAATTGCAAGATACCAAAGCTCTTGATCCAGCGGAACTTCTTGCGCTATTGCAGTCGGCTTCGGTCGGGTTTTCTCTTGTGCGTCATGAACGGGATCGGTAAGGACGCCGACATCAAGCAGCGCCAGGAGGCAGCCGTTCTGGCTGCTAGAGTCGGCATGAAACATTCGCACTCCCCTTGCCTTGTGGGAGCAGATCCGAGTCTGCCTGGCGGCGATCAGAGGGTAAGGGTTCAGCGCGTAAATGAGAGAGAATTATAGGGAATCGACAGTTCTTTATCTTATCCCCTATCGGTTTCATGTTAAATTCCGAACTGACATGAAAGGCTGAGTTGATGGGTGATGAGCAACGTAAAAAAGCTTGGGGAATGTATAGAGCGGGGACTGGAAGCGGCGCATCCGAGGCTACGCAAGACGGTCATTAGGAAATTATCGTGGGCGGTGGGGGCGATGGTCGAGGGGCAGACGCCCAACACGGTGGAGTTAGCGAACCTGTTACCGCTGGAGACGGAGCGCCAAGACCTGCGCGAGCACTGGTTACGACGCTTGCTGAAGAATCCGTTGGTGGGCAGCGCGGCGGTGATGGAGCCGTTTGCCCAGGCGCTGCTGATGCAAGCGGGGGCGCATGAACAAACGATCTTGTTGAGCCTGGATCAGACGGATTGAGGCGAGCGGATGGCGGTACTGATGGTGAGTCTGCGAGTCGGCGATCGGGCGTTGCCGTTGGCGTGGATGGCTGAGGCGGGATTTGCCCATGTCGGGTTTGCAGGCCAGCGACCGATTTTAGAGCACGTCCGCTGCTGGCTCCCGGCGGGCGCGAGGGTGATGTTGTCAGCGGATCGCTTCTACCCTTCTGTGGCGTTATTCGACCGGCTGCATGAACAGGGCTGGCACTACCGGCTACGGCTGAAAAACAACCTTTTGGTGGAGGTGGGCCACGGCGAGGACTGTACCACCGGCGCGTTAGCAGACGGTGTCAGAGAACGGTATTTCCCCAGCGTGCGCCTGTTCGCTTCCGGAGTCACGATGAACCTAGGGATTTTGCGCGAGGTGGGCCACCCAGACCCTGGGATCATCGCGATGAATTGTGCGCCAACCCGGACTTGCGTCTTGGATTATGGTGCACGCTGGGCGATTGAGCCGCTATTTTCTGACTTAAAGGGGCGCGGTTTCCACCTGGAGCACTCGCAACTCCAACACGCTGACCGCCTGGAGCGGCTCTTACTGATGATGGCGCTCGCTTTGTACTGGTGCGTCGCCCTAGGGCAAGAAGACGCTCGCAACCACCCGACTCCCCTTGAAAAAAAGCGCAAGCTCAAACAAACCCTGCTCACTGGGCTGTCAGAAAACTCCACCGCAGTCTGGTCTCTTGGTTCAAACGCGGGCTACGTCGCTTGAAACGCTGCTTGCAAAATGACCTCCCTTTACCAGACCTCTCGGTCGTCTTGCGAAATTGATCGGTGATGAGCTATATGTCCTTAAAGACCTTGGCAACCCAAAATGGCGGATGCTGCTGGATAGCAGCAAATAATCAGGGCGCTACTTTTCAAAGATGCTTAGCTGGGAGTTATTCACCCGGCTGGATAACGCCGGAGCGAGCCTGAATCAAGGTCTTGGCGCAGGACGATCCCAAAGCACAGCCACTGCACCCGCCAGCGGATGGCGCGTTCTGCGCCAAAGCGTCACTACCCCGGCGGCCGCCGAACCGAAAAAGACCAGGCAGGTAAAGCCGCAGCAAAGCCAGCACGGCGACCGCTACGATCAGCAGCGCGAGTGCGTCTTGCCACATCTCAGCCCGCCCCCAACGCCAGCGCCACCCGGTAGGTGACGAAGGCGGCGAGATACGCCAACACCATTAGGTAAACGAACATGAAGGTCGCCCACCGCCAGGAATTGGTCTCGCGGCGGACGGCGGCCAGCGTCGCCAGGCATTGCGGGGCGAACACGTACCAGGCCAGCAACGCCAAGGCCGTCGCCAGCGTCCAGCTCTGGGCCAGCGTCGCGGTCAGCGCCTCCGCGACCGCGCCTTCGTCGCCGCTCAGCGCGTACACCGTGCCCAACGCGGCGACTGCCACCTCGCGTGCCGCCAGACCCGGCACCAGGGCGATGGCGATTTGCCAGTTGAAACCGATGGGGGCCAGCAACGGCTCCAGAGTCCGTCCGATCAGGCCGGCGAAGCTGTAATAAATCGCCGGTTCTGTGGCGCCCTCCGGCGCGGCGGGAAAAGTGGACAGAAACCACAGCACGATCAACACGCTCAGGATGATCGTACCGATCCGGCGCATGAAGATTTTGGCGCGCTCCCACAAGCCCAGCAGCACGTTGGCGGGATTCGGCCATTTGTAGCTGGGCAACTCCATCAACAAAGGCTGCCGCCCGCCACGCAACAGAGTCAGCCGCAGCACGCCCGCCACCACCAGCGCGCCGACGATACCGGTCGCGTACAGCGCGAACATGACCAGACCTTGCAAGCCGAGGCCACCCCAGACGCTGGTATTAGGAATAAAGGCGGCGATCAATAGCACGTAGACTGGCAACCGCGCCGAACAGGTCATCAGTGGCGCGATCAGGATCGTGACCAACCGATCCAGCGGATGGGCGATGGTGCGAGTCGCCATAACGCCGGGAATGGCGCAAGCAAAACTAGACAGCAAGGGGATGAAGGCGCGGCCGTTTAAGCCCGCCGCACTCATCAACCGATCCATCAAGAACGCGGCGCGGGTCATGTAGCCGGAATCTTCCAGCAGCAGAATGAACAGGAACAAAATCAGGATTTGCGGCAGGAAGATCACCACGCCGCCCACGCCGGCGACGATGCCGTCGATCAACAGGCTCTTGAGCAAGCTCTCCACCATGTGCGTGGTAAGCCACTGCTGCACGCTGGCCATACCGCCATCGATCCAGTCCATTGGCGCTTCCGCCCAACTGAACACGGCCTGGAACATCAGGAACAGCAGGGCGAGCAGGATCAGCGGGCCGGCGATGGGATGCAGCACCACCCGATCCAGTTGCCGGGTGACGCGGGCCGGCGCGCCCTCCTCGACCACCGCTTGACGCAATACCCGCTCGACTTCGTGATGGTAGGCACGGATGGCGTCCGGCGAGGGTTCTTGCCAATTGTCCAGAGCGGCCGCGCCGCCGGTTGGAACCCGCCGCAACAGCCCGTCGATCCGATCCAGCAGGTCGTGCACGCCGCTCTTGCGCATGGCGACCGTGGTGACCACCGGAATCCCCAACTCGCGCGCCAGCGCCTCGGTGTCGATCCGACAGCCGCGCCTTTGGGCGATGTCCATCATGTTGAGCGCCAGAATCAGCGGTCGGCCGAGCGGGCGCAATTCCAATAGCAACCGCAAGTGCTGGTTGAGGTTGGTGGCGTCGGTCACGCAGACGATGGCGTCCGGCAGCGTTTCCCGCCGCTGACGGCCCAGCACCACATCGCGGGTGATCGCCTCGTCGGGGCTGCGGGCGCGCAGGCTATAGCTGCCGGGCAAATCGAGGACTTCGACCGCGTGGCCGGCCGGCGTTTTCAAAAATCCGCTCTTGCGCTCGACGGTGACGCCGGGGTAGTTGGCGGTTTTTTGCCGCCCGCCGGTCAGAGTGTTGAATAGCGTGGTCTTGCCGCTGTTGGGCGGGCCGACCAGCGCGATGCAGGCCGATTTGAGGCCGTTCTCGGCCAGCGTGGCGGCGGTCATGACAGCGCGGGTTCACTCACCCGAACCGTAGGCGCTGCTTCAGGCTCCTGATCGCGTAATGGGCTGACCAAGACGGCGTTGGCTTCGCAACGGCGCAAGGCCACAGTCATGGTCTGATTGATGCGCACCGCCAAAGGATCGCGCCGCAACCAACCCTGATGAAGCACCTCGATCCTTGCCCCCTCAACAAAGCCCATTTCCAGCAGGTTGCGCTCCAGATCATGGCTTACTGCATCATTCTGTCCCCGCACCGCCACAATACGGCCAGCGACACCGGGTTGTAGTTGATCAAGCCGCCGCGCTGGGCTGGGCGCAGGGGGGGAACCTGCTGAAAAATTTGGGGATAGTACTGATAATGTTGGGTTCATGGGGTCTTATCAACTCTTGTCTTATCAACTCTGAGTGAGTCAGGGAGGACTGAGGTGCGTTGCAGGAGATATGATAATAAAAACAATAATCATTATCAATAAAATTATTTTTGATACAAAAAACTTCACTAAAAACCGGAAAATTTCCTCCGTTCAATGCAGCACCCGCCCCGGTAAGTCTAATAGCCAGCGTCCAGTATTCACTAGCTGCTGACGCAATAGCGCCCAATCCTCCACCCGCTTTTTTTGCTCCAGACAACGCAGAAATCGCGCCTTGCCGGCGGCATCCTGCCGTTCCAGAATGGCTGACCACAACGCATCGTCCACATTGTAGATGCGCCCGTCCGCCAGGCAGACCGGCACGACATCGGCAAGAGGAACCGCCAAATCCGCCGCTGTCACTTCCACCGCCGCGCGGATATTGCTGGCTTTAACGCTTTGCGGAGTGCGCACATCGTAAGGCGGCTGCCACTCGCGCGGCGGGCGCAATTGATCGATATGACTCACCGCGACCACCAAGGGCGGTGCACGGCGCTCTGGCCGACGGAGGGGAATGGCGCGCACTGCCTCTAGCATTTCCCGCTCCGCTTGCCGGTCGGGTCGATGCGCGGCGCTGATCCACAGGAGCAAATCGGCATCCAATATCGCTTGCACGAACGCCTTATCCTGTAACAGGGTGCTAGCGCAACCGGGGGTATCGAAGATCAACGCCGCATTTAGGCCATCGCGTTGCAGCCGGTATGGCGTCAGTGTGACTGTGGTCTCCGGCAAGACATCGGTCGCGGCAGTCAACCGGCCAAATAGCGCATTAATCAAGCTGGATTTGCCAGCATTGGCTCGACCCAGCACCATAATCCGCAACGGCTCGCCGGACTGTGTGGCGACCGTCGTCGTGGCTTGCTGCTCAGCGTCCCGCGAACTGGGGGTGACTTGCGCGGCAGGCGCGTCCACCGTCAGGCTTAAGCGTCCGCTGTACAATTCAATGGCGTAATAGCCCACTTTACGCACGTATTCCCGCAACAGCCAGCGGTGCAAGTCCATCCAGGCGGCGTCGAACGCCTGATCGCGCAGATGGCCCCACAGTTCGCTCAGCAAGGCGCTGGCTGGATTGACCACCAGTCGCCCCGCGCGATACCAGTTCAGGGCGTTCTCCGCTGTGGTTTTCCAGTGATAGGCGCGCAGCAGATCGCCCAGGGTCAGGCGATGGCTAAACGGAATATGTGCGGTAATATCGGTGCGCAAGTCGCGGCTGGCCCGTTCGATAATCAACAGGGTATGCGGTACGGTCAATTCCAGCAGCGGCCGCTCCTGCTGGGGATGATAGTAGCGCGCGACTGCTGCCAGCGTATTCTGGCCCAGCACCCACCACCGGCTTTCATCGGTGAGCGGCCAGTCCTCCGGTTGCGCTGCATCCGCCAGATGTTCAACCGCTGCCCAGGCGCTATCGGCGCGCGGCGACCATTGCGGATCTGGGCCGGTCGTCGCTGCAGTGAACAGCGCCCGGTCACGGCGCTGCAGGCGGTATTGCAGGCCATAGCCCAGCGCGCTACACACCACCAGCGCGCCAAGCCACCACGGCCAGGCCTTGGCCTGCCATAACCACAGCAGTCCCAGCGGGAGCAAGGCTAGAACCGGCAGCGTCCACAGCGACAAGGCCACTAGGCGCCAGCCATCCAGATGGTGAAGCAGAGTTTTCATGGTCAGCCCTCGTTGGAGGGCGCTTGCTTGAACAGCTTAGCGCCACTGGTCAGCGCCTCCGCATAAACCCGTCGGATCGCCGCTGCATCCACCGCGCCACCCTGCCGCCGAATGGAAAAGTAGGAGCCGGCAGCCTTGCCCAGGGCGTAGGTCGTTGCGCCGCTGGCAGTTGCGCCCCACACTGCACCGACAGTTTGGCCCAGCCAGGGCACCAGCTTCACCAGTTCTCGACCAACCATCCGCGCCAGATAGCTGACGCCAACACCAGCGCCAAGCAAGCCCAGAAATTCAGAGGCCATCCGCCGATCCCAGGACTGGCCATACAGCACAGCTAAACCGTGCAGCAATTTGGCTTGCACGGTCGGCACCCCCACCAAATCGACCAGCGGCAACGCGCCCACGCCGGCGGCCGCTAACGCATGGCCCACGATATGCGGATGCGCGGCATGGGCGTAGGCATCGCGTATGTCGGCATCGCCGCGTAACATGGCCTGCAAGCTTAGAGTGGAAACGGTTTCAAGCGCCTCCCATAGGGCATCTAGCCCATAATGCACCGGATCATAACCATCTTCGGGCAAAGTGAAGTCCACCGGCGTCCACCCCGGTGGCGTGGCACCTGGCAGTTCGCCCAGGCGCTCGCGCTGGGCGCGCAAGGCGCGGGCTACATCAACTGGCACCTGAGACGGCCAAACCGGCTGGTCATAGGGATAAGGCACCAGATGCTCACCACCGGGCGGGTACAACTCATGCAAGCCAGTTTGGACCATTAGCATGGGCCAGCGAGGATGCCGCCGCCGCGCCGCGCGCAAGACCTCGAACACGGCGTCCTGCCGGATATCAGCCGCTTTCATCACACCAACTAGCAAGTGCGCCTGTGATTCGCAATAACGGATATCCTCGGTCGGATCATAAGCCGTTTCGCCCAGGCCGCGCGTATCGAGAAAACGCACCACCGGAGCCTCGGCTGGAAAGTCGTAGAAGCGGGCGGTGCGGGTGCACGGCTGAAAGCCGTTGCCAATCTCGGCCGTCTCGCTGCCGGTGAGGGCGCGGATGAGGGATGTTTTACCGGCCTGGGTCTTGCCGATCAACCACAATACCGGGAGCGGCTGGCGCGCGCGCGCGGCGCGTAAAGCGGCTTCCAGGGCCGTGTCATCGACATGCGGATTTAATAAGGCATCGCGCAGCCGATGCCAATCGTCGGGCCATAATTTCATATCACGGACCTGCATCGGGTTCCTTCAGCGGGTTCTGGAAGAATTCCATCGCCATTTTGGTGCAAATCACGTCAATCGTCAGCGGAAAAAGCGGATTTCCCGCCGACTGGCGACCCGCGTTCACCGACCAGCGCCTGCAACGAAAGCGCCCCCCTGAAATCATCTTCCAGGAGGGCGCGCCAGCTACAGCGGGTGCGACCGGCACCCGCTTGATGGCCCTGCTAGCGTAAGCTAGCCGACCTATGCTTAACGCCAATCTTCGCGGTAGCGCTCCTGGCGTGGCGGCGGTGGGGTATAACGGTCGTCATCTTCATTCCAAAACCGGTTACGCGGGCGCGGCTGGGGTCGGGGATCGTCGCAATTGTCGGCAATCCCTTGACGACACAGCGTTTCCCGCCAGGCGTACTTCAAAAATACTTGATTGAACGGCTGCCGTTCGGCATCGAACTCAACCCGATGCGATGGTGACCACTCTTTTTCGCCATAGCCAGTGCCAGGCTCCGCCGCTTGGGGACTGCGCGCAGCGCTCTCCGCCGCTGCAGGGCCGCGTCGTAAGCTGCGCTGATCGCTATAACCTGGCCCTTCCTTGGTCCACGGCTGCGACGGCACTGGCAGCGGCCGAACCTCGCGGAAGGCCGCCACAGCAATCACCCCCATCGCCGAATAGTCGCCCCAAGCGCCGGAATAGGAATTGCCGGCGTCGGTAAAGTAGAAGCGGTTGACCCGGTTTTTGCCGGTGCGCCAACCCTCATAACTTTCTTGCTGGCGCGGCTCCAATACATACATCCGCTCGCTCGATCGCAGGTTGGAGCGATCACCGGAAATGATATTGCGGCCATCCACCGCAATCACTACACCGATACGGTCGTTGCTGTTATTGCGCACGGTAACCGAATAATTCTGACCGCGCGTTGCTTCCAAATAGGCTTTGTAAACGCCGGATCGGCCGCCATCGCGCACCGGATATTCCGGCAAGCTGCGCCCCCGGTCGCTGGTCACGCTGACTTCCAAGTCGCCACCGCCATAGCGCTGCGCCCAGACCGCGACCGGACTCAATAACAAGGCCGCCATCAACCCGGCTCGCCACATGTGCTTCATCGTCTACGCTCCTGATTAGTAAGGTGTCTAAAGGTGTCTTAAAGATATCTGGCTTCTCTCCAGCGCTGGGAGAGGGGTTGTCTCTGCGCTCTCTTTAGCACGAGCCACTACTTTGAGGACTCAAGAGCGCCGTGCTCTCATCACTCGATTAAGCCTAGGGTCTATTGGCTGAATCCATACTGAATACTTCAAGCGTCACTAAGCGTCACTGACCGGTCACGGTGACGGGGCTGGCCGCGCGTAATTCAGTGCGGATTCATTATCAACTCGATAAGCTTTAAGATAATTCAACCCTATAAGTATGGATTAAGATGAAAATTCCCGGTATTTTGGCCAAACTGCAGCGCTCATGCGGTCTAGCGGCGCTAACGCTGGCAAGTCTGCTGATGGTCGCCGACGCGCAGGCGCAATCCAAACTGCAAGGAGCCGAGCGCAACTCACCCACCCGTTCCCTGGAAGATCCCGACCGGGCGGCTAAAGCCGCGCGCGAGGCCACCGGCGGTCGGGTGTTAGGCGTGCAGCCGGGCGGCGCGCGGAATGAGCCGAGCGATTACCGCGTGCGCATTTTGCACCCGGATGGGCGTGTGCGCAGTGTGGATGTTGATCCCAAAAGTGGAGCGGTGCGCGACTAAAACCACCCCGCCCCGCCTCGCAACCTATGGATTCGCTTAACCATGCGCATTCTAATTATTGAAGATGAAGCCGCGCTATTAGAGCGCGTCACCGCGCAATTGCGCGATCAGGGCTATGCGGTGGATACCGCCGCCGATGGCCGCACCGGCTTGTATGTGGGTCTGGAATATCCCTTGGATGCCGCAGTGGTCGATCTGGGCCTGCCTGACCTGCCAGGCATTGAGGTGATTCGCCAATGGCGGGCGGCGGGACGCAAATTTCCCATTCTGATTCTGACCGCGCGGGGACGCTGGCAAGACAAGGTCGAAGGTCTGGAGGCCGGGGCCGACGATTACCTGGTCAAGCCGTTCTACACCGAAGAGCTGCTGGCGCGCCTGCGCGCGCTCA
This sequence comes from Candidatus Contendibacter sp., assembly GCA_049293375.1. Taxonomy (GTDB): domain Bacteria; phylum Pseudomonadota; class Gammaproteobacteria; order Competibacterales; family Competibacteraceae; genus Contendibacter. Next base: position 12,099 of record JBATSQ010000270.1, read on the forward strand.
TTCGCCGCACTGGCGGTTGGACTCAGGCGGTGCTCGACTGCGGCCCCATCGCCCTCAACACCGGCGCGCAGCAGGTGACGCTCACCGGCCAGCCGGTGGAACTGACGGCTTACGAATACAAGTTGCTGGAATACCTGATGCTGCACGCTGGTGCGGTCATCTCTAAAACCGAGCTGACCGAGCACCTGTATCAGGAAGATGAGGATCGCGACAGCAATGTGTTGGAAGTGCTAGTCGGTCGCTTGCGGCGCAAGCTGGATCCCGAGCGCGACCTGAATCCCATTGAAACTTTGCGCGGGCGTGGCTACCGCTTTCGCTTGGAACGCATTCACGGATAAACGCTGATGCGTTCTCTGCGCGGCCGCCTGTTGATCGCCGCCAGTCTGGTTTTGGTTGCTTTTCTGGGTCTGACCGGCCTGAGTCTGGATCGGGCCTTTCAAAAAAGCGCCCTGGCAGCGGTGCGCGAACGCCTACAAGCGCAAGTCTATATGCTGCTGGGGGCTGCCAATATCGATGCGTTCAGCCGACTGACCTTGCCGCCGTCTTTGCCTGAAGCCCGTTTCTCCACGCCGGATTCCGGTTTGTACGCCGATTTCATGGATAGCCAGGGCGCACTGGTATGGCGTTCACCGTCGCTGCTTGGCCGCGCGCTGCCGTTCTTTCCAGCGGTGCGCAACGCTGGCGACACCCAGTTCGCGCCGCTCTCGGCTGCCGATGACACCCCTCTGTTCGTACTGGCGTTCACGGTTAGTTGGGAAATCAGTCGCAATCATTATGAGCTTTACACCTTCCGGGTGGCCGAAACGCAGCAGGATTTTGATGACCAGGTGTGGAGTTTCCGCCGCGGCTTGTGGGGTTGGCTGCTGGCCTCCACGGTGGTGCTGCTCGCCGTTCAGGGCCTGATTCTGCGCTGGAGTCTAACCCCCTTGCGGCAAGTCGCTACCGAGATCAAGGATATTGAGACCGGACGACGCACCGCCTTGAGCATCGGCTATCCAGAGGAATTGCAGCCGCTCACTTTCAACCTCAATGCCCTGCTCCGGCAAAGCCACGCCCATCTGGAACGCTACCGCAACGCACTGGGCGACTTGGCACATAGTCTAAAAACTCCGCTGGCCGTGCTGCGGGGCGCGCTAGAAACTCATGCCGACCCCGGTGAGTTGCGCCAGACGCTAGGCGAGCAGGTCGAGCGGATGAATCGCACGGTGGACTATCAGCTCCAGCGCGCGGCTGCTGCGGGACGTATCGCCCTGAGCGCACCGCTGGCGGTCGCGCCGGTGGCACAAAAGCTCCTGGATTCGCTCGCCAAGGTTTACGCAGACCACGCCCCGCGCCTGCGCACTGAGATCGCGGAAACGACCGTGTTTTATGGCGATGAGGGCGATCTGATGGAAATTCTCGGCAACCTGGCCGACAACGCCTGCAAGTGGTGTCGCCGCGAAGTGGTGATGCGCGCCTGGCCCGGTGCGCAAGGAGGCCGCACCGAGTTAGTGGTGGAAGTAGAAGACGACGGCCCCGGCATTCCAGCCGACCAAGTGTCGTTGTTGCTCCATCGCGGACAGCGTGCCGATCCGACAGTGGCCGGACACGGCATTGGCCTGGCGGTGGTGCGGAATCTGGTTGAAGAAGTTTATTACGGGCAGTTGGAAATCGACCAAGGAGCTTTGGGCGGTGCGCGGCTACGGGCCTACTTGCGTTTCCAGGCCCAGGGCGGTTAAATCCGCTGCTCTGTCTGGGCCGTAGTCGCCGCCAGTCGGCGCAGTCAGCGGCAAGCAACCCCGCTCAGCCTAAACCGCAGTCACATCGGACCTCATCCAGTCTCGCACCAGCAAAGGCGGTGGTAACCAACCCCGCTCAGCCTAAACCGCAGTCACCCACCTCTTACCATGCCGACGATCGCGACATTCAATTTATGCAACTTCGGTGCAGGCGCGTCGCCCGTCCGGTTGGAGCGGCTCGGCGCGATCATCGCCCAGGAGCTCGCTGGGCCGGATGTGGTGGCGGTGCAAGAAGTGATGGGCGATGTCGCAACGTTGGCCGCTGGGCCAGTCCCTGGCGACGCCGCTTATCAGGCGTTGATCGCGGCGGTGCTCCACGCTGGTGGCCCGCACTACGCCTTCCGGGAGACGCCGCCGCAGGCGCAGCAGGACGGTGGCATGATGGGGGCGAATATCCGCGTCGGGCTGTTGTTCAATCCCGCCACCGTGCTCTTTCCAGATCGGGGTCAGGCTGGGCCGGATGAGGCGACGGGCATCCTGTACCGTAACCGCCAACCCTACCTCACGCTAAACCCCGGCCGCATTGCGCCCACCCATCCCGCTTTCGCCGGCGCTGCGCATTGCCACTGGGTGCCAAGCCGCAAGGCGTTAGCCACCGAGCTGGTGGTGCAAGGTCAGCACTGGTTTGTGATTGTCTGCCATTTCAAGTCGATGCGCGCCCGCACCCGGCGTGAGGCGGATTACGCCAAGAAGCAGCGCCACGCCCAAGCCGAGATTGTTTACCAATTCGCCGCCGATCTCTTGGCCTGCGATCCGCAGGCAGCCATCGTCGTGCTGGGTGACTTGAACGACCTGCCTGGCTCTAAAACGCTTAAAGCGCTGAAGGGGGAGAGCTTCTATAGCCTGCTTGACGATCTACCGCCGGGGCAGGCTTACACCCGCCGCCATGGCGGCCAACCGCAAACGCTGGACCACATTCTGGTCAGCTCAGCATTACGGCGCGGCGCACTGGTGCGCATCCCGCACTGCAACAGCAATGCTCCCGCTGGCCAATCCGATCTGGCCAGCGATCATGATCCGGTGCTCGCCACCTTATCATGCGCAGTGACGCCGGAATAGCACTGGTCGGGAATGCAGTGCGCTCCCGTCAACCGGATACATCCGCAACGATGGGGACCTTGCCTGCATCATGGCATTGGCCGCAAGGCCAGCAGCGTGGCAATGAGCGGGGTCAACAGCGCTGTTAACAAGGCATTCAAGCCGATGGCCAAACCAGCAAACGCGCCAGTGAGTGTACTGATCTGAAAGGCGCGCGCGGTGCCAATGCCGTGCGCCGCCACCCCAATGGCGAAACCACGGATCGCTTCTTCCCGAATGCGCAACCAGACCAACAGCGCGGGTGCGGCGACAGCGCCGAGCACGCCCGTTAGAATCACTAACACGGCGGTCAATGATGGCAGGCCGCCGATCTTTTCGGCAATGCCCATGGCCACCGGCGTCGTCACCGATTTGGGGGCCAGCGACAGCAAGGTTCGGGTTGAGCCGCCCAGCAGCCAGGCGATGCCGACCGCTGAGAGAATCGCCGTGAGGGAACCAGTCAGCAGTCCGGTCAGAATCGGCACAAGCAAGCGCCGCACCTGATCCCAATGGAGGTACAGCGGAATGGCCAGCGCCACGGTGGCCGGGCCCAGCAAGAAATGGATAAACTGCGCGCCGTTGAAATAAGTCGCGTAGGGTGTATCCGTGGCCAGCAAGAGGACTACTAGCAGGGTAATCGCCAAGGCCACCGGGTTGAATAATGCGCGTCCACCACTGCGGCGAAACAACCATTGCCCCACCAGATAGGCCGCCAGAGTCACGGTTAGCCACAGCAGGGGCGAAGTCGCTAGATAAACCCAGATCGTGCTGATGTTAGTCATGGCGGCGCGCGTCCCGCTGATGAATCACGGCTTGCATAGTCAGCGCCGTCACAGCGACGGTGAGCAAAGTGCTCACCAGCACCGCCGCCAGGATCGCTAACCACTCTTCAGCTAGCAGCGCGCCATATTGCACGATGCCCACTCCGGCTGGAACAAAGAGCAGCGACAAATGAGAAAGCAGGGTTTCGGTGGTGGCGCGCAGAGAATCAGGCAATCCCTCCCGCCAACGTAGCCCCACAAACAGCAACACCATGCCTACCACCGGCCCCGGCAACGGCGCGCCGCTCACGCGGACGATGGCTTCGCCAACCAGCTGCAACGCCAACAGCAACGCCAGCGCGCCGATCATGACTCCACCTCCATCCAACAGCCCCAAAGCCGCCGCACGCCTGGATTAGCACACCCAAAGCCAGTTGATACCCGTACCACCACTCTCTCCTCAATGCTCTATATTGCTTCATTCAACAACACGGGGGGCGATCGCTGTCGTCCTTTTCCTGAAATAGCACTCCTGAAAAATCTTAACAAAAGCCGCTCGGGTCCAGCGCTAAACCGGATGGCGATGCTGACTCCAACGCCGCTCAAGGCGGCGAAACCAGCGCGCCAATCCAAAGCACAACAGAAAATACAGCCCCGCTACCGTTAGCCAGACCTCGAACACCCGCCCCGACGACACCGCCAGCTCGATTCCGCTAAAAGTCAGCTCTTGAACGGAAATCAGCGACGCCAATGAGGAATCCTTAATCAAGGAAATAAATTGCCCAGCCAGCGGTGGCGCAACTGTCTGCAAGGCTTGCGGCAGGATGATGTTGACCAAGGTTTGCTGGGGACGCAACCCTAAGGCTGCTGAGCCTTCCCATTGCCCTTGCGGAATGGCCCGAATGCCGGCGCGGACGATTTCGGCGACATAAGCGCCCTCGAAAAGTGCCAGACACAGCAAGCCGGATAGAAAATTAGGTAACAACTCGGGCGGCCCAAAACCTAGGGTCAACACCCAGCGCGTCGCCGGAGCGGCGTCAGCCAGCCAATTTTCCACAGCTAACGCCGACAACCATTGGCTGCTGAGGAAGAAATAGAAGATGAAGATAAACACCAGCGGAGGCGTGTTGCGGATTAGTTCAACATAGCTTCGGCTGATCAGGCGGAGAAACAGGCTATGCGAGACCCGGCACAGTCCCATGAACCCGCCGATCACTCCCGCCAGCAGGCTACCCCAAATAGCCAGGCGCACCGTCATCAGCAACCCTTGTCCCAATAAATTCAGCACCCAGCGTCCCTGTTCGGTGTCATGGCGGATCAAGTAACCCGGAATCGGCCCCCAATCCCAACGGTAGTGGAAATGATGTTGCACCCGGTAGACGATATAGCCGATGAGGCCAACTAGGAGCGCTAGAATCAACACATCCAGCCAGCCGAATCGGAGTTTGCGGGGGTACACGATTCAGCCGCGCCCCATGCCGCTGACGGCCAGCCGACGCTCCAGCCACCCCACCAGCAGCGATAAACTCGTGGTAAGCGCCAGATACAGCGCCGCAACCGTAAACCATAGCTCAAAGGTCATGAAGGTATCGGCAATCAGGTTGCGGCCTTCGGTCGTCAGATCGGCGACTGCAATCACGCTGACCAGCGCCGAATGCTTGATCAGCGCTACGCCTAGACCCGTTAGCGGCGGTAACACCACGCGCAGAGCGTGCGGCAACACCACATGCTGGTAGACTGCATAGCGCGGCAGGCCCAGCGCCTGCGCCGCTTCCCACTGACCGCGCGGCACCGCCTCAATGCCGGCGCGGAAAATCTCCGCCGCGTAAGCGCCCTCGAAGATCGCCAGCGCCAACACCGCTGCCGCGAACCGATCCATGCCCAGAATCGGTGCTAACACGAAGTAGACCAGATAAAGCTGCACCAGCATCGGGGTATTACGGACGATCTCCACATAGACCCGCGCCAGCACATGGCCAACCCAGGAGGTCGAACGCTGTAACAACGCCGCAGTTAACCCGAACAGAATGGTCAATAACAAGCTCCAACCGCTCAATTCCAGCGTCACGCCCAGCCCTTGCAGCAGCGGGCCGAGATGGAGCGCGCCGTTCTCGACGCGGTAGAGGTACTGCGGCACCCGATACCATTGCCAGTTGTAGTGCAGGGTTCCAGCGCCTTTGAATAGCAGCCAACCCAATCCGCCCAGCAGGACGAGAAAGGCCAACGTATCGAAGGCCGCCCGCCACCGCTCGCCCGCACGACGTTTCCGCTTGGCGTTCATCAGCCGCCTCACCGCTGGAACGTCAAAGAGCGCAACGGGCTACGACGAGGTATTCGCTTCCAGCGCCCGCAAACTTTCTAAACGGCGCTGTGACAACTCCTGGCGGCTGGCTTCCGCGTCAATCGCTTGCAAGGTCGTTTCGACATAGGACAAATGGACATGCGCTGCTTGTCGCGCCGCCGCGGGATCGCGCGTCAGCACCGCTTGCAAAATCGCCTGATGCTGGGAATGAATGATCTCGTAGCTGCCCTCGCGGGTGTAGAGCCGTTCCAGCGAGCGGCAGATATTGCTCAACAGCAAATCGAACAGACCGCGCATGACGTGGATCAGCGCCACGTTGTGCGAGGCATCGGCGATGGCGAGATGGAAACTGGCGTCGGCCACCGCATCGTGCTGCGGTTCACGCGAACCGTGTTGAATATCTTCAAGAGCCGCGAACCGGCAGCGCAGAATTTCCCGGTCGGCGTCGGTGGCGCGTACTGCGGCGAAATAGGCCGCCACTTCCTCCAACGCATGGCGCAGTTCCAGCACATCGAACATCGCCTTGGGATTATTTTTCAACAGTTCAATCAACGGATTGGTCAAGGCCGGGGCGATGACATCGACCACATAATTGCCGCCGCCCCGCCGGCTTTGCAGCAAGCCGCGTGATTTTAAAGTGGTGATGGCCTCGCGCAACGATGGGCGGGAGACGTTCAACTGCTGCGCCAAATCCCGTTCCGCTGCCAGCCGTTCACCCGGTTTTAGCACGCCATCCAGGATCAATTGCTCAATCTGGCTGACGATGGCATCCGAGACTTTCGGCGGATTAATCGCTTCGTAGTGCATGTTCTTACCTAAGCTCAAGGAGTCCTATACGACGGTTATATTGTGCTATGCAGCATTCATTATAAAACCCCTCGTGGCCTGTGGCGGGTGATATTTATAACACACTAGCAAATTTTTGGTCAGACCAAATGACCAAATGCTTGCAATCCCGCCATCAAGCTGCTATAAAATTGGTCAGACCGTCTGACCAAGAATAAAATCCTCTGGTAGCGGATGGTCGCAACTACAATAAATACAAGAAGAAACCGTTCCTTCGCACCGCCGGATGGCGCGGCGGGAACGACAAGACCACGAAAGTTGGAGAAGAACGCGATATGCCCACTCGTCCTGAGAAGGTGTATTTTTTTGGCACCTGTCTGATCGATCTGTGTTTTCCCCAGGCTGGCATGGCGGGAATGGAGCTGCTCCGGCGCGAAGGCATTCAGGTCGTTTACCCGCAAAGCCAATCCTGCTGCGGTCAGCCCGCCTACAATTCCGGTTTCCCGGACGAAGCCCGCACCGTCGCCCGCCAGCAGCTTAAAGCCTTCGCCAAGGATTACCCGATCATCATTCCGTCCGGCTCCTGTGGCGGGATGCTCAAACACCACTATCCCAAACTGTTCGCCGACCAACCCGAAGCCGCCGAGGCGCAACGCTTCGCCAGCCGGGTGTTTGAATTAAACGAATTTCTGGTCACGGTGCTCGATCTGAAACTGGAAGATCGCGGCCAGCCGATCAAGGTCACCTGGCATTCTTCCTGTAGCGCCTTGCGCGAGATGAAGGTGATCGACTATTCCAAATCCTTGCTGCGCCAGCTAAAAAACGTCGAACTGCTCGAACTGCAACGGGAGCGCGAATGCTGCGGCTTCGGCGGTTCCTTCTCGGTCAAGCAGGCCGATATTTCCTCGGCGATGGTCGCCGATAAAGTGGCGGACATCGAACAAACCGGTGCAGCGGTGGTGCTGTCCGGCGATTACGGTTGCCTGATGCACATCGGCGGCGCGTTGAAACACCGCAACAGCCCGATTCCCGCCAAGCACGTCGCCGAATTCCTGCTGGAGCGCACCCAATGACTGAAACCGTGGTCGATTTCCCCAAGAATTTCAAAAAGGCGCTGGGCGACGGTCAACTACGCCACAATCTGCGGGCCGCGATGGACACGCTGGGAATGCGTCGCCGCACGCTGTTTTCCGATCTGGCTGTGTTCGAGAAACTGCGGGAACGCGGCGATGCCATCCGCCAGCGGGCGTTGCGCCAGTTGCCGGAGTTGCTGGAACGGCTGGAGCAGAAATGCACCGCAAACGGCATTCGGGTGCATTGGGCGGAAACGCCCACCGAGGCCAACGCGATTTGCCTGGAGATCATCCAGCGCCATAACGCCACCCGCGTCATCAAGGGCAAGTCGATGGTGTCCGAGGAAATGCACCTCAACCATTTTCTGGATGAACGCGGCATTGAGGCGCTGGAAACCGATCTGGGCGAATACATCATCCAACTGGATCATGAAACGCCCTCGCACATCATCGTCCCGGCCATTCACAAGAACCGCGATCAAATCGCCCAACTGTTTCACGACAAAATCCCCAACACGCCCTATACCGAAGTGGTGGAAGAACTGAACGCCATCGCCCGGCAGGTGTTGCGCGAGAAATTTTTCGCCGGAGAAGTCGGGGTCAGCGGGGTCAATTTCGCGGTGGCGGAAACCGGCACGCTGTGTCTGGTGGAAAACGAGGGCAACGGCCGGATGTGCACCACCGCGCCGCCGGTGCATATCGCCATCATGGGCATCGAAAAGGTGCTGGAACGGCTGGAGGATGTGCCGCCCTTGCTGCGGCTGCTGACCGGTTCGGCCACCGGCCAGTTGATTACCACCTATTTCAATATGATCAGCTCGCCGCGCAAACCGGGCGAGAAGGATGGCCCGAAAGAAGTGCATCTGGTGCTGCTCGACAATGGCCGTTCCAAGATTTGGGCCGATCCTGAGTTGCGCCACACTTTGAAGTGCATCCGCTGCGGCACCTGCCTGAACCATTGTCCGGTCTATACCCGCCTCGGCGGCCACGCTTACGGCTATGTCTATCCCGGCCCGATTGGCTCGATTCTGACCCCGCAAATCGAAGGCTTGAAAAACGCCGGGGCGATGGCGACGGCTTCGACCTTCTGCGGCGCGTGCGAGGAAGTCTGTCCGGTCAAGATTCCCATTACCGACATCCTGCGGCGCTTGCGCACCGAGTCTTACGACCAGGACGAAACCCCGAACTCGGTCAAGGATCACGGCTACAAGCTCAACGCGACCGAAAGCCTGACCTGGAAAGGCTGGGCCTTCAGCAATGCCACGCCCTGGTTCAACGCGCTCAACGCCAAATTGTTGGGTCTGGCGGGGCCGCTATTGCCCAAATTGCCCGCCGTCGGCATCGTGAAAAAATGGAGCCAATCCCGCGCCCTGCCGACCTTCGCCGCCAAGAGCCTGCACGTACTGGCCAAAGAAAAGGGAATCCGCGATGAGTGAAGCCCGCGCCAATATCCTGAATCGTTTACGCCATTCAGCCCGTCCGCAACCCACCATCGCGGAACCGGAAGCACCGCCCGCCCCCCCACTCAGCCAGGCTGACAAGGTGGCGCAACTGAAGCAGCGGATGGAAGCGATGCACGCGGAGGTGATCATCACCAACAGCGGTGACTGGACGACCGCGCTCAAGGCGGTGTTGCGTCAGCGCTCGCTGAACGGCCTGCTGTACGCGCCCCACTCGCCCATCGGCGCCATGCTTTCGGAAGGCTGGGACAGTGACTTACCGCCGCTGGTCGCTTACGAGCAAAGCGTGGAGGACTGCAAAGAACGGCTGTTCACCATCGACGCCGGGATTACCTCCACCCAAGGCGGGCTGGCCGATGTCGGCGCGTTGATCCTGTGGCCGACCCCGGACGAACCCCGCCTGATGTCGCTGGCTCCGGCGGTGCATATCGCCGTGCTGGAAGCCTCCAAGATTCACGACTCGCTGGCCGCCGCCATGCGGACGGAACGCTGGGCCGAGGGAATGCCGACCAACGCCCTGCTCATCTCCGGCCCGTCCAAAACCGCCGACATTGAATTGGTGCTGACCTTTGGCGTGCATGGCCCGAAGGAATTGGTGGTGCTGATTCTGAATGACTGAGCTTTCTTCAGACCAATGCCGTCTCGTATTGCAGCTTAATTTAGACGTTAGGCGGGAAAATGCTTATCTCCTCACTAGCGATCCCAATGATATTAGTGTTAATAGTAATACAAATTATAGGTACTATTTTTTGGGTGCGTCCGATAATTAGAGTTGGGCTACCTCTCTATAGCAATATTTTATCTATTCCTAAAAAAATTGAGATTAGTGAAATTATTAATATTTTCCAAAGCAATAAATTAGTCGCCGTCGTAGCCAAGCCATTATCCGCAACAGAGCTTGGCTTTCGATGTAACTTCTTCTCAGGATTTACCGGCGTACAGGGAATTTTATCCATATCGCCGGATAGCTGTTTTAAGCTACTCCTTAGCTGGCCAACCATTATTATTTATCTCTTATTTATTTATTACTTGTGGCATCAAAGTAGTAAATTTGGATTTTCAATTATTCCTCTTTCGTTTATTTTATTAGTAATCCCAATGATTGATGTTGGTATTTTATGTTGGGCAATTAAAATCCTTGAAAATAATATTGACAGATCTGTTTAACAAAAAAGCATACAAAAATAAAAACAGCGCCCCGCATTGTCCGGTGCGCAAACCACCAAAACCAAGGATAAAACACCATGTCCGCACCGGCTTACGAGCAGCTTCACCGCGACCTGCAAGCGTTTATTCCCGCGTCGCGCCTGATTACCGACCCGCTGCGCACCCTCGCCTACGGCACCGACGGCAGCCTGTACCGGTTGATTCCCAAGCTGGTGGTGAAGGTGGACAGCGAGGAGGAAATGCGGCGAATTCTGGCGCTGGCCCACCAGCATCAAACACCCGTCACCTTCCGCGCCGCCGGAACCAGCTTGTCGGGCCAAGCCGTGACCGATTCGGTATTGCTGCAACTGGGCGACGGCTGGCGCGGCTGGACAATCGGCCCCGACGCCGCGACCATCAGCCTGCAACCGGGTTTGATCGGCGGCCACGCCAACCGCTATCTGGCCCCCTACCAGCGCAAGATTGGCCCCGACCCGGCTTCAATCAACACCTGCCAAATCGGCGGCATCGCGGCCAACAACGCCAGCGGCATGTGCTGCGGCACCGCCCAGAACAGCTATCAGACGCTGAACAGTATGCGGGTGATGCTGGCCGATGGCGCGGTGCTGGACACCGGCGACGCGGCCAGTCGCGACGCCTTCCGCGCCAGTCACGGCGCGCTGCTGGATCGGCTGGCCGAACTGAGCCAGCGCACCCGCGCCGATGTAACCCTGGCCGAACGCATCCGCAACAAATTCAAGATCAAAAACACCTGCGGTTACAGCCTCAATGCGCTGGTCGATTACCAAGACCCCTTCGAGATTCTCCAACATTTGATGATCGGCTCGGAAGGCACGCTGGGTTTCATCGCCGAAATCACCTATCACACGGTCGAGGAACACAGCCACAAAGCCACCGCGCTGATGATGTTCCCCGACATCCAAATCGCCTGCGAAGCGGTCGCCACGCTGAAAAGCCAGCCGGTGGCGGCGGTGGAACTGATGGATCGCGCCTCGATCCGCTCGGTGGAAAACAAGGCCGGAATGCCAGATTACTTCAAGACCTTGCCGGAAACCGCCGCCGCGCTGCTGGTGGAAACACGGGCGATGGACGCCGCGAAGCTGGCCGCGCAGGTCGAAGTCATCAGCGCCGCACTGACTGCCACCCCGACCCTGCTGCCGTTCCAGTTCACCGACCGGCCGGAGGAATTCACCCAACTGTGGGCGATCCGCCAAGGCTTGTTCCCGTCGGTCGGCTCGGCGCGGGCGACCGGCACCACCGTCATCATCGAAGATGTCGCGGTGCCGGTGCCGCAACTGGCGGCGATGACCCTGGACTTGCAACGGCTGTTCGACCAGCACGGCTATACCGGCTCGATCATTTTCGGCCACGCGCTGGAAGGCAACCTGCATTTCGTCATCACCCCGAATTTCGCCAATCCGGCGGAAACCGAGCGCTATAAAAAGTTCATGGATGACGTGTGCCAGATGATCGTCCAGCAATACGACGGCTCGCTGAAGGCGGAACACGGCACCGGCCGCAATATCGCGCCGTTCGTGGAACTGGAATGGGGCCAGCAGGCGTATCAACTGATGCGTGACATCAAGGCGCTGTTCGACCCGCAAAATCTGCTCAATCCCGGCGTGATTTTGAACGACGACCCGGAAGCACACCTGAAAAACATCAAACCGATGGCGGCGGTCGATCCGCTGGTGGACAAGTGCATCGAATGCGGCTTCTGCGAGCCGAATTGCCCGTCCCGCGCCCTCACCCTGACGCCGCGCCAGCGCATTGTCGGCTTGCGCGAGATGGCGCGATTGCGGGCGTCGGGCGAGGACGCCAGCCGCTTGCAGGCCCTCAGCGATTCCTATCAATATCAGGGCGTGGACACCTGCGCCGCCGACAGTTTGTGTTCGCTGACCTGCCCGGTCGGCATCAACACCGGTACGATGATGTTGCAGCTTCGCGCCCGCAACCGTGGCACATGGGGGCGCTGGGTGGGCGACCGGCTGGGCGGACAATTCAGCGTCGTCACCGCTGCTACGCGGTTCGGCCTAGCGGCGGCGAATCTCTCGCACCGGCTGCTTGGCAGCGGTGCGCAACGCGCGATCACCGGCGCGGTTCGCAAGCTGTCGGGCCATCGGCTGCCGCTGTGGAATCGCTATATGCCGACGGCGGGCGCTCTGCCAGAACCGGACAGCTCGACCACGCCCGACCGGCCGCGTGTAGTCTACTTCGCCAGTTGCGCCAGCCGCAGCATGGGACCCGCCCAGGGCGATCCCGAAACCGACGCCTTGCCGGTCAAAACCGCCGCGCTGCTGCGCAAAGCGGGCTTTGAGGTGATTTTCCCGGACGACCGCGCCGCGCTGTGCTGCGGCCAACCCTTTGCCAGCAAAGGCTTACCGGAGCAAGCCGACGCCAAACAACGCGAAGTCGAACAGGCGTTGCTCAACGCCAGCCGGAACGGTGCAGACCCCATCGTCATCGACACCAGCCCGTGTTCGCTGCGGCTGAAACGGAATCAGCAAGCGCTCGGCCTCAAGGTCTACGACATCACCGAATTCCTGCATGACGAGGTTTTGGCGCGGTTGACCGTGCGCAAGCTGCCGGAAACCATCGCCCTGCATCCGACCTGTAGCACCACCCACATGGGCTTGCAAACCAAGCTCAAAGCCATCGCCGAAGCCTGCGCCGAGAAGGTCATCATCCCCGACCGGGTGTCCTGCTGCGGTTGGGCGGGCGATAAGGGTTTCACCCTCCCGGAACTCAACGCCAGCGCCTTACGGGATTTGAAAGCGGCGCTGCCGGAAGCGTGCCAGTCCGGCTATTCCACCAGTCGCACCTGCGAAATCGGCCTGTCGCTGCACAGTGGCCGTTATTACCGCTCCATCGTCTATCTGGTGGATCGCTGTTCCCGGCTTGACACCAGCTAGTTTCTTAGTGATTTCATATTCTTAAGGATGCTCGCGCGAGTGGGTAGAGGGGTTTTTGTGCCCGCGATTCCGCCAGCCGAGATTTCAGGAAGAAAAATTTCCACCTTCAACACCAACCACCCACCGAGGAGTTCGATCACGATGCCAACCTGGACTCAAGTTTACGCCCCCTTGGGCGGTAGCCTCTGGCTATCGGCCTTGGTCGCCGCCATCCCCATCATCTTCTTCTTCGTCGCGCTGGCGGTGCTGCGGATGAAGGGCCACATCGCCGCTCTGATCACCGTGGCGCTCGCCATCCTCGTGGCGATCATCATCTATCAAATGCCCGCATCAATGGCCTTAGCGGCTACTGGGTATGGTTTTCTCTACGGCTTGTGGCCGATCTCTTGGATCATCGTCGCCGCCGTGTTCCTGTACAAGCTCACGGTCAAGACCGGTCAGTTTGAAATCATCCGCTCGTCGGTGCTGTCCATCACCGCCGACCAGCGCCTGCAAATGGTGCTGGTCGGCTTCTGCTTCGGCGCGTTCCTGGAAGGCGCGGCGGGCTTCGGCGCACCGGTGGCGATCACCGCCGCGCTGCTGGTCGGCCTGGGTTTCAATCCGCTCTACGCCGCCGGTCTGTGCCTGATCGCCAACACCGCCCCGGTGGCTTTCGGCGCGCTGGGCATTCCGATCACCGTGGCCGGCAAAGTGACCAACACCGACCCGTTTCTGATCGGCCAGATGGCGGGCCGACAGTTGCCGCTGCTGTCGCTGTTCGTGCCGTTCTGGCTGGTGTTCATCATGGACGGCTGGCGCGGCGTGCGGGAAACCTGGCCGGCCATCTTCGTCGCGGCGGCGGCCTTCGCCCTGACCCAGTATTACACCTCGAACCACTGGGCTTACGAACTGCCGGACATCACCTCCGCCCTGGTGAGCCTGGTCGTGCTGACTTTATTCCTACGCTTCGTCTGGCAACCCCAGCAAGATTTTGCTTTTCAGGGCAACGGTGGCATCAGCGCGGCGGAACATCGCTCGCAATCCCAATATAGCCTGGGCCAAATCATCAAGGCATGGTCGCCATTCATCGTGTTGACGATCATGGTGACCATCTGGACACTGCCTTCGTTCAAGGGATTATTCGCCAAGGGTGCGCCGCTGGAGTCGTGGGTGATGAGCTTCCACATCCCCGGTCTGGATAAACTGGTGTTGAAAGATGTGCCGATCGTCAAGGCGCTCACACCCTATGAGGCCGTTTACAAGTTCGACGTGCTGTCGGCGACGGGAACGTCCATTTTGCTGGCGGCGGTCATCAGCGCGTTCATTCTAGGCGTCAATATCAAGACCTTTTTCACGACTCTTGCGGAAACGTTCGTGGAATTGGCCCGGCCGATCTTCACCATCGGCCTGGTGCTGGGCTTTGCCTTCATCGCCAACTATTCCGGCGTTTCCTCAACGCTGGGGCTGGCCTTCGCCGCCACCGGCGCGCTATTCCCGTTCTTTTCACCCTTCCTGGGTTGGCTCGGCGTGTTCCTGACCGGTTCTGACACCTCCAGCAACGCGCTGTTCGCCAACTTGCAGCAGGTCACGGCGCAACAGATCGGGGTCGATCCGACCCTGACTATCGCCGCCAACACCACCGGCGGCGTCACCGGCAAGATGATTTCGCCGCAGTCCATCGCGGTGGCCTGCGCGGCGGCGGGCTTGGTGGGCAAGGAATCCGATCTGTTCCGCTTCACCTTGAAGCACAGCCTGTTCTTCGCGGTGATCATCGGCATCATCACTTACATTCAGGCCTATTACCTGCAATGGATGATTCCGGCGGCGACGGCGGTTACACATTGAGAGAAAAGTGGCCCTAGCGTTGTTGCTGGGGCCACAGTCAATTCCGTGGTTATTCCTCTTTTCAAATCACACCCCGCGCCCGCAAATCGTCGATCCGTTCGGCAAAACCCAGCTCGCTTAAGATCGCCTCGGAATGCTCATCGAGCGCGGGTACGGCTCCCATACGCACCGGATGTTCAACGCTGGCTCCTGGCGGCCACAGAGCTGGCAATGCGCCGACCGGGGAATCGATAGCGGTCCAGCGCTTTCGCGCCTGAAGTTGCGGATGCCGCCACACCTCGGCCATGGTATTGACCCGCGCGTTGGCGATGGCGGCCTCCTCCAAGCGCCGGATGATTTCAGCGGAATCGCAACGGGAAAATACTGTATCGATGACGGCGTTGAGTTCGCTGCGGTTTTGCGAGCGCAAAGCGTTGCTGTCAAAGCGTGGATCGCTTTTCAGTTCGGGCTGGAGCAAGACCTTTTCACAAAACACGCCCCACTCCCGCTCGTTTTGCAAACCCAGCATCACCCGCCCGCCATCCCCGGCCTGAAACGCGCCATAAGGATAAATGGTGGCGTGCGAAGCGCCCGCCCGCCCCGGCGCGACCTGCCCCTGATAAGCGTAATACAGCGGAAAATTCATCCATTCGACCATCGCCTCCAGCATCGAGATCTCGATGCGACGGCCTTGGCCGGTCTGCTGTCGTTGCAGCAGCGCGGCCAAAATACTGGAATAAGCGAACATCCCGGCGGCGATGTCGGCGATGGAAATCCCGGCCTTGGCTTCCTGATCCGGGGTGCCGGTGACCGAGAGAAACCCCGATTCGCTTTGAATGAGCAGGTCGTAGGCTTTTTTCTCCGAATAAGGCCCGCCCTCGCCGTAGCCGGAAATGTCGCAGACGATCAGGCGCGGGTATTGGGCGGCCAGCGCTTCATAACCCAATCCCAAGCGCGCCGCCGCGCCGGGCGCGAGATTCTGCACCAGCACATCGGCCTGACCGAGTAGGCGTTGCAGGATTTCGAGCGCCGCCGGTTGCTTCAAATCCAGGCTCAAGCTCTCCTTGCTGCGGTTGGTCCAGACGAAATGGGACGCCAGGCCAGCGACACGCTGGTCGTAGGCGCGGGCAAAATCGCCGACGCTAGGCCGTTCGATCTTGATCACCCGCGCCCCCAAATCGGCCAGTTGCCGGGTGGCGAAGGGGGCGGCGATGGCATGTTCCAACGCGACAACGGTGATACCATCCAGCGGTAGTGAGGCCGTCATCTCTTGCACTCCTCTCAAAACGAGCGCGGCAGTTCGAGCAAATGCTCGCCGACGTAGGAAAGAACCAGGTTGGTCGAAATCGGCGCGACTTGATACAAGCGGGTTTCCCGGAATTTGCGCTCAATGTCGTAGTCACAGGCGAAGCCGAAGCCACCGTGGGTTTGCAAACAAGCGTTTGCCGCTTCCCAAGCCGCTTTGGCGGCCAGGTACTTGGCCATGTTGGCTGCCGGGCCGCAGGCCAAACCGGCGTCGAACTGAGCACAGGCCCGATAGCGCATCAGATTGGCGGCCTCGACCTCGATATAGGCTTCCGCTAACGGAAACTGAATGCCCTGGTTCTGGCCGATGGGCCGACCGAACACCACTCGATCCCTGGCATACGCGGTGGCGCGCTCCAAAAACCAGTAGCCATCGCCGATGCACTCGGCGGCGATCAGCGTCCGCTCGGCGTTCAAGCCGTCCAGAAGGTACTTGAAGCCTTTGCCTTCCTCGCCGATCAGGTTCTCGGCCGGAACTTCCAAATGGTCGAAAAACAGTTCGTTGGTTTCGTGGTTGACCATGTTGCGAATCGGTCGCACCGTCAGTCCCTGCTGGAGCGCATCGCGCAGATCGACCAGAAAAATCGACATCCCCAAACTCTTGCTGGGGCATTGCTCGCGCGGCGTGGTCCGGGCCAGCAGAATCATGTAGTCGGAATGCTGGACCCGCGAAATCCACACTTTTTGGCCGTTGACGACATAACGATCCCCTCGCTTGACCGCCGTCGTCTTCAGTTGCGTGGTGTCGGTGCCGGTGGTCGGCTCGGTGACGGCCATCGTCTGCAAACGCAATTCGCCGGAAGCGATTTTCGGCAATAGCGCCGCCTTCTGCGCCGCCGAACCGTGGCGCAACAAGGTGCCCATGTTGTAGACCTGGCCGTGAATCGCACCAGAATTACCACCGCAGCGGTTGACTTCTTCGAGAATGACCGAGGCTTCGGTCAAGCCCAGGCCGGAACCACCGTATTCCTCTGGAATCATCGCCGCCAGCCAACCGGCCGAGGTCAACGCCTCGACGAACGCCTCTGGAAAGCCGCGTTCTTCGTCGATCTTGCGCCAGTATTCATCGGGATACTGGCGGCACAGATCGCGCACGGCGTCGCGGATTTCGGGATAGGTCTCACTTAGCTTCAGACTTAGCAAAGGAAATTCGGTGACCTGCATCGGCTATTCCTCCGGCAAGGATGAACTTGGCGCAAGAGACTGCGTTTTCCAGGCATTCAGCGGATACTAGTGCCCAATGATGAACCAGGCCCCTGCGGAGCGCACGATGACTTTCGATGACCGAGCCAAAACTTGGGATGATGATCCGGTCAAACGCGAACGGGCCGATGCCGTCGCCGCCGCCATTCGCCTGCGGATTCCACTGACGACCGCTTGGCGGGCGTTGGAATACGGATGCGGGACCGGTTTGCTGAGTTTTGCTTTGCAGAGTGATTTGGGCCACATCACGCTGTTCGACAGTTCACCGGTAATGTTGGCGGTATTAGCGGAAAAGATTGCCACGGCCAGATTTTCCCATTTCCAACCGCTGGCGGTCGATCTGACAGTCGGACCGCTGCCAGCCGAGCGCTACGATCTCATTTACAGCCTGATGACGCTGCACCACATCCCCGATACTGACCAGATCCTGCGGGCCTTGCACGATCTACTCAAACCGGGCGGCTGGCTGGCCATCGCCGACCTGGATCGGGAGGACGGCTCGTTTCATGGCGCGGATTTCGACGGCCA
>JBATSQ010000271.1:0-3946 GCA_049293375.1 Candidatus Contendibacter sp.
GGTGTTTCGTATCGGCACCCATATTCCGGTTCCTGGCATCAATCCGCACGCTATGGCGCAACTGTTCGACCAGCAGCGCGGCACTATTCTTGACATGTTCAACATGTTTTCGGGCGGTGCGCTGCAAAGGTTGAGCCTATTTGCCTTAGGGGTGATGCCCTATATTTCGGCCTCAATCATTTTGCAGCTGATGTCGATGGTGATGCCATCGCTGGAGCAATTACGTAAGGAAGGCGGTGCGGCGGGACGCCACACGCTAACCCGCTATACCCGTTATCTGACGGTAGGCCTGGCGACATTTCAGGCCATCGGCGTCAGTATTGCGCTGCAAAGCCAGATAGCCGGGGGTACTTCGGTGGTGATCGCGCCGGGTATCGGTTTTATCATGACATCGACCGTCAGTCTGGTAACCGGCACCATGTTTCTGGTCTGGCTCGGCGAGCAGGTGACCGAGCGCGGCATTGGCAATGGTATTTCCATGTTGATTTTCGCCGGCATCGTTGCGGGTTTGCCCCATGCAGTAGGCGGTACCCTGGAGCTGGCGCGCACCGGCGAGTTGCATGTGATGCTGGTCTTGTTTCTGTTGGCGATGGCGTTTCTGGTGACCGGTTTTGTGGTCTTCGTCGAACGTGGTCAACGCCGGATCACCGTCAATTACGCCAAGCGCCAGCAAGGTCGCAAGGTGTTCGCAGCGCAGACTACTCACTTGCCGCTGAAGTTAAACATGTCGGGCGTCATTCCACCTATTTTTGCTTCCAGCCTGATTTTGTTTCCAGCTACGTTAGGGAGTTGGCTGGGCAACACGCCGCATATGGAATGGCTGCGCGATATCAGTTCAACGCTATCGCCAGGACAGCCGCTGTACGTTCTGTTCTACTCCAGCCTGATTATCTTCTTTTGTTTCTTTTATACCGCTCTGGTGTTCAATTCCAAGGAAACCGCCGATAACTTGAAAAAGTCCGGCGCATTTATCCCAGGCATTCGACCAGGCTTACAGACAGCCAC
Organism: Candidatus Contendibacter sp.; assembly: GCA_049293375.1. Taxonomy (GTDB): domain Bacteria; phylum Pseudomonadota; class Gammaproteobacteria; order Competibacterales; family Competibacteraceae; genus Contendibacter. Next base: position 1,006 of record JBATSQ010000271.1, read on the forward strand.
TTATATCGACCGGGTGTTAACCCGGTTAACGTTGGTGGGCGCTGCTTACATTACCGCCGTTTGTCTGCTGCCGGAATTTCTGATTTTGTACTGGCGGGTGCCGTTTTATTTCGGTGGCACCTCGCTGCTGATTATTGTGGTGGTGGTCATGGACTTCATGGCCCAGATCCAGGCGCACCTGATGTCGCATCAGTATGAGAGCTTGCTAAAAAAGAGCAGCTTCAAGAGGCCGGGTCTCTCCCGCTGAGGGAACTCTGTTAAGCGAACGCTGCAATCAAGCAGCGTCCTGAATATTTGGAGAATGACTGATGAAAGTGCGCGCTTCGGTGAAGAGAATCTGTCGCAATTGCAAGATCATCCGCCGTGACCGTGTAGTTCGAGTAATTTGTACGGACGCCCGCCATAAACAACGGCAAGGTTAGACGATAATCTTCATCCATGATTGATTTAAATCATCGTTTGGATTAAAATTCCGCTTCTTTGCATGGTAGAAATTCGGTGTGATGGGAGGAGTTTCTAGGCATGGCCCGTATTGCAGGTATTAACATTCCGGTTAACAAGCATGCGGTCATCGCACTGCAAGCCATTTACGGCATCGGTCGGACCCGTGCGCAGCAGATTTGCGCGGCAGCCCATGTTACCCCTAGCCTCAAGATCGGCGATCTGAACGAAGCTCAGATCGACGCGCTGCGCGCCGAAGTGGCTCGCTATACCGTGGAAGGGGATCTGCGCCGCGAGGTGTCGATGAGTATCAAGCGGCTGATGGATTTAGGCTGTTATCGCGGGGTGCGCCACCGGCGTGGCTTACCGGTGCGTGGTCAGCGCACGCGCACCAATGCCCGAACGCGCAAGGGGCCGCGCCGCGCCATTCGCAAGTAACCCGTTGGAAAATTTCGGAATTCCATTCGCATAGGTTGGAGCATGGCAAAACCTGTCACCAAGACGCGCAAGCGTGTCAAGAAAAACGTCGTGGATGGCATTGCGCATATCCACGCCTCGTTCAACAACACCATCATCACTATCACCGACCGGCAAGGTAATACCCTGGGATGGGCTACATCCGGGGGATCGGGGTTTCGCGGCTCTCGTAAGAGTACGCCTTTCGCGGCGCAGGTGGCTGCGGAACGGGTGGGCGGCGTGGTGAAGGAGTTTGGTGTCAAGAATCTGGAAGTCAATGTCAATGGGCCGGGGCCAGGACGAGAATCGGCCGTGCGTGCTTTGAATGCCGCCGGATTCAAGATCATGAGCATCATGGATGTGACCCCCATTCCGCATAATGGTTGTCGTCCACCGAAGCGCCGTCGCGTCTAGCAAGGAGATCTTATCGTGGCGAGATATCTCGGTCCGAAATGTAAGCTGAGTCGGCGGGAAGGCGTTGACTTGTTTTTGAAGTCGTTGGCCCGTGCGGTGGAAACCAAGTGCAATCTGGAAAAGCCGCCGGGGCAGCATGGCGCGCGGCGGCCCCGTTTGTCGGATTATGGGTTGCAGTTGCGCGAAAAGCAGAAACTGCGCCGAATCTATGGGGTATTGGAGCGGCAGTTTGCCAATTATTATCAGGAAGCCGCCCGACGGAAGGGGGCAACCGGTGAAAACCTGTTGCGCTTGTTGGAATGCCGCTTGGATAACGTCGTGTACCGGATGGGTTTCGGCAGTACGCGCGCCGAAGCGCGGCAACTGGTTTCCCATCGGGCGGTCACGGTGAATGGCCAGCGTGTTAACATTCCCTCCTATCAGGTGAAGCCGGAAGATGTGGTGGCGATTCACGAGAAAAGCCATAACCAGACCCGTGTGCAGTATGCGTTGCAGCTGATGCAGGGTCATGGCGGTTTCGTGGACTGGGTGGACGTGGACGTCGGCAAAATGCGTGGGGTGTTCAAGCGAGTTCCCGATCGCGCCGATCTGCCAAGCGACATCAATGAATCGTTGGTGGTGGAGCTGTACTCCAAGTGAGCGATTCCGAGGGCAAGCGGATGGTGGGTGCGTTTGATTTGCTAAAACCAACCCGTGTTGAAGTCGAGAAGCTGGATTCGCGCCGGGCGCGGGTGATTGTAGAACCGCTGGAGCGGGGTTTTGGCTATACGCTAGGCAATGCCCTGCGGCGGATTCTGTTGTCTTCTATTCCCGGTGCTACCATCACCGAGTGCGAAATTGAAGGCGTTCTGCACGAATACTCTACTATTGAGGGTGTGCAGGAAGATGTGATTGATATCCTGCTCAATCTCAAAGGGGTGGCCATCACCCTTCAGGAAGGCGCTGCCGAGGCAACGCTGAGCTTGACTAAGCGGGGGCCAGGCGCGGTGGTGGCGGGCGATATCGAGCGGACCCACACGGTCGAGATTCTCAACCCGCAGCATGTCATCGCCCATCTTACCAAGAGCGGCGAACTCAGTATACGGCTCAAGGTCGAACGCGGACGTGGTTATTGTCCCGCCACCCAGCGCGAAGGAGTGGATGGTGAAAGTCGGCCGATTGGACGGTTGCGCCTGGATGCCTCTTTCAGTCCGGTGGAGCGGATCAGCTATCGGGTAGAGAATGCGCGTGTTGAGCAGCGTACCGATTTGGATAAATTGGTGCTGATGCTGGAAACAAATGGCACTGTGGATCCGGAAAACGCTATCCGCACCGCAGCGCGTATTTTGTTGGACCAGTTATCGGTCTTTGTGGATCTCCGTGGTAAGAAGGATCAACCGGTTCCCCCCCCGCCGGTGGACATTGATCCGATGCTCATGCAGCCCGTGGATGACCTAGAGTTGACGGTGCGATCGGCCAACTGCCTGAAAGCCGAGAATATCTATTATATCGGCGATCTGGTGCAACGCACCGAGAGCGAATTGCTGAAAACGCCTAATCTGGGCAAGAAGTCGCTGACTGAAATCAAGGATGTGCTCGCCAAGTTTAAGCTGGCCTTGGGGATGAAAGTCGACAACTGGCCTCCGCCGGG
>JBATSQ010000272.1:0-3393 GCA_049293375.1 Candidatus Contendibacter sp.
GCGTAGGCGGCGCCAGAAGGCGTCCAGACCCGGCGCAAACACGCGCAAATCGGCTTGCGCTTGCGCTTCCCGCATCGCCTGATGCATCAGAGCGATATTCAGTTGGGCGCGTTGTTTGAGGGTATCGACTCTGATTTTAGTCAGTTCATCGACTCCTGCCAGTAGCTCCCGCTCAAGGCGCGACCGCTCGCGGACGTAGCGGCGTCGCAACTCAGCAGCGGGGGCGGGATCATTGCCCCGGTGCGGATCATAACGAAAGTGCTGCTCCAGCTCGTGACGCCACGCTAACAGCGCCGTTGCCCGCTGACGACCGAGACGCTGGCCAAAGCCGGGCACGGCCTTGAGCGCCTCGACAGTGATATCGGCGGCGGTTTCAATGCCGTAGGACGCCAGCGCCATGCGGTCGGTGGTGAGCAGGCCGTTAATAGTTGCCGAATCGATGAACTGCCCTTCCAGAAAGGCCTGTAACTGAATCTGGCGTTGATCGGTTGCCAGGCGCTGGAGGTCGCGTTGCAGCGCAGCCGCCAGGGTGCGATGGCGCTCCCGCAGCGCGTCCAGGGCCTGCAAGCGCAGCGTAAACGCCTGTCCGGTCGCCCGCGCCGCCCAGGCGGCCCGCAGTTCCATCAACTCCTGGCGAGCGGCAAATAGCGCCAGCCGTCGGCGTTGCACCTCCCGGTGAATGGCTCCATTACGCAGTAAAGACCAGGCCGCGACTGCCAGCGGCAGCCACAGCCAACTGAGTCGCCATTGGCCAAGAATCGCCAGCACGGCGGCACCAGTAATAGCGACTGCTTTCAAGGCATTGTCACGCTGTACCTGGCGCAGCGCATCCGGGAGTGGGGTGGGGATTACGGGTGTCCGTGGCGTGGGCCGGGGCATGGTTTCGGTCGGCAGCGGTGTGACCGCCTGAATCCGGTTCCACACCCGCTCCAGATCAAAATCAGGCAAGCCCGCGCCTGCCAGCTCAGCAGCTGGGGTTGCATCCGGCAGGGTAAAAAAGACTGCGCCACTCGACTGTTCCAACACACACCAAGGACAACTGCTCAGGGCGCGCGGATGTTTATGGGCCGTATTGCGTCGGCAGACACGCAAGTCGGCGCTAAGCTGCTCTAGAGCGCGCAGCCAGTGACTGGCGCTGGGGCGGCCCTGGGCCAGCTTGGGAGCGGCAAAAGCCCGCTCGAATAGATCGGTCAGTAGGGCAGGCAGTGCGGTAAACGGTAAGGTATGCGGCGGCGGCTCCATCTGGCGCGAGCCTGCGTGGCGGCCAAACGCGAATCGGTATTCGCGAATGGCGCGCTCAATGGGCATATCGCCCTTGCCCCGGTAGCGACCCGCGAACGGGTGGCGACCCATGAACAGCAAGTGAAAACACAGCAGGGCCAGCCCAAAGGCATCGTGGTCAGGCGAGCGGCGCAGGCCGTGAAAGGATTGGCCCTGTAGTTCCGGCGCAGTGAATTGCGGCACACCCACATCGCAGGGAAACAGGCGGCCGTCGGCGTTAATCTGAAAGGAATCGCAATCAATCAATTTGACCAAGGCGCGGGGTGAGACGACCACATTGCCAGGATTTACATCGCCGATCACATGCCCGCGTGCATGAATCGCCTCGAACGCACTGGCCATGTTACGCGCGGTGTGTACCAGAAACGACCAGTCAGCATGCGGGAACGTCTTTTTGCGGTGTGAAGGACCGTAGAGACTATGGATTTCTCGATAATGATTGACACGGGGCATGATGAAGCCCTGCACCGGCGCATCAGGTCGCGGGCGTAGCACATCCACGGGCCACGCGGCGATTTCCAGGAGACTCGGGTGCGCCAGCCGCGCCATGTGCTCCAGTTTGAGCGCTTTATCAGCGTGGATCGGCTGATGGTAAATTTTGGCGACAAAGCCGGGTCGATCCACGATCTCGTGTACCACGCCCTCGCCGCCACGGCCTAACACCGACCCGGTCTGGAGCGGCTGGCCTGCGCCGTTAATCAGCCTCAGCACAGGGGGGTTCCCGGGGGGGAATCTGCAGGGCTGCGGGAGTGGCGGCTGGTGTTTCTTTCGTGGCGTCCGTGGCGTCTTTGGTGTCGGTGGTATCGACCACAGTCGGCGGCGGCTGATTCACTGCCATGGCCAGCCGGGTGGCCAGGATCAAGGTCTTGTCATCGTGGGTGCGCTGATTGAGCGCCGGGGTATCCAGAAACCGCGCCAATGCGCTCATCAAATCAGTCGGACAGCCTGGCTCCGGGGCGGCGCGCAGGTGTTGAAACAGCGGCCGAAAAAAAGGGGTGTGGGCCTGCCGGGTTTGGTAATGCAGCGCCAGAGGTTGTAATCCATCGGTCAGCAAGGCGATTTCAGCAATTGGCTGCACTGAGGTGGCGAATTCCAGCCGGGTCGAGGCATTAGCATCGGTGGCGAAATAGGTTTCATTGGCGTATTGACCGGCTTGGGGCCAGAACACCGGCCAGTACTCATCGCCGGTGCTAATGACGATGGCCCCGTCACCGATTTGCAGAAATAGCGCGTGCTCCTCGGTCAGCACCGCCCCCAACAGGGTGCAGGCAAACTCCCGCAGTGGTAAGCCGGCCTCGGCGGCGCGTTGACCGAGCAGGGCTTGCACCCGCTCGATCAGGAGTTCAGCGCTGGTCCGCGTCCAATCGGCGATGGCAGTCTGTTGCAAACCCAGGGCGCATTCAGCCAACAGCGCCTGACAGGCCAGTTCCGCGCCGACGCGCGCTGCGGTGGCGCTGCCCGCGCCATCGGCGGCGACCAACACCAGGGCTGGCGCGCCATTGGCGGTTTCCAGTTCGCCCACGGCGCAGGCATCTTGACATGGGGCCTCCTGCGCACGATGGGCCATGCCAGGAACGCTGGCGTAGACATAGCGCCAGTCGCTCATGGGGTTCACACCGAGGCCCAGCCGCTTGGGCTGACCGGGTTGCTAAGTGGGACTTCGGTACCGGGCGTTGAGCGTGACACGGAACGCATGGAGTTTGACAGCCATTGGAATAACTCACGGAAACGTAAGCCTTTCAGCCGCACTGGCTGCCGCGAGGCAATCTTTTGCAAGATGTCCAAATTAGCTCCCTCTACTCCGACCGCGAAGAAAGCGAAAGCGCGGTTTTCCTCGCCCTGGCGCACGGCGAGGGCGGCGGCCTGCCAGTCATCGGTTGGGCTGCCATCAGTAATTAAAAACACCCAGGGCCGGAAAAACGGAATCCCATGCTCCCGATAGCGCGCCTTGCGTTGCTCGAGTAGCTCCAAGCCCTGGATAATAGCCTGTCCCATGGGCGTGTCCTTGCGCGCGCTCAGATGGGGCGGGGTGAATTGTTCCGCAGTCTGGAAGTCAGTCACCACCTCGACCGGGCCAAAACTGACAATGGCGATTTCGACCCGTTTCGCGGC
>JBATSQ010000273.1:0-3536 GCA_049293375.1 Candidatus Contendibacter sp.
GAACTGGCGCAAGGCGCGGTCAACGCCGCCAGCGCCGAGGTGCGCCGCCATGCGCTGGAACAACTGCCGCGCTTGTATCCGGCGGGCAGTCTGGAACCGTGGCTGCTGGCGCTGAACAGCCGTTTCGACGATTTGCGGCTGACGGTGGTGGATCGGCTGCTGGATGCCACCGACCCACGGGTGGCGGCGGCGCTGACCCGCGCCCTGGAAAGCGAGCACGAGGAATTACGCTTGCGGGCCGCTGTCGGGCTAGCCCAGCGCGGCGAAGCTCTGGCGCTGGATGTGCTGGCGGCGGCCTTACGCGCCGAACCACGCATCGCCAACCGGGCGCTGGAGGCGCTGGTCACGTTGACCCATGCCCGGCCCAACCCGCAAACGGCGGAACGCGCCGCCAATGCGGTCGTCGCCCGGCTGGAAGACGATCCCGATAAAACCGCCGATCGCCCGGCGCTGCTGCGCGCCCTGGGCCGCATCGGCAGTCTCGCCGCGCTGCCGCTGCTGGGTCGTGGCCTGCTCGACAAGGAACAAGCCGCTCAGCACGGTTTGATGCTGGACATCCTGCTGCAACTGCTGCGCGATCCGGCGCAACCGGAACAAAAGCGCGCCGACGGCCAGCGTTATCCGAATTATCAGGAAGTCCCGGCGCTGGAAGCGTTGCCGCCGCTGCTCGATCACGACAACCCGGCGATTCGCGCCCGCGTCATCGACGCGCTGGCGCTGCTGGACGCCAAACCTGCCGAAACCCTGCTGGTGCGGTTGCTGGACGACCGCAATGAAGCGATCCGCGCCCAGGCGTGCGCGCAACTGGCGCAACGCATCGTCATCGGCGTACCCGGCGCGAGTCTGGAACCGCTGACGCGGGCGCTGGTCGGTGGCCGGCGCGAACTGCTGCTGGCCGCCGCCGAAGGCTTGGCCCGCCAGCAACGGCCGGAAGCGTTTCAACCTTTACTATTGGTTTTCACGGCGGGGCTGGAGCCGGAGCGAAAACGGGCCATCGCCGCCCTAGGCGAACTGGGTGACCGCCGCGCCCTGGAATATCTGGAGCCGCTGCTCGACCCACGCGCCGACCTTCCCGCCGATGACCGCACTTTGGCCCCGGATGCGGCCGAAGCCCTCGGTGCGTTGCTGCCGCAGCTGACCGATGCCGACGAACGGCAGCGCGTGCGCGAGCGGCTGGAACGACTGGCGCGGGAAGGTCACGGCGAATTGCGTGGGCGGGCGCTCAGCGGCGTGCGGCGGGTCGGTGACGAACGCAGCCGCGCCCTGCTGGAAAGTCTCACCAGCGACCCTTACGAAGACCATGCCATCCGCCAGCGGGCCGCCGCCGAACTGGGGCAACTGAGCGTCATCGCCTCCGAGCCGGTGCTGGCGACGCTGCTGTATCAGCGCGACGGCAACTTGCGCAAGGCCGGTCTGGACGCATTGCGGCGGCTGTATCCGAGCGACGCCACCCAGGTCAACCTGCTGGCCTTAAACAGCGACTACCCCGAAATCAGTCAGCCTGCCGCACGCTTTCTGGCGCGACAGGGCGACCCCACCACCCTGACCCAGCGCCTCGGCGTGGTGAAAGATCGGCAAGTCCGGCAACGGCTGCGGCGCGGGCTGATTCGGCGGCAGACCTTCTCCAAAGACGCCTTGCAGGAGTTATTGCACAGCGAGGCGGCGACCACGCGGGCCGAAGCGGCCTGGATTGCGGGCAGCAGCGGCGATTCGACGCTAGGGAGTGCGGTCGAAGCGGCCCTCAAACGCGCGGCAGACGGCTGGCGGCAGGCCAACGCCCAGCATTTGCAGGAACAGGCGGAAGCGGAAGCGCAGGCCTGGCAGGCGGCGTTGTGGGCCGCGCGGCAGTTGCAACTGAAAGCCGCCCCGCTGATGCGTGTTGCGCTGGCCGATGCGCAAATTCCCGCTGCGGTGCGTTGCGAGGCCTTGCGCGGTCTGGCCGAATGCGGCGACGCCAGCGATCAGGCGTTGTTAGTGCCGCTGCTGAGCGAGGTTGACACCGACGTGCGGGCAGCGGCCAGCGCGGCGCTGGCCCGGCTCGGTGCGCCAGCGGCGCTGCCATCGCTGGAAAAATCCACCAGCATGGACGGCGCGGCCTTGCGGCCCGTGTTGCGGGCGGTGTTGCCGAATGCGGAGGGTCGTTTGCTGGCCACCGCCGAACAACGGCAAGCGGCGTTACCCATTGTGTTGGAACAACAGGACGCCGCTGCGTTGATCCGTCGCGCCACCACGGCGGGCGATGCCGCTCGCTCCAGCGCGATTGCGGCGCTGGGTCGTTTAGGCGGTGATGCGGCTAAAACCGCGTTGGAAGGGATTTTGGCGAATAAGGGCGAGGATGGCGCGATTCGCGCTTTGGCGTTTAAGAGTTTGCGGAGGGTGGAGAGGAAAGATACATCCTATGCCTAAGCCCACTTGTACCGTGCATCATTACCCATCCATTGATGCTGAAGGTCGAGATTTGAAAATAGGCGACTGGGTTAAGGTCATCGCTGTACCTTTATCCATTCAAGGAATGCCGCCTGAATCTCTTTCCGCATTTTCCAGAGCGGTTGGCCACACTTTTCAGATAGAGGCCTTTGATAATACAGGATGCCTTCAACTGAATATGTATCCCAAGATCAGTTGTGATTCAATTTACATTGAGCCATTTTGCGTCAGTCGGTTTCGGAGATATAAAAAGGTCAGTAAATCATTTAAGAGAACTCTTGAAACACTTCATCGCCCTAAGCCACCACGTTTAGGATTGAAATTCGAGGCCATAGTCAAATCTGGGGTTGATCTGGAAAGTTTTGGACTTGAGCTGATTACTCTGGGTACTGGCGGTGGTTTTGCAATTTGGCCAAAAGAACGGCGAATTTCTGGATCTATTTATGTTGAACAGTCCAATCCAGAAGCTCACGAGATACTTAAGAAAGCAAAATCAGAAATCAGAGATTGCAAAGAACTTGAATCGCTTGAGCTAAGCGATGTGCAGTTGGAGAAGAAAACTTGCTAGTCCTGAAATACGAATGATCTAGTCATTTGTAACCCGCAACTTTTTGAAGGAGCCAATGAATGCAATATCCTGATTGTTGTTCACAAAGCACGGTGAAGAATGGACACAGCATGACGGCTAAGCAAAAATACAAATGCAAAGGCTGTGGCCGACCGTTTTTGCTCAATCTATCCGGCCAAATTTCCCCTCGCGGACCAGACAAAGAGGTTGATGGATAAGTACCTGTTGGAACGGCTGGCTTTGGCGGGCATTGCCCGCATGACGGGGGTTTCAGATATCTGGTTGCAAGTTGATGTCAATGCAAAATATCAACAGACACCCCACCAAGCCCGGTAAAAAAGAGTCGGGGCGTTTGACGCTTGAGTGCAATGAAGTGTGGTCTTTTTTAAAAAAATTAGGGGCTGGCCTAGATAAAGTTACAGTAAATCCTGTTTAGCCCATTTGAGTAAGACCTTGAAGAGGTTTTCTGTGGGGCGGTAGTTGAATCTCCATTCGCACTCTTTCAGGAACAAGGGGAACTGATCTTTCGGGATGCCGTTGA
>JBATSQ010000274.1:0-7074 GCA_049293375.1 Candidatus Contendibacter sp.
CGATATGCGGCACCTGGGCCGCTTGAATCGCTTCCTTGTGGATCGGCGCGGTGTTAACGGCATCCACCTCGCCGCGCAGCGCCGCGCGCGCCATCGCTTCAATGTACTCCCAGGCCGCTTTGCCACACAGCGCCTGCACCTGGCCCGGCTCGAAGGCGGCGGGATCGGCGTTGGCCAGGTCGATCACGTCGATCGAACGCGGTGCGTAGAGCGCTTCAGCGGGGTGGCCAATCGCGCGAACGCCCAAGCCAAGCTGAGCTTGCCGCACTGCTTTTTCCATAACACGGGCGTCGCCGTATACCAGGCAACGGACAGCCTGCCTGACCGCCGTATTGGCCATGGCGCGCACTAGAATTTCCGGGCCGATCCCAGCGGGATCGCCCATGCTGATGGCGATGATGGGCTTACTCATCGGGTGGCTCTGGTCAATCGGCGCGCCGCCATTGCTGGCTCCGCTTGATAAACAGCCACGAACCCGTCACCTGTAGCGTTTTACCGCCGTCGATCAATTGGGCTTTGGAGGCATAGGTACCGCCATCGGTGGGATTGAAAATCTTGCCATCGGCCCACTGATCGCCCTCTTTTTTTAAATCCCATAAAATCTTCATGCCGACCAAGGGCTGGTCTTTCAGGTCACCCGCGCATTTGCTGCACGTTTTTTCTGAGGCACCCTCAAGAAGCTCGGCGATTGTGCCGGTGAGCACGCCATTGCTTTCGGTAATCTGCACGATGCTTTTGGGCTTGCCGGATTTGTCATCGATGGTGGTCCATTTGCCGACCGGGGAATGGAGATCGGCGGCGTGCGCCGCAGCAAGCAGCAAGCCGCAGAGCACAGCGCAACTGGCGCGAAGAAGTGGCGTGATATTCATTAACAGTTCTCTGGAGTTGGAATTGCGCGCTAAAGAGGTGCTGCTGAAGTGTAGGTCGCACCATAGGCTGTTGGCCAATCGAGCGCTTGCTAGCCATCCCGCAAGCCGCGCCAAGGTGGCTGATTCAATGCCGAGCGCGCGCCGATCCAACCCGCCAAGCCGACGCCGACTACGCCAGCCCCGGCTCCCATAAGCCAGATCCACTCGTTCCAGCGATACGGAAAATCGAACACCTGTACGGCCAAAACCATACTTAACACCGTTGCCGCCGCCGCCGCCAATACGCCAGCCAGCAACCCCAGCGTTGCAAACTCGGCCAGCAAGCTTTTCCCCACTACAGCCCGGCGCGCGCCTAGCGTGCGCAGCACGGCGCTTTCAAAGCGCCGCTCGTCCTGGGTCGCCTGAATGGCAGCGTATAACACCACCAATCCGGCCGCCAGCGTAAACAAAAACACGTATTCCACGGCGGCAATCACCCGGTCCATGATCTCGCGCACCTTAGCCATCAGCGCCTCTACATCCAGCACCGTCACGGAAGGATGCTGCCGCACGAGTTCCGCCAACAGAGGCTTGCGCTCCGGGGGGAGATGGAAGCTGGTGATCCAGGTGGCCGGATAAGGCTCCAGTACACCCGGAGGAAAGACCACGAAAAAATTGACCCGGAACGAGTCCCATTCGACCCGACGCAGGCTGACCACCTGCGCATCCAGCACCTGCTCGGCGACCTGAAAGCGCAGCGTATCGCCTAGAGCGATCCCCAGAGTTTCCGCCAGGCCCTGCTCGACCGAGGCTACGCCTTGGCCGTGATCGACCGTGCTCCACCAACGGCCGGCCAGAATGCGGTTATCCGCCTGCAAGCGGTCGGCCCACGACAGGTTAAATTCGCGCTCCACCAAACGTTTAGCGCGCGCCTCTTGGTAGTCATCCGGCCCCACCGCCCGCCCGTTGATGGCTTGCAGCCGACCACGCACCATAGGTAGCAGCTCCACGCCCCGCAGTCCGCGCGCGCGCAAAAAATCGGTGACCGCCGCCACATCCCCCGGTTGGATATTGATTAAAAAATGATTGGGGGCATCCGCTGGCAAGCTGGCGCGCCAACTGGCCAACAAATCGGTGCGCACCAGCGTTAGCACCAGCAACGCCATCAAACCTAAACCCAGCGCCACCACCTGTACCGCACTGCCAGGACCGCGCCGGGCGATGTTGGCCAGCCCGAAGCGCCACGCCACGCCGACCCGACCGCGCAGTAGACTTAGCGCTTTCACCAATCCCCCAGCGGCCAGAGTCAGCACGCTGACCGTCCCGGCTACCCCAGCGCAAACGACCAGCGCCAGTCGCCATTCCCCGGCCTGCCAGGTCAATAAGCCGACGGTCGCCAGCACCGCAGGGCCGTAGAGGGCGAATACATTAAGATCGACCGGCCCCAGGTCGCGCCGCAACACCCGCAGCGGCGGCACCTCCCGCAGCTTCAGCAACGGCGGTAAGCCAAAACCCAGCAGGGTGATGAAACCAGTGAGAAGCGCGGGCAGCAGCGGCCATCCGGAGGGTTGCGGCAATTCGGTGCGGCTGAGTAATTCACCCAAGGCCCCACTCAAACCGTACTGCGTCAGATAGCCGATCACTACACCGACCATCCCGGCTAAGGCCGCCAGCAACAGCAATTCCAGCACGAAGAGTCGCACGATCAGAGGCTGCGTAGCGCCCACACAGCGCATGATGGCAACGCTATCCCAGTGCCGGGCAGCGAAGCGGCGGGCGGCGATAGCCACGCCGACTCCTGCCAGAAGCACGCTCATGAGAGCCGCTAGATGCAAAAAACGCTGCGCCCGATCCAGCGCCGTCGCCAATTCCGCCCGCGCCTCGCGGATCCCTTGCAGCTTTTCACCGGGCTGTAACACAGGCTTTGCCCACGTTTTGAAATCCTGTAACGCTACCGGCTCCCCAGCCAACAATAAGCGGTATTCGACCCGGCTGCCGCGTTGCACCAGATCGGTGGATGGAATGTCGGTCAGATTGAGCAGCAAGCGCGGGGCCAGGCTAAACAGGTCACCGGCGCGATCTGGCTCATCCTCCAGCACCTGGGCGATCTGCAAGGTGCGCGCGCCCAGGCTGACTGCATCACCGACCTGCAAACCCAGGGCTTGCAACAAGCGCGCATCCAGCCAAACCTGGCCCGGTTCCGGAATGGCGGTTGCCGTGCGCACCGGCCCGAAGGGCTGGTCGCTGATCTGCAATACGCCACGTAAGGGGTAGCCGGAGCTGACGGCTTTAACTTCCGCCAACTGGGTCCGGTCGTCAGACACTACCACGCTACGGAAGCGGAGGACCTCGGCGGTCAGCACACCACGCTGCCGCGCGCCTTCCGCCAACATCGGCGCTAGCGGATGCGACGCGCTCACTGCCAGATCAGCCCCCAGCAACTCACTGGCCTTGCGCTCCATGGCCTGTTCAATGCGGTCGGTAAAAAAGCCCACGGCGGCGACACTGGCCACGGCGATGACCAGAGCAACCGCCAACACCCGCAGTTCGCCCGCCCGCCAGTCGCGGTGTAAGGCCCGCAGGGCCATCCCCGCCACCGCCCATCCCGACGGGATCGACGCCCTGGCGGAACCTAACATGACGCCAGCCATCGCTTAGTGGCCTCTCACGGTGGAGGTATCGGCCTGTAAACGGCCATCGTGCAACTCCAAAATCCGGTCGCAATAGGCAGCCAGTTCTGGATCATGAGTGACCAGAATCAGGGTCGCACCCTGTTCGCGGTTAAGAGCAAATAGCAATTCGATAATGCGATGCCCGGTTTTCTGGTCAAGATTACCGGTCGGCTCGTCGGCAAATAGTACGGCAGGATTGCCGGCGAATGCGCGGGCAATCGCAACCCGTTGCTGCTCGCCGCCCGACAATTGCGTCGGATAGTGGCGAGAGCGGGCCTGGAGGCCGACCCGCTCTAGCAACTCCAGCGCCAGCCGTCGGGCGTCGGGCTGACCGGCCAGCTCCAGCGGCAGCATCACGTTTTCCAGCGCCGTCAAGCCGTGCAGCAACTGGAATGACTGAAACACGAAACCCACTCGTTGCGCCCGCAACTGCGCGCGGCCGTCTTCATCCAGACCGCCCAGGTCCACCCCGGCCAGCCAGACCCGACCGCTACTCGGCGTGTCCAGACCCGCCAGCAAACTCAGCAAGGTCGATTTACCAGAACCGGACGCTCCGATCACCGCCACGCTCTCCCCCTGGGCAATGCGGAAGTGCAGATCCTCCAGAATCACCAACACGCCTTCCGGGCTGATGACCTGCTTGCCCAATCCTTCGGCCTGGACGATGACTCCGCTTAGATTGTCCAATACTGGCGCGGCGGTTACGCTAAGCGTGCGGCCTGCTGCCTGGTCGGTATCCACCTGCATAACTGCCAATCTCCCGCAATGAAAGCGAATCCTGTAAAACGGCTGATGAAAATGGCGCTCTGCTTGAGCTTTCTGCTGTGCGGCGCGGTCGTCCGCGCTGAAGGTCTGGCACCCGACGGACCCGTGCTCCTGGTGCTGGGCGACAGTTTAAGCGCCGGTTACGGCATTCCCAGCGCGCGCAACTGGGTCACCCTGCTGCAACAGCGGCTGACGGAACGCGGCTACCCACACCGGGTGGTGAACGCCAGCATCAGCGGCGACACCACCAGCGGCGGCTTGAGCCGCCTCCCAGCGGCGCTGGCGCGCGAACGCCCCGCTATTGTGATTTTGGAGCTAGGCGCTAACGATGGCCTGTTGGGTCAGTCCCCCGCCACCATCAGCGCCAATCTGGCGCGCCTGATCGAACTGGCCCAGCAAGCCCAGGCCCGCGTGCTGCTGGCGCAGATGCGTATTCCGCCGAATTATGGCCCCTCTTACACCCAAAAGTTTCAAGCCTTGTTCGGCGAGCTCGCCCAACGCTACGCCATCCCGTTGCTTCCCTTTCTGCTGGAAGGCGTGGCTGGGGATCCGAGTTTGACCCAGGACGATGGCTTGCATCCGCGGGCTGAGGCGCAACCGCGAATTCTGGATAATGTGTGGCCGACCTTGGAAGCGGCGCTAGTGCCATGAATCGGCAGCACCGGCCAACGGATCGCGGTTCCTGAGCGGCTCTTCATTCACTATCCCGTAAAAATGTTCTAACTTTAACAGGCACGGGCAAGAGAGTAGCGATGCCGCTACCGACTGGCTTTGGAATTCAGCCAAAGACCTTGCCCACCCTTGTCAATGACTACAACAACGACCGCGAACCAGGGCGTGGGTGTCCGCACCCAAGCGCCCCGTTCTCAGGGATGAACGGTTGCCCTTCACCACCAGACGATTTCGAAGAGAAGCACAATGACTGACAACCCCATCAATATGACTCGGCCCCTGGATTTGACCCACGAAAAGCGCAATGTCGGGGCAGAGCGGATCCAGCGACCGATCTATGTCGATTTGCTGCCCACCTGCAACAACGCCTGCCCGGCGGGTGAAAACATTCAGGCCTGGCTCACTCACGCCCAGGCCGGTCGATTCAAGGAAGCCTGGCAAAGCCTGACCGAGAACAACCCGATGCCGGCCATTCATGGCCGGGTGTGCTATCACCCCTGCGAAACCGCCTGTAACCGGGGCAAACTGGACACCTCCGTCAGCATCCACGCCGTCGAGCGCTTCCTGGGCGATTTGGCCTTACAGGAAAACTGGCAATTCACGGTGACCGCCCCGCCCAGCGGCAAGCGGGTGCTGGTGGTCGGCGCGGGTCCGAGCGGCCTGTCCGCCGCCTACCATCTGGCCCGGCTGGGTCACACCGTCGAAATTCACGAGGCCGGGCCGATGGCGGGCGGTATGATGCACTTCGGCATTCCCGCCTACCGCCTGCCGCGCGATGTGCTGGATGGGGAGATCAAGCGCATCGAAAACATGGGCGTCAAGCTCGTCCTCAACCACCGGGTCGACGACCTGATGGCCGAGAAGGAAGCCGGCAAGTTCGACGCCCTGTTCATCGCGGTCGGCGCACACATCAGCAAGCGCACCGAGATCCCGTCCCGGGACGCCGGCAAGATGCTCGACGCCATCAGCTTCCTCAAGGATGTGGAAACCGGCAACGCGCCCAAGCTGGGTCGGCGAGTGGCGATTTACGGCGGCGGCAACACCGCCATGGATGCCGCCCGTGTCGCCAAGCGCCTCGGTTACGAGCCGCTCATTATCTACCGCCGCGACCGCGCCCACATGCCCGCGCACGATTTCGAGGCGACCGAGGCGCTGGAGGAAGATGTCAAAATCCATTGGCTGCGCACCATCAAGAACATTGAGGAAAACAAATTCACGGTAGAGATCATGGAAGTGGACGCCAAAGGCCGCCCGCAACCGACCGGCCAGTTTGAGACGCTGGAAGCCGATGCGCTGATCATGGCGCTGGGTCAGGATGTCGATACCAGCTTCCTGCGCAAGGTCTCGGGCGTGGAGTTCAAGGACGATGGCGTGGTCATCGTCAACGACCAGATGATGACCGGCTATCCAGGCTTGTTTGCCGGTGGCGATATGGTGCCCTCCGACCGTACTGTCACCATCGGTGTCGGTCATGGCAAGAAAGCCGCCCGCAATATTGACGCCTGGCTGCGCAGCGATAGCTACGCCAAGCCGCCCAAGGCGGCTCTGGCCACCTTTGACAAACTGCATGTCTGGTATTACACCGACGCCGCCCAGCGCCCGCAGGGCCACCTGGACATGAAGCAGCGCGTCAGCAGTTTCAAGGAAGTGGTCGATGGCTTGAGTCAGAAAGAGGCGCTCTACGAAGCCAAGCGCTGCCTATCCTGCGGCAACTGCTACGAATGCGACGGCTGTTACGGGGCCTGCCCGGAAGATGCCATCATCAAGCTGGGACCCGGCAAGCGCTACCGCTACAACTATGAACTGTGCACCGGTTGCGCGGTGTGTTTCGAGCAATGCCCTTGTCATGCTATCGAGATGATCCCGGAGCCGCCAGCGGCAGCCGCCGGTTAAAAACGGGATTAAGCGACCTCCGCCGCCCCTCCTAGCTCCCCGCGCGAGCGCAGGGGCGTGCGCGATTTTATATGGAATCCACCGCCCGCTCCGGTTTGGCGCGGGCCAAAAATAGAGAAACACCATGACCGAACGGCAAGTCACCACCATCGACGGTAACGAAGCTGCGGCTTACGTGGCCTACCGCGTGAATGAAGTTTGCACCATCTACCCCATCACCCCCT
>JBATSQ010000275.1:0-10151 GCA_049293375.1 Candidatus Contendibacter sp.
TCTTGGTTAATCTCCATATTCACCATACCGCTGGCATTAACCCGTGGCAACACCTCCAAAAACACCCCAGTTTCCTTATAGTCATAGGATTGGAGGAGGTTAGACGCTGTAGTAGCGGTGGCAATCTGGCCTCGAACCGGCTGCTCGGTACCGACACGGATGGTCGCCTGCTGGTTGTCCAGCACCATGACATGTGGCGAAGAGAGCACTTTCACCTTGGAATCACTGGCCAAGGTATTCAACAAGGCGCGCACCATCCCATCACCATTCGTAAGCGCGTAGGTGAAAGCTCCAGCCGTGCGTCCGGAAAGTACATCATTCAATTTCAAAGCATCTGTATTGATCCCCAGCGAACCATTACCGAAAAAGTCTTCCCCGCTGTTCGATCCCATCCCATTTCTAAAAAACCATTGCAAGCCATACTTCAAACTGCCCGTTAAAGTCACCTCGGCGATAGTTGCTTCGATCAACACCTGCCGGGGCGCAACATCCATTTTTTCCAAAGTACTGATAATCCGCTCGTAATTCTGACTCGTGGCCCAGATCAGCAGGGAATTATTCTCAGTATCAGCCACAATGCGGACTTCTTCCATGCCGGCGCTAGGGCCACCAGAACCCAAGGTGCCAACGGCACCGCCACCAGCCGTACCATCTGTTGCGCGAGCGCCTGAACGATTGCCGAGAGCGGCGTTAGCACCTCCACCGCCGGATAAGCCGGAAGCACCCGAGGCACCGAAACCAGAGGATGACCCCGACAAGGATGACCCTGATAGGGACGATCTAGATAGAGATGAACCTGAAAGCGATGACCCCGAAGATGCGCCAGATCCCCCCAAGCCCGTACCGCCAGATAACCCGCTACTCGATCCGCCAGATGATAATTGACCAGCCCGCAAACCGGGTGCTACCTCTCCACCCCGACTTGCACCCCCACCACCCAGATTGAACAGACCGTTCAGTAGTTCAGCAACGTAATCCGCCCGACTGTTTTGCACGGCATAAACGTAAAGCCGCTCGCCGCCTGCCCCATCCAGACGCTCAATCCAGGTCGCTACCTCCTTGAGATACTCGACCTGTGGGGTAATGACCAGCACGGCGTTGAGCTTGCGTAATGGCACGAACCGCAACAGACCGGCCACCGGCGTCCCAGAGCCTTCACCCAGCAACTGGCTCAACTCGGTGGCCATCGCCTGGCTATCCATGTTGCGCAACCGGAACATGCCGATCGACATACCCTTGAGCCAGTTCACATCGAAGGTGTCGATGGTGCTCTGAACATTGGCCAGTTCCTGCGCCGTGCCGGCCAGAATCAGCAGATTGCGGGCCACATCCGCCTTAAGCACTCCGCCTTCGGGCAAGAAAGGCGCAATAATCGCCTGCATTTCAATCGGGCTGACATAGCGCAGCGGGACAATGCGCACCTGATAACCCAAATCGCCGCCACCCAGGCGCGGGGCTAGATGCGCCTGGCTCAATGCGCCCGCCGCCGGCAAGATCTTGTAAAGATTGCCCTCCCGCACCATGACCGCCTGGTTCATCCGTAAAATCGTTTCAAAGGTCGGCAGCAATTGATCCCGCGTCAGCGGGCGGCTGGTTTGCACGGTGACTTCGCCGCGCACCTGTGGATCCACAATGAAGTTTTGCTTGAGCGTGTCGAAAATAACTTTGGCAACATCCCGAATATCCGCGCCATCAAAATTCAGAATCACACCGCCGCCACCGCCCTGGCTCACCGGAGCGGGCGCGGTCGCAGCCTTGAGGTCTACGAAATTACCGGTTCCCGGATAAATGATGGGCGGTTTGGCCGCCACCGAAAGGTCCGCGCCAGCCTGGCTTGCGGCGCCTGACGGGGTGGATCGCGCGATGAGGCGCGGCGATTGAGGCAGCGGGAGCGCTTGCGCGGTGGAGAGGTCCGGATCGGGTGGGGCCGACGTGGTGGCGCAAGCCGCCAAGAGCAGCGCTAGGCTCGCGCCAGTCCCTGCCAAAAACCCTGATTTCTTCATAATACCCATCAACCTATGGTCTTTTTTCCATCGCCGGGGTCATGCTGGTATGGGCGCGACCCCGGCGCGTGATGATGATCGCAGATGCTTAGGGGGTTGCAACGGGCGCGGGCTGGGCCGCTGCTGAGCCAGGCCCCGGCGACATTCCCGGCCCAGGCGCAGCGTTGACTGACATCGGCATCGGTACGCCGGGTAGCGGTACGCCGGGTAGCGACGGCTGGGCCGTTTTAGGCCGAACTGGAGGCCCGCCGGGCCGGCGCGGCCGGGTCAACGGTAATTCCTGCAACACTGCCCCCTTACGCAGTGCTACACCTTGGGGTGAAATCCGCTCCAGCCGCCACTCGCCAATCTGTTCGCCCACTCTCACCCGCGTGGGTTTAGCGTTTGGCTCCTCCAGCCGCAGTAAGGCCGCTTGGGCTCCCGGCGTCATAAGCACGCCAAACACCACGAATTTCTGTTCTGGGCTAGGAGGAGGCGTAGGCTCTGGTGGCGCATCCTCCGGTGGTGGCGGCGGTTCTGGACGGCGTTCGGCGATAAACAGCGGGCGGCTGGCCACAATACCATAGTGATTGGGCGGCAGCAGGCGAAAAGCTTCCAATGGCGCGGCGATTGGCAATTCAACCGGTGGCATTGGCGGCGCGGCTGGTGGTCGCGGCGGATGCTGGCCTTGCCAGAGCAAGGCCAAGAGCGCCATGCCGCCAGCCAGCATCCATAATCCTAAACTAATCTTGCGTGCGAGCATCGCCTAACCGCCCTCCTTGCGCAGATAGCCGGACACCTCAAATTGGGCGCTCAGTTGAATCCGGGTATAGTTGGCGTAACGCCCGCTCGGCAACCGCGGTCGGGTAATCCGCGCCGATACTTCCAGATGCTCGACAAACAGGAGCGGAATTTGGGATTCCAGCGCATACAACACCTGTTGCAAGCTGCTGGTATCGCCATTGAACAGAGCGCTCACCGTCACTTTGATGACCGCGCCTTCATCAACCGGCGGCAACGCTTGCGTACTTTGCAATGCACCGCCAGCGGCGTCCACGGCAGTTTTCAAGCGCTGTTGCAGTTCCGCCGCTGCCAGCGCTGGATTGGATTGCGCCAAGTATTGTGTGGCCAAGCCTGGATCTTTTTGAACCGCTGCGATCCGCTGCCGCAGGGTTTCCTGGGTAGCGGCAATTCGCTCCAACCGGGCCAATTGCTCCTGATGCTGCGCTACGGAATTCTGATAATAGCGGTAGCGTCCGATCAAACCTTGCGTCACCACGGCATAAAGCAACGCCGCTATCAACAGCGCCAGCGCCAGCGCCAGCAGCCGCTGCGACAAGGAGGGCAGCGCGACGACTACGCTCATGGCTCCCAGCCGATGTGCGTGCTCAACACGAACCGGTCCTTGTTAGTGCGCGGATCGTTTGTGACCGGGGAGGTAAATCCTACGTTGCTAAAGAGCTTGGACGATTCCAGAATGCCAATCAGCGCCAGCGCTTTACCCGATTGACCGATCAGTTGTCCCGTATCGCCTTTCAGTTGCACGCGCTCCAAAAAAGTATCATCCGGCAACAGTGTGGTCAGTTCCCGCAGCAGCTCGATTTTGGTGGGGGCGGATTGTTTTTTTTGCGCCAGCATTCGGGAATCCGCCAACGCTTTGTCCAATTGGTCGCGCAAGGCCAAGGCCTGATTCGCCGCAGTCTGGGCGCGCGCGATCTTTTCCAGCGATTCCAACACCAAAGCCCGCTGCTGCCAAATAGGTAACAACACCGCAGCCGCGACCAACGCCAGACTAGCGCAGACCACAACCATACGCCCACGCTGCCGCCAAAGACCCCGTTGCGGTCGCTGTTCGGGCGGCATTAAGTTCAAGCCGGGTCGGCCACCCTGGATTTCCAAAGCATCAGGTACGAGTCCCCATTGGCGCAAGGCATTGAGCGCCGGATCAACCGCCGCGCGCGGCAAGGCGGTTAACTCGGCGCGCAAACGGCGCTGCTCAGTCTGTCGCTCCAGAACCACCACATCGTAATAGACCTGGCCAGCGGCAAACGGCGTGAGACGATCCATCTCAAATCCGGTAACTTGGCGCAAATTCTTGTCGGCGGCCACCGGTAAATTCAGCAACCGAACCAGCACCTGATGGGCAGGGAAGCGCACCACCCAGCGTTGCGGCTGTTCCGTGCTCAGCCAGGCACGCAGGCTTTGGCCGTCCAACACGGCCCCCAAGTCTTCCAACGGTTGACTTTGCCCACGCTCTTCGCGCGCCAACACATAGCCATCCGCCGTCACCGTCAGTACCAGTTGGCGCTCGGAGCGCTGTAACCGGTGTTGGAGCGTGGGCGGCAGCCACGCGAGCAGGCCATCTCGCCACCAGCGCCAAGCTGCGCTCCAGGTCAGGCGCGAATCCCCGCTGCGGAGCGGGAACTTTAAAACCTGAGTAAGGGATAGGGCCAATGCACCGCGCTCCACCTAAATGTTAAAGTCATCTTGAGTTTTAGTCTGCTCAACGGCCTAACGCTGTTCACGCCAGGATAACAAGCGAGAAGGAACCAAACCATCGCTTTGCGCGCTTTGGACTATGAATCCACCGCCGCGCACATCATAAACCGCTTCCAATCCCGCCGCAGAGCCAGACGCCAGCTCCGCTGTCACGGCGATATGATAAACGCTGGAGCGCCCGCCGAAGAAATAGCCCGCGCTGGCCTCATTGCCAGTCGGCGGTGGGGCCGATGTTCCCTCGGCGGAAGCGCGCGCGCGCGCTTCCAGATAGCTGCTTAGTGTCGCTTCATCCATTCCTAACAGGCGTAATATCGGCGCGGGAGCAAGTTCTGGATTGATGGCCGATTCATAAGAAAAGGGGGTGACCAGGCCTGCCAATCGCGCATACAGATCCGGCGTCACTCCCAGAACCTGACCTAGCTCCTCAATGCTCTCAAACAAGGTATTCTTTGGGCCAGGCCGACCTGCTGCCTGATAGTCAGGGCCTTCTGCGCCATGGGGCATCCGGTCGTTGTCGGGGTCCCGCCAGTCTTGGATAGCGTCGGCCACGCGCTCCGCTTCGCCCTCCTCCAACCCGGCACCTTTCAATAACGCTTTGAGCAGATCCGGCCCGGCGTTATTCAGATTTACCAGGCCACTAGCGTTCGTCACCGCAATCCGCACGCGCCCGCCGCCAAATTCCCAGAGATGCGTATCGCCGTTGGGCGGCCATTGCTTTTGCCCTTCTGGATCCAGCTGCCAGGCCAGGGCGTAGGCGATGCCCGCGTCAGCCAGCGCGCGGGCGCGCGCGCGTTCGGCGGCGCTGGCCGCCAGTTGGGTTTCAATCCGCATCGAGTACGCGAAGCTGCCTGCCATCACCGCCAGCAGGGTGATGATCCACAACACGATTACTAGCACCATGCCCCGTTGGCCAGTCGCAACCGGTGAGACGCTAGTCACGGCGGTCCCTCGCTTAAGGCTGTGACCAAATCTGGCCAAACCTCTTGATCCACCGTCAGATTCAGCCGCACCAACCACGGTCGCCGCAGGGCGCTGGTCCAAGCGGAATGCCATTGCGCTTGGACTTGCGGCTCTTCATCCCGTTCCACGCCGAAATAGGCCCACTCCATGGCTGTAACGCCCTCTAATAGCACAGTTTCTTGCAGTTCACCGGCTTGCGGGTCGCTGCTTAGATAAGGTCGCCAAAGCATGCGCAATTGGCCATCCCGCCCTTCCAGCCGAATCCAGTACAGCCCAGCTTGGCCCAAATACGCCAGTAATGGTGCAACGAACTCAATGGCGCTGGCTTGGCCAGCAAAGCGCACCAGCCGCTCGCCGCGCTCGTTGGCGATATGCACCGTGACCGATTGCGCCAACTGGCGGCGCAGAAATTCCTGCACCAGCCGCTGCCGGTTGATCGCTTCGGCCCGCGCTTCGCCGCTTTCCCAGCTGTTCATGCCGACCCGCAAGCCGCCGTACAGCGCCACCAACACCAATCCCATCAACGTAATGGCAACCAGCAGCTCCAGCAAGGTAAAGCCGCCGTCGCGCCACGGCCGAGACTGGCCATTCACCGCAAACCTCCTGCGACTTGGAACGGAACCAGACGCAAGGTCTCCAGCGTCACCGCGCGCTTGCGCGCTTGATTCTCGTCCCAGAACACTTCGACGCTGATGTGATAGACCCGCATCCCTATTTTTTCCGGCTCTGGAAATCCGTCGGCATAGGCACTCACCGTGCCACGCCAGGAAAAGCGGTCATTGATAGGGCCGGAACGCATCCCCTCGGCCAGCGGCGCTTCCCGCCCATAGGCCGCCAGAATCGATTCGGCGTATAGCGCCGCTTGGCTGTATTCCTCGGAGAGGCCAGCGTTGCGCATACCCGTTGCGAAAATCTGGAGCAACACGCCCAGCGCGATACTCAAAATAGCAAAGGCCACCAGCACTTCCAGCAGGGAAAAGCCGCGCTGACCACTGGCAAGGCGCTTCACGGCCTGACATCCTGCTCCACCAGCGCAATCGCTCCGGTGAGCCAATCGACGTTGATCCGATAGGCCAGCTTGGGGCCATGGATCTCAATATGGCCTCCGGTGGAGCTGCCATCAGGAAAGAAGCGGATATTGCCGGTGGCGCCATCGCGTAATTCCGACTGCGCGGTGTAGAGCTTGAGCGCCAGACCCTCCGGCAATGCAACGACCCGCTGAGCGCCGCTGACTTCGAAGCGATGTTGAGCCAAATCCAAGGTCAGCACCGCTTCGCGTTGACTGGTAATCGCCGTATTGCGGGCACTGCGCAGGCCAGCGGCCAATTGCCGCGCCGCGCCGCGCAGCTCGGTGGCCCCACTCATCCCCGACAGCAAGGGCGGAACCAAGGTTATCAGCAGCACCCCGATCACCAGCACCACCAGGATTTCCAGCAGGGTAAAGCCCCGCTGCCGCCCCTGCCCAGCCACGACCCGCTTACCTGAAAACCATCACAACCAGCTCACCACATCCTGATTCTCGCCTTCACCGCCCTCAGCGTTATCCGCTCCCAGCGAATAGAGATCATAAGCGCCATGTTGGCCCGGAGAGCGGTACTGATAGTCGTTACCCCATGGATCTTTGGGAACCACACTTTTCTTCAAATAGGGACCATTCCAACGGTTCACACCCGACGGCTGGACAATCAGCGCCGATAAACCCTCCGCGCTGCTGGGATAGCGGCCGATCTCCAGCCGGAACCCATCCAACGCCGAACCAAATTGCTCAATTTGCAGCTTGGCGGTCTTGGTATTGGCCCCACCCAGATATCTCATGACCTGCGGCCCAACCAGACCGGCCAGCAAGCCCAAAATGACCAGCACCACCAATAATTCGATCAGGGTGAAGCCACGCGCGCGGCTTTGAGAGTTTTGTAGTTTCATCAATCGCCTACTCTATAAAAATTTAAGGACAATATGCCGAACGGTCAAAACGCCAGCTCATTCAGGCTGAGAATGGCCACCAGAATCGACATGATGATGCCGGCAATAATGACGCCCAGGCCTAAAATCAAGGCGGGTTCCAGCAGCATTAACATGCGCTTGACCGCAGTCTGCACCTCGCCATCGTAGGTATCCGCCACCTGTAACAGCATCTCCTGCAACTGCCCGGTTTCCTCGCCAACCCGGATCATCTGCACCGCCAATTGGGGAAAGACCGTCGCTTCCAACAGCGGGTCAGCCAAGCCCCGACCCGTTTTAACATGCTCGGCCACCTCGCCCAGCGCCGCTACCAGCACTTGATTGCTCAAGGTCTCGCGGACAATGGTCAGCGCGCTTAGCAGAGACACACCATTACCGAGCAGGGTTCCCAAGGTGCGCGCCAGCCGCGCGGTCTCCACTCTGGCGATCAGGTCGCCTATCAACGGCAGGCGCAGCAACCCGCGATCCCAACGCAGGCGGCTCTCTGGCCGATTCAGTTGCTGGCGAACAACCGCCACAATCAGGCCCATCATGATTAAGCCGACCCACCAGTAATGCCGAAACCCATCACCGACCGCAATGACTATCTGGGTCGCCAGCGGCAGCGCTCGGCCCGCATCAGCGAACAAGCGCTGAAACTGCGGCACGACAAAAGTCAGCAGAATAATGACCGACAGCGCCGCGACCGACAGCAGAATAACCGGATAGATGAGCGCGGAGGTCACGGATTCGCGCAAGGCTTGTGAGCGCTCCAGAAAATCGGTCAAGCGCTTGAGCACCGCTTCCAGTGCGCCGCCGGCTTCGCCAGCCCGAACCATGTTCAGGTAAAAGCGGGAGAAGACACCTTGCGTTTCCAGGGCGTCGGCTAGCGACGACCCACCGCGCACTTTTTCCTGCACCCGCCCCAGCAGGGTTTTAGTAGACTCGTCTTCAGTCACGCTGAGCAGAATGGTCAATGCCCGATCCAGCGGCATCCCGGCGCTCAGCAGGCTGGACAGCTGCTGGGTCAGCGCCATGAGCGCTTTGGGCGATAGTGAGGGGCGTTTTGTGAACAGCGGCTGACTGAAGCTGCGATGCAGCCAGCCATTCTTGGCCTCAGTCACCGCCAAGGGCAGCCAACCTTGATCGCGCAAGTGTTCAATGACCGCCTCCGGCGAGGCGGCTTCCAGCTCATCGCGCAAGGTTTCACCAGCGGCGTCCACCGCTTCATAGCGGTACAGTGGCACGCTAGGCGTCCTGTTCCTGCTGGGTGGTCACCCGCATGACTTCCTCTAAAGTCGTCATCCCGGTCACGGCCTTGCTCAAGCCATCCTCATACATGGTGTCCATGTGCTCTTTCTGCGCTTCGAGCTGTAAGGTGGTGGCATCGGCATGTTTGAGCACCAGACGCCGCAAGGGATCACTCATTACCAGAAATTCCATAATCGCCGCCCGACCGCGGTAGCCCGTACCGCCGCAGTGTTCGCACCCCACGCCTTTATATAAGGTGATGGTTGGGGCAGGGCTAAACCGCTGCAAGCGCAACTCCTCCACCAGTTCCGGCAAGGCCGGATAAGGCTCACGGCAATGGCTGCACAGCAGCCGCACCAAGCGCTGCGCCAGAATACCGTTGATCGTCGAGGTCAGCAGATAATCATCTACGCCCATGTCGAGCAGGCGGGTAATGCTGCCGGCGGCGTCATTGGTGTGCAGGGTGGACAGCACCAAGTGGCCGGTTAAGGCTGATTGCACCGCGATCCCAGCCGTCTCCAGATCGCGCATCTCACCAATCATAATCACGTCGGGATCCTGGCGCACAATGGCGCGCAGGGCGTTGGCGAAATTCAGATTAATCTGGGGTTTAACCTGAATCTGGTTAATGCCCTCCAGTTGATACTCCACCGGATCCTCGACGGTCAGAATTTTTCGTTCCGGCGTATTCAAGGTTTGCAGCGCTGTGTACAGCGTGGTGGTTTTGCCACTGCCGGTCGGCCCCGTGACCAGGATAATCCCGTGCGGCAAGTGCAATATATCCAGAAAGCGTTTGAGGGTGCGTGGGCTAAAACCCAGGGCGGGAAAATCCAAGACCACACTGGCCTTGTCGAGAATGCGCATGACCACGCTTTCGCCCCACAAGGTCGGCACGGTGGACACGCGCAGGTCGATCTCCTTGCCTTGCGCCCGCAACTGAATCCGCCCATCCTGCGGCAAACGCCGCTCGGCGATGTTCAGCTTGGCCATGATCTTGATGCGCGAAATCACCGCCGCCGAGAGGCGCGAGGGTGGCGATTCCACCTCGCGCAGTACGCCATCCACCCGATAACGCACCTTGAGCCGGTTCTCGAACGGCTCGATATGAATATCAGAGGCCCGCGACTCCACCGCGCGGGCGATCATTAGATTGACCAGACGAATCACCGGGGCTTCGCTGGCCAAGTCCTTCAGGTGCTGAATCTGCTCCTCGTCGGTCAAATTATCGGCCAGACCGATGGAATCGACGATCTGGCCCATGGCCGAGCGCCCGCTGCCGTACAGGCGCTCGAAGGCGGCTTCCAGCTCCGAGGGAATGCCAACGCGCGGCGTGATGGCCTTACCGGACGCCAATTGCAGCGCGGCTAGCACATAGGCATCGGTCGGATTGGACATCGCCACCGTCAGCCCCTGTTCATCCTCGAACAGGGGAATCGCGCGGGATTCCTTGAGAAAGCGCGCCGCGATCGCTCCGTTAGTGATCGGCGCTTCCGGGTAATCCGCAGGCCGCACCAGCGG
>JBATSQ010000276.1:0-5233 GCA_049293375.1 Candidatus Contendibacter sp.
GCGCGCTTTCGACATGCAGGTTTTCGATCAGCTTGCCATCGACCACCACCACGCCTTCGCCGCGCGCCGCCGCTGCGGTATGCGCCTCAATGATCTTGCGCGACCAGGCCACATCCTCCGGCCGGGGTGTGAACACCTTGTTGCAAGGTGCGACCTGCTTGGGGTGGATCAAGGTCTTGCCGTCAAAGCCCAGTTCACTGCCTTGTCGGCAGGCGAATTCAAAGCCAGCTTCATCGTTCAAGTCGAGATAAACCCCATCCAGGATGGCTAATCCGGAGGCGCGGGCGGCCAGCAGGCACAAGCCCAGTGAGGTCATAAAAGGCAGCCGCTCGTGGGTGTGGGCGCAATCCAGTTCTTTAGCCAGATCGGAGGTGCCCATCACCAGGCAGTCCATACGCGGCGTGGATTCGGCGATGCGCTGCGATTCCAGAATACTGCGCGGGGTTTCCATCATCGCCCAGATCGTCATGCTATCGGGCGCACCGTTGGCGCGCATGATCGCTTCCATATGGCGGATGGCGTCGGCGCTTTCCACCTTCGGCAGCAGCAAGGCATGCGCGCCTGATTTTGAGGCCGCCGCGATGTCTTCATAACCCCATTTGGTCGATAAGGCATTGACGCGAATAATGAGTTCCCGCATCCCGAAGCCGCCGACGGCTACCGCCTCGCAGACTTGCTTGCGGGCCAGCTCCTTAGCGTCGGGGGCCACGGCGTCTTCCAAATCCAGGATCAGGCCGTCGGCGGGCAGAGTGCGGGCTTTTTCCAGGGCGCGGGCGTTGGAGCCAGGCATGTAGAGGACACTGCGGCGCGGGCGTGCGGACTTAGGCATGGTTACTCTCCTTGGGGTGGTTTCAGTCGATGTGATGCAATGCTTGGAATCGCGGGGATTTTACACTGCATTTCCCTGGGAAGAAGAAGGATTGTCACCCGCGCCGCGCGGATGCCATGGGGAGCCGCCCAACCGCAGCAGTAGCGTCAGCAGCAGGGTATTACCCAGCAAGAGGTACAGGCTGTAGTTGGGCAAGTTGAGTGGAATGAATTTCAGTTCGACCAGCAATACGCCCAGGGACGACAGTAACAAATAGATCGCCACCAGGCGGGTGACGGGGCCGGTCATCGCCGTGATCGCACTGCGCCGAATGCGCAACAGCGCCAGGAACAACAGCGGCACGATGCCGATGGAAAACACTTTGTAGGCGATCAGCAGCGAGGGAATGATGGCTTGCAGCCGCAGCGCAAAGCCGGTAGCGAGCGCCGCCGCCAGCACCATGCAAGCCCGGATCAGCCAAACCTGGGTCTTTTCGCTGAGCGGGTGACCGACGATGCGCAGGGTATGGTTGATCACATCCCGCCCCAGCAAAGTACCGGTCGTGATCAAAATAATGTCCGCGCCCGATAACGGAATAGACAGCAGCGCCACCAGGACAAAATCACCCAGCGAACCTTGAAAGAACTGGTTAACCAGAGTTTGAATGGTCAGATCGGGCTTAGCGACAGTAACGATACCTTTAGCTAGGATACCGATCGCCACGATTATCAGGGAAATCAACACGATGGTGGCGCTTGCCAGCAGCAGGCCGCGCCGGGCGCTGGCGACGTCGCGCGCTAGGAAAATCCGGGAGTACATGTCTGGCCCAAACAGATACGACAGCCCAACCGGTATGAAAACCCCCAGAAACAGGGTAAAGGTAAAAGCGTCGTCAAAACCAAAATGGAAGGTGACTGGTGGGCGGGCGGCCACGGCAGCGGGCGCGTTGCTGAGGCATAAACCCAATAGCAAGAGCAGCCCAGCCACCATCACCAGCACTTGCAGAAAACCGGTTTTGATCGTACTGGCCTGGCCCACCAGCAAGCTATAGCCGGTGAAGATCAAGGTAAACAGCGTATAACCCCAGGTTTGGCTCCCGGTGAATTGGGCTAGAATATTGCCGCCAGCGATGATCTGGCCGGCCAGCACCATCAGCCACGCCAGGAACAGCACCGCGCTGACCAGAAAACGAATGTGATCGCCGAAGGCGCGGGCGATGATGTCGCCGATGGTATAGCCCTTAATGCTCCAGACGGTCTCCAGAAAGGTGAAGGCCAGCATCACCAGGAAAAGCGCGCCGGACAGAGTCCACCAGAGGGCGTTGAGGTTGTATTGATAAGCCCAGCCGGCCAGGCCGAACACAGAAGAAGCGCCGAAGGCCAACGCCACCAGCGACATGCCGACGCTGAAGCCGTCGGCCTGCCGGTCATAGACCACAAAGCCATCCAGACTTGTGCCGCGATGCGTGAGCCAATGCTGGAAGCCGATGCCGAACAGCAGCAGGATGTAGAGAAGCAACCAGATCATGACACCGGTTCGCGTGGCGAAAGAGAAGGCGCAGTATAGCCGCAGGCTTTCGCCACCAGAACGGTGACTACGCGCGTGACGAGGAAGCCGAGGAGCACCGGAACCACCACCTGTTGGGCAATGAAGGCGTCAGCGCTGCCGCGCAAGCCGATCCAGGCTGGCAAGTAAGGGCGCAGGAACAGCAAGTATGCCAGCGCCAGCCAAAATCCCGCCGCGTCCAGCACTAAAGCCAGGGCGACACCCCAGAATGAGAAGCCGGCCAAGGCTACAAATCCGGTCCACAGGAGCGCACCGCTGCCCAGTAAACTGAGGACCGCAATGCGCCGATGGCCGATGTGCCAATAGAACCAGGGGCTTTTAAGGTGCTTGAGCCAATGGAATTGCAGAATTCGCGACATAGACGAGCTTAATCGGGTGGGAATGGCGCGACCGTGTGTTGCGGCGCACCACAGGGGTCACCTAAACAGGCTATAAGGGGTAGAGCGGCCAGTATTTGGAGCGTTACAGCATACAAATTAACCAGGGGGCACTGCATGAATATTCTTGGCATTGATATCGGCGGTTCAGGGATTAAGGGCGCGCTCATTGAAACCGTTACTGGCGGACTCATCGGTGAGCGCATCCGGCTAGCTGCGCCCCGTCCGGCTACGCCTGAAGCCGTTGGGGCTACACTCTGCGCGCTGGCCGAGCAGCACCATTGGTCGGGTCCCATTGGCATTGGTTTTCCTGCCGCCATTCAGCGCGGCATCGCCCGCACCGCAGCCAACATTGACGCCACGTTTATCGGCTTGCCGGTGGCTGAGTACTTTTCCCAACAAACCGGCTGCCCGGTTTATGTGGCCAACGATGCTGATGTGGCGGGCTTGGCCGAAATACGGTTCGGTGCGGGTCGGGGCGTGGCCGGTGTAGTGCTGATCGTGACCATTGGCACTGGACTGGGAACGGCGTTGTTTTGCGATGGCCATCTGCTGCCGAACACCGAATTAGGGCATATTCTGCTCGATAACGGTCAGGAAGCCGAGCGCTATGCCTCCGAAGCTGCGCGGGACGCGGCCGATCTTAAATGGAAGGATTGGGGAGATCGCCTCAACCATTACCTGAACACCATGGAAAAATTATTTTGGCCGGACTTGATCGTGCTGGGCGGTGGGGCCAGCAAAAAGTTGGACAAGTTTGCAGCGCGCCTTACCGTGCAGGTGCCGGTGGTTCCGGCCCACTTTCTCAACCAAGCCGGTATGATCGGCGCGGCGCTGTTCGCCGAGGAACAGCGCAAGGCCGAGGCATGAACGCTACTGCAAGTGCTAGCATAGCAAGTGCTAGCATAGCGCCGCTGGCGCATGATGGGCGCTTGGATCGGCGCATACTCCTAATTTCCGCCCCGCTCGAAAGGAGCATGGCCGATATAAACCGCCTAACGATAGTTTAGGAAAAATATATTGGAATCCATCATAGTCGCCCTCTATGATTGCGTCATGAGCTTCATCAACCCACGAGGAGAATACGAATGTCCCTAATCAATACCCAAATCAAGCCTTTCAAGTCCCAAGCGTACCAAAATGGCAAGTTCTTTGAGGTGACCGACCAGTCGCTGAAAGGCAAATGGTCGGTGGTGGTGTTCTATCCGGCCGACTTCACCTTCGTCTGCCCGACGGAATTGGAAGATTTGGCCGATAAGTACGCTGAATTCCAGAAGCTCGGCGTGGAAGTCTACGGCGTCTCCACCGACACCCACTTCTCGCACAAGGCATGGGCCGATACCTCGGAAGCGATCAAAAAGGTCAAATATCCGCTGGTGGGCGATCCGACCGGCACCCTGACCCGCAATTTCGAGGTGATGATCGAGGAAGAAGGTCTGGCGCTGCGCGGCACCTTCGTCATCAACCCGGAAGGTCAGATCAAGATTTGCGAAATCCACGATCTGGGCATCGGCCGCGATGCGTCCGAACTGCTGCGCAAGGTCAAGGCCGCCCAATACGTCGCCAGCCATCCGGGCGAGGTATGCCCCGCCAAGTGGAAGGAAGGCGAGAAGACCCTCAAGCCCTCGCTGGATCTGGTCGGCAAGATCTAAACGGCTTCCCGGCGGCACGACGGCGCGCGCCAAGCGCGCCTCCCGGCCGGACGGCGCAGGGCGTTCGATGCGCCCTCCCGTTCGGTTTTTTTTCGGCCGTTTTCGCCCGAATCGCGAAGATTTTCGATGAGGATCATGACGATGCTTGATGAAGACCTTAAAACTCAATTGGCCGCTTATTTGGAGCGCGTCACGCAGCCGTTCGAGATCGTGGCGACCTTGGGCGACGACGCAAAGTCACGCGAACTGCACGATCTATTGGAAGAGATTGCTGGCATGAGCCAGAAGATCACGCTGCGCACCGACGGCGTGGATGCGCGCAAGCCCTCGTTTTCGCTCAACCGCGCCGGCGGCGACATGAAATTGCGCTTCGCCGCCATCCCGCTGGGCCACGAGTTCACCTCGCTGGTGCTGGCGCTGCTATGGACCGGCGGTCATCCGCCCAAGGTCGAGCCGGAGGTGATCGAGCAGATCGACAATCTGGACGTCGACCTCGACTTCGAGGTCTACATGTCGCTGTCCTGCCATAACTGCCCGGACGTGGTGCAGGCGTTGACGCTGATGGCGGTGCGCAATCCGCGGGTGAGGGCGACCATCATCGACGGCGGGCTGTACCGGAATGAAATCGAGGATCGCCAGATCATGGGCGTGCCCACGGTGTTCCTCAACGGCGAACCGTTTGGCTCCGGCCGGATGAACGTCGAGGAAATCATCGCCAAGGTCGATACCGGCGCGGCCAGGCGCGAGGCCGCAAAACTCGACGCCAAGGCGCCCTACGACGTGCTGATCGTCGGTGGCGGGCCGGCCGGCGCGGCGGCGGCGGTGTACGC
>JBATSQ010000277.1:0-6132 GCA_049293375.1 Candidatus Contendibacter sp.
CCCCGTTGCGCCAAGCTGTATTCGATGGGCAGATTGCCGCGCAGCCGCACGACATCCTCAGCGGTATAGCCGCGCTTGATGCCTTTCCAGCGGGGATTCTCGGCCCAATCTTTTTTCAGTTGTTCAACGCTTAGAAACGCCATTTTTCCTATCCTCTCTGGGGGTTTACAGAATAACTGCTTAAAATCTGCCTTGCCACGCTTAATCGAAAGACCCCGAATGATTTTGTAGCGTAAAATTGAGGGTGCATCGAGAAATTGTGGTTATCTTAATGCCGCTATGCAACATTGTACAAGTTGATTGCGCGGGCTTGGCTATCCGACCCGTCACCGCTCTCATTTTCCCACTTGGCAGGAACGCTCGCAATGGCGCAAGATCCTCAGCACATCCCCGATTTAATCGCCGATATCGGCGGCACTAATGCCCGGTTTGCGTTGGCGGCACTCGATGGCCGCATCAGCGCGGAACGCACTCTAAGCGGCGCGGATTATCCCAACCTGATTCAAGCAGCGGCGGCCTATCTGCGCGATCATCCTGGCCCGCGCCCCCGGCGCGCCGCCGTCGCGGTGGCGACGCCTGTCACCGGCGACTGGATCCAGTTCACCAACAGCCTATGGTCCTTTTCCACCGAAGCCGCGCGCCAGGCGTTGGGGCTGGAACGCTTATTAATTCTCAATGACTTCACGGCCTTGGCGCTGGCATTGCCTCTGCTTGGCGCAGATGAGCGCCAAGCAGTCGGTGGTGGCGCGGCGCTTGAAAAAGCGCCCATCGCTTTGCTGGGCGCGGGAACGGGTCTGGGGGTCTCAGGGCTGGTATGGTCAGGACAGCACTGGATTCCATTGCAGGCGGAAGGAGGGCATGTCACCTTCTCAGCCGTTGACGAGCGCGAGTGGGCAGTCTATCAAATTTTGCAACGGCGGTTCGGCCATGTTTCGCCCGAACGGCTCTTGTCTGGACCGGGACTGGTCAATACTTATACCGCGCTAGCGACTATTCAGGGCTGGCGGACTGAGGCTTTAAGTCCTGCTGACATCACCGACCGGGCCCTGGCCGGAGCCTGCCCGCATTGCGTCGAGGTGCTGGAATTGTTTTGCGGCGCGCTGGGTACAGCGGCAGGTAATCTGGCGATCACGCTGGGAGCAGTGGGCGGAGTCTACATCGGCGGCGGCATCGTGCCTCGACTAGGCGATTTTTTCGACCGCTCGCCGTTTCGTACCCGGTTCGAGGCTAAAGGCCGGTTCAGCGATTACCTGGCGGCTATTCCGACCTGGGTCATCACCGCCAGAAACCCGGCGTTGCGAGGGGTAGCGGCGGCCTTGCATTGAGCGGCTTACGCGCTAAGGTCTTTACCCCATTGGACCACTCATCTCTGACGGGCCAGAACGCGGCGGTCCGTCACTACCAGCTACGAGGTGTGTTATGAACCTATCTGAAAAAAGCTGTACCTCCTGCCGGGCTGATGCGCTGCCGCTGATTCTGAGCGAGGCTGAGCTTTTGCTGCAAAAGACTCCAGGCTGGCAACTACTGGGCAATGGCGCGCGCCTGGAACGGCGCTTTGTGTTTAAGAACTTTGCCGAGGCCCTGGTGTTTGTCAACCAGGTGGGTGATGTGGCGGAGCGGCAAGCGCATCACCCCAACATCAGCTTCGGCTGGGGCTATGCCAGCGTGTTGCTGTATACCCATAAAATCGACGGTCTGCATGAAAACGATTTTATCATGGCCGCTAGAATCAATGAGTTGTACGGGGGTGACTAGCTGTTTAGTTTAATAGGGTGAAGTTATAAAAGACCAATGATGCGCCGTTACTCTACTCTCCGAGAGTTTTAATTGTGGAAAAACCGACTGATGAGAAGAACAAGCCTCGCAAAATTGCCATTGCTTGCCAGGGAG
The DNA here is from genome assembly GCA_049293375.1 of Candidatus Contendibacter sp. Lineage (GTDB taxonomy): Bacteria > Pseudomonadota > Gammaproteobacteria > Competibacterales > Competibacteraceae > Contendibacter. The sequence goes on from JBATSQ010000277.1 coordinate 1,891, forward strand.
GCGGTATTCATGGGGCCTTTGCTTGCGGTGTGCTGGAAATTATTCTGGAAGCAGCGGAAAATTCGCAGAAAAGAAAAATAGAAAAACCCGCTTTTGATCTGATTGCCTTGAGTGGCACATCGTCAGGCGCACTCAATGCTTTCATGGTCTGGTATGGGTTCCTGGCCAGCAAAGAGAACCCTTTTGAGGGGGCGCAACGCGCTTTAAAAGGGCTATGGGACACTTTTCAAGTAAAGAAAAGCGGGGAGTGGGGCATGAATAGTTTTGCCCAACTCCTCTATCAGTTCCAGAGTCTAGGATTTAATCTGAAAAGTCCAGCACCCCCGCTATCCTATGATTGGTTGATGAGCGCATTAAATTATTGGTCCATACTAGAAAACACCTTCTTGCCAGGACTGGATCTCGCTGAGATTCGTCCAGAGTTTTATGATTTTGAAAAATTATTGAAGACTTGCGCGCCAAATTTTGCGCAGCTCCAGAATTGGAAAACGCTCAAGCCGCGCCTATTGATTGGTGCAGTGGAGATTATGGGTGGTCAGTTTGAGGTTTTTGATTCGCATGACTCCAGAAGAGACCCAGAGGCTCGGCAGATCAGCTACAAAGCTGTAGCGGCTTCCGGGACATTGCCTGAAATCCGACGGGCGCAGAAAATTCTTGGCTTGAAGAACGGTGATAACCAGGATGCGTTGTACTGGGACGGCCTGTTCTCCCAAAATCCTCCAGTGCGACAACTGGTAGCCGATACCGCATTTGACGATACTCCAGATGAAATCTGGGTGATTCGTATTAACCCGCAAAAAATTGCGAGAGAGCCCATTTATTCAGCGCAAATTGATGATCGCATTAATGAGCTATCGGGCAATTTATCGTTGAATCAAGAGCTGTATTTTATTGATAAGGTCAACGATTGGGTTAGGAAGGGTTATTTCCAACAGGGAAAGAAAGAAGTTGCTTTGTTTATGATTACCATGTCCCCAGATAAGGCTGCGCTTGAGGTTTCCAGCAAGTTTAACCGGGATCCATCGTTTGTTCAGAGTCTGCGAGAAGATGGTAAAAAACGCGCGGCGGAATTCCTGCGCCTTTGGAGCACAAAAGCGGCGCAAAAGTGGCCGCAGGACGCCATGCCCTAAACTGCCCTTGGTAAGCGCCGTCTGATGGACTAAGGCGGCGAAAGGAGTACCTTGCGCAGCAGAAGCTCCGTGCTATGGGGACTGACTAAGGCTTCGATAGGGCCAATTTCCCGAAAACCATACTGACAATAAAAGCGCCTGGCCGATTTATTAAACGCGGACACCAGCACCCAGAGATTATTGGCGTTGGGTTTGGTGGTCTGCTCCAGCCACTGGAGAATCGCCGTTCCCAAGCCCTGGCCCTGCTGATTTGGAAACAGGGCGATTAACTCCAGATAGGCGCCTTTCAGCCAGGGATAGCGTACCGCCACAATCCCGGAAACGGCGTTTTCCACCCATACCGTATACCGCTGCAAGGCTGGATCTTGCGCCAGGAGATAGCGCTCCAGAGGGGCCGCGCCATACTTCAAAGTCCGCCACGGCTCCATGGCGACCATGGCGCTGGCGATGAGGGGTGCATCTTCAGCCCGCAGGCGCAGCAGTTCAAAACCGGTGAGCGGATAATGTTCTTGAAAGGGCGTATTCATTTTTTGGCCTGCGCGCTCCGGCGACGATCGTATTTTAGATTATCGCCCGGTTTAAGCTCGTAGCAGGAATCGACAGCGACGACTTCCCCCTGCGCCAGCAATTCGCTGACGGTCACAAAGCGATAACCACGCGCGCGCAATGCAGGGACGAACAGCGGTAACGCTGCGGCGGTATGCCAGCCACGGCCATTGGCATGAGCGACTACGATGGAACCGGGCTGAATCTGGCTGAGAATCGTGCGCGCAATCGCCGAAGCAGTTTGCCCCGGCGCGGGATCCCCGGTGACGATGTTCCATTGAATAGCCGCTAATCCGACCTGATTGACAGCGGCCAGGGATTCGGTGTTGCAAACGCCGTAAGGAAAGCGGAACACCGCCAGGCGCGTCGGAATGGCAGCGCTGGCGGTTGTGGCCAAGGGGGCGACGCAGGATGCTTGTAGCAACTGTTCCCGCAAGCGTTCGTATTCGGCTTGCGTCCAGGTGATTTGCGCCATCATGGCGGGTCCCTGCAACAGGCGCAAATTGCCATGAGTCCAGGCATGATTGCCCAGTTCAAAGAGGGGATCAGCCATCAACTGCATGGTTCTCTCAGGGTGTGAGCGCATCCATTTTCCACCGGCAAAAAAGGTGGCTTTCACCTGCTGATCGCGCAAATAGTTGACGATGGCTGCATCGTACCCGCTGCGCTCGTGGGCTTGTTCACATAAATCGAAAGTAAGCGCCACCAGTTTCTCACCGTGGCGGGGTTTGACCGACCGGATGCACTGTTGCAATGGCGTTGACAATGGGCTGATTTGATAGCTCAGTCGGGCGGGTGGTGACCGATCAATGGTCTGTTTTTGAATCTGCTTTTCCTGTGGAGAGCCGCGCAACTGCTCGGCGGTCCAACAAGCTTGCAAGAGAGTTACTGGACGGGTCTGGGACGGCTGTGGCGGGCTAAGACGACCTACAGTGACGGGAGCAGGCGTGCTAACCGGCTCGATCACTGGCGGTTCGCTAGGCGTGGGCGCGGTCTCTGGCTTTGCCGCAATCGGCGGGGTCACGGGGGGCGGGGGAACGGGTTGCGTCCGCTCCACCACCGGAGTGCGCGGCAGTAGCCAGTAGCGCCCCGCTGTGAACGCAAAGACAACCAGGAGCGCCAGGGCCAGACCGAGCCTTGGTGAAAAGGCGCGCCGCTGGCTCAAGACAGCGTGGCCAGCCAGGTCTGCGCCGCCGCCGCCGCTTCGCGTACCCGCGTCGGCGCAGTGCCTCCCACCACCGTGCGAGCGGCCACCGAGCCCTCCAGCGACAGCACGTCGAACACGCCCGCCTCGATGAGCGGCGAAAAAGCTTGCAGTTCGGCCAAAGTCATTTCCGCCAGATCACGCTGCGTTTCCACGCCCAAGCGCACCGCTTTGCCCACAATTTCGTGGGCGTCGCGGAAGGGTATGCCCTTACGCACCAGATAATCAGCCAAATCCGTGGCGGTGGCGAAACCACGCCGGGCGGCCTGAAGCATCTGTTCCCGCTGGGGCTGCAAGGCCGGAATCAGATCGGCAAAGGCCCGCAGGCAGCCTTGTACGGTGTCCACGGTATCAAACAGCGGTTCCTTGTCTTCCTGATTATCCTTGTTGTAGGCCAGCGGCTGACTTTTCATCAAGGTCAGCAGTGCGATCAAGTGGCCATTGACGCGCCCCACTTTGCCGCGCACCAGTTCCGGCACGTCTGGGTTCTTCTTCTGCGGCATGATGGAGGAGCCGGTGCAAAAGCGGTCGGGCAAGGCCACAAAGTCAAACTGGGCCGATGACCACAGTACCAGCTCCTCGGCCATGCGCGATAAATGGGTCATGAGAATGGCGGCAGCGGCGGTGAATTCAATGGCAAAATCGCGGTCGCTCACCGCGTCCAGCGAATTAGCCGCTGGGGCGGTGAAAGCCAGCAATTGGGCGGTGTAATGCCGATCCAGCGGATAGCTGGTGCCCGCCAAGGCCGCCGCACCCAGGGGCATGATGTTGACGCGCTTGCGCGCATCCACCAGCCGTTCGTAGTCGCGCTTGAGCATCTCGAACCAGGCCAATAGGTGATGACCAAAGGTCACCGGCTGCGCGACTTGCAGATGGGTGAAGCCGGGCAGGATGGTGTCGGCCTCGCGCGCGGCCAGTGTCGCCAAGCCGCCGAGCAAACGTTGAATCTCGCCCAGAAGCGCGTCGATGGCGTCGCGCAGGTACAGCCGAAGATCCGTAGCGACCTGATCGTTGCGCGAACGCCCCGTGTGCAGACGTTTGCCGGCGTCGCCGATCCGCTCGATCAGGCGCGCCTCAATATTCATGTGCACATCTTCCAGCGTGGTGGACCATTCAAACTCACCGCGTTCGATCTCGGCGCGAATCGTCTCCAATCCGCGCACGATGGCGTTGCAATCCTCCGCAGACAGCACACCCACCCGCGCCAGCATCCGGGCATGGGCGATAGAGCCATTGATATCCTGCCGGTACATGCGCTGGTCGAAAGCCACCGAAGCGGTAAAGGCGGCGACAAAGGCATCGGTGCTTTCGGTAAACCGTCCGCCCCAGCTTTGGTTGGTTTGGGTGTCGCTCATAAGATAT
>JBATSQ010000278.1:0-71544 GCA_049293375.1 Candidatus Contendibacter sp.
AGGCCGGGCGTATCGGCTTCATCGTCCGTCGCCAGATAAAGCTCCTCAATGGCGCAGGCAATGTCTTCGGCAAAACCGGTGCCGACGAACCCGCTGGTAGCGAGCGTGTCGCCGGGCCGGATCAGACTCACGGCTTCGCGGGCGCTGACGACTTTGCCGCGTTCGGGGATATTCAACAACGCAAGCAGGGGATGCTGCATGGGGATGTCCTCTGTGACGCTTGGGAACGCCGCCCCGGGTCGGGGCGGGCGTTCGGACGGATTTAGAAGCTGCCAAACAGCGATCCTAGCGTGATGACCGTGACCAAAGCGGTCAAGGGGATAATGACCGATACCATGAAGATATCGAAATAGGACTGCTTGTGGGTCAGCCGGCAAATGCCCAGCAAGGTGATGACTGCGCCGTTATGGGGCAGGGAATCGAAACAGCCCGATGACATCACCGCCACCCGGTGCAGCAGTTCCGGGCTGAGGCCGATGGCGTTGGCCAGCTCCAGATATTTTGCTCCCAGCGTGCTCAAGGCGATGCTCATGCCGCCGGATGCGGAGCCAGTAATGCCCGCCAGGACGTTGACCGCAACCGCTTCGGAGATCAGTGGATTTTCGGAAATACCCAGTACGGTATTTTTGACCACCAAAAACGCAGGCAACGAGGCGATCACGTTACCATAACCGACTTCAGAGGCGGTGTTGAAGATCGGCAACAAGGAACCCATGGTGCCGGTATTGAGCGATTCAACCACATTCCGCCAGCGCTGCCAGTGCACCACGATGATGAAGATGATCGCAATCACCAGCGCCACGATAATCGACCATAAGCCCGCCACCGCCGAGAGCTTAGTAGCCCCATATTTGGGTTCCGCCAGATAGCTGGCGTCGATGCTGGGGAACACCAGGTAGGTGAACAAGGCGTTCAGGCCGATCACCAAAATAATCGGCAGCAACGCCATGAAAAATGACGGCAATGCAATGTCGTCCTTAGTTTCTGCGTTCAGATTCTCGTTCTGGTGGTCGCCATAGCCCTCGCCACCCGCCATAGCTTGCCGGGCACGGGCCTGCAACCAGAGCACGCCGCCAATCATCATAATGAGGCCGCCAATGGTGCCCAAGCCCGGTGCAGCGAAGGTGTTCGTGCCAAAGAACGGCGAGGGAATGGCATTCTGAATCGCCGGCGTACCGGGGAAAGCAGTCATGGTGAAGGTAAAAGAACCCAGAGCAATGGCACCGGGAATGAAGCGCTTGGGCATCCCGATTTCGCGGAACAGCGCTGCGCCGATCGGGTAAACGGCAAAAGCAACCACGAATAACGAGACGCCGCCGTAGGTCAGAATACCGCAGGACAGCACAATAGCCAGAATAGCGCGCGCTCTGCCGACTTGCGTGACAATCCAGTGGGCGATGCTTTTGGCTGAGCCGGAGTCGTCCATCAGTTTGCCGAAGATGGCTCCCAGCATGAACAACGGGAAGAACTTGAGCAGATAGCCGCCCAGTTCCTTCATGAACACCTGGGTATAGGTCGGCAGCAGCACATCCGCGCCGCCGCCGATGAGTACGGCCAATAGGGCCATGATCGGGGCTAGAACGAGCACGTTGATGCCTCGGTACGCGAGATACATCAACAAGCCCAGTGACAAGATAATACCGATAACTCCCAACATGAGAGGGTTTCCTTCGGATAGTTCGTTTGCGTTTGGCGCGGGCGCCGTTTGGACGGCTGATGTGGGCCGGCCGAGGCAAGCATAGCAGCGACTGGCCAAGGTGAAAATTTGCAAAAAGATTGAAAATTCTGTGCGGAAATACCCAGCGTCGACCACACTCAATGCAAACGATACGCGCTGCTGAGGGATACGTGATGAAACGTGATCTGGACTGGAATGACTTGCGTTATTTTCTGGCGGTGGCGCGCTTGGGCCGACTGAGCCCGGCCGCTCGTCGCCTACAAGTTGAACACAGCACGGTATCGCGCCGGATCGAGGGGTTGGAGCGGGCCATGGGGACGCGCTTGTTCGACCGGCAGCGCGATGGTTTGCTGCTGACCGAGGCCGGTCACGCCCTGTTGCCGATGGCCGAGCAGGTGGAAGCGACCGTTGCGGTGGTGTCTGAGCAATTATCCGGTCAGGATGCGTCGGTAAGCGGCGAGGTACGACTGGGCACGCCGGAGGGTTTAGCAGTGTGTTTTCTAACACCCAAGCTCAAACCCTTGCTTGATGAGTATCCCCGTCTGACCGTGGAATTGTTGGCCTTGCCCCGCTTGGCGAACCTGGCTAGTCGGGAAGCGGATTTGGCCATCACGCTGGAGCCGCCGCGCCGTGGTCCTTACGTGGTGGCTCGCTGGACGGATTTCACCTATTTCCTTTACGGCGCTCAGGATTATCTGAAAGCTCATGAGCCCATTACCAGCCGTGCCGATCTGGCCCACCATCCTTTTATCGCGTATATCGACGACTATTTGCTGATTCCAGAATTACGCTTTCTGGAAAAATTGTGCGATGAACCGAATTTGCGCTTTAGCTGCACCAGCATGCTGGCCCATAAGGAAGCGGTGCTGGCCGGCGTCGGTTTGGCAGTGCTGGTGTCCTACATCGGAGCCAGCGACCCCCGCTTGTTGAAGGTGTTGCCTGAGGAGGCTTACTTTCAACATACCTTTTGGTTGGCGGCGCATGCAGATCGCTTGCGACTCAAGCGGGTGCGGCTGGTATGGGATTATCTGCTGGCGTTGGTAGTGGCGCACCGCGCGTTCTTCTTGACAGGGGAGGCTCCCACCAAGCCCAACACTGGGGAAGTTCCAGTAACCGCAACAAGAGCGTGCGGATTAAGGTAGTCCAGTGGATGAGATTAGGGTGGTGACACCGCTCAATCGGCCAATAACCAGTCGCGCACCACGGCGATCTGTGCGTCATCCATCAACGCCGGGGCATGGCCAATGCCGGGAAACTCGATCAGCGCGGCCTTGGGGCCGCGCTCGGTCATGGCCAGCGCGTCGGCAGGATCCAAGACATCCGAATAGACACCGCGTAATACCAGAGTTGAGCAATGAATCGCGTCCCAGACGCGCCACAAATCAATATCCTGCACCTCCATGGTTTTGAGGTTTTCCGCGATGCCGGGATCGTAGCCGGTGGTATAGCGCCCATCCTCCAACCGTCGGGCACTATGCTTGAGCATGTGACGCCACTGGGCCTCGGTGAGCTTGCCAAAAGCGGCGGCATAGACCCGCAGACTTCGTTCCATGGCCTCGAAGCTATCCCACACAATCACTTGGCCCACATACTGGGCCACCCGTTTCAGACCAGCGGCGGGAATGCGCGGCCCCACATCATTGACGATCAGTTTATGCAGGGGCGTGCCGGGGTAGCTGGCCAGAAACATACCGATCAAACCACCCATGGAGGTGCCGACCCAATCCACTCGTTCGGCGTCGATGCGGGCCAGCAGCATGGCCAGGTCATTGATATACAGGGGATAGCTGTAGTCGGTTTTATCGGCCAGCCAATCGCTTTGGCCGCGCCCCACCACATCTGGACAGATGACCCGATATTCATGCTCCAGCGCGGCGGCGAGAAAGTCGAAGTCGCGGGCGGTGCGGGTGAAACCATGGACGCAAAAGAGTACTTTGGGATTGGCGGGATCGCCCCATTGGGTGTAGTGCACACGGTGAAAGCCATGCGGGCCGAGCGCACGGTAGCAGTGGGATGTCATGGCCATGCAGCAGCACTCCCTAGGGATAGTGGGGTTAGGGCATTATCGGTCAAGGCGCTGCGGGGTGGCTATAATAATGTGCACTTCCCAGCACGAGAGATGTGGATGGCGACCTTGCATTATCAGGAGAGCGGACGCGGCGAACCGCTTTTGCTGCTGCACAGCGGCGGGATGAGCGGCGCGGAGTGGCAGCCGCAACTCCCGCAATTCGCTCGGCATTTTCGGGTCATTACCCCCGATCATCTGGGTCATGGCGGCAGCCCTATGGTGGCCGAGCGCTTGACCGTCGCCGATATGGGGCGGGCAGTGCTAGAAGTGCTAGACGAACTCAATCTGCCGCAGGCCCACCTGGTAGGCTCTTCGCTGGGGGGGGCGGTGGCGTTATGGCTGACCTTGTATGCGCCAACGCGCGTGAGCAAGCTGGTGTTGTATCGGGTGGGCTATCGCAAGGATACCCGCACGCATGCCCGAACGCGCGACATGGCCGATCCAGACTACTGGCGTGAGATGGGGATGCACAAATGGCTGAGCGATATTCACCAGGCTCAAGGAGGGCCGGAGGCGTGGCAGGAGGTGATTGGCCGGGTCGCCGAGGCGCTGGAACCGGGCCTGACCGATCACGCCCATCCGCTGGATATTCTGGACCATATTTTTCAACCGACCTTATTGGTGGTTGGCGACCGGGATCCAGTGGCTCCATTGGAACACATTCTGGAAATGTTTGGGGCGATTCCGAATTGCGGGCTGTGGGTGATGCCTTACGCCACCCACATCACCGCGACCAGCACTTGGCGGGCTAAAGCCTTTGCCCAGGAAGTCACCCGCTTTCTACAGCGGCGTTCATAAAACGGAGGAGAGAACCATGCACGAGCGCTGGCGGGGTCTGCTGCTAGTCGCCGGGTTTGGGCTGACCGTTGCGGTGAGCGCCGGTCCCTATGACACGGTGTTCGGCGCGGTGCAGCGTCTGCTCAGCCAGGCCGCGCGCCAGGACGAGGCGGGCGTGGCCGCCGCCCGGCAACAGCTGGAGGATATTCCCAAGCCCGCGCCGGGCAATGTTAAGGCGGCGCGGGCGCTGAATCAGCAGGGGCTGGCAGCGTTGCAGCTCGCTGACTATGCAGCGGCGGCGCTGGCGTTGCAGAAAGCGCAGGAAACCAATCCTGCCGATGTGGAGATTGCTGGCAATTTGGGCTACGCCAGCCTAAAGCTGGGCCAGCTCCAGCGCGCCGAGCATCAACTGATCTACGCTATTAGCCTGGCTCCCGGGCGCTCCTCCTCGTGGTTCAATCTCGGTCAGGTCTATGGCGCGCAAGGTACAGCTGACAAGGCGACCGGCGCGTTTGCCGCCGCCTATCGCTTTTCCCAGAATCCGCCCAAGACCCTGGAGTTTATGCGCCAGGCGCTGACTGCGCCCGAAAACGGTGAAACCACGCGCGCCGCGTTGCAACGGGCGCTGGCATTGTTCGGATTGCGTTAAGCGCGCTGTGGGTTGGACGCCGGGTGTCGGCGTCGTGCTCAGGCGGTGTCCAGAAACGAGCGAATGAAAGCCGCGACTGCGGCTTTGCCGCGCACGATGCCGTAGTGCCCCTCACAGAGAATGTCGGCTTCCAGCGCTAACAACCGCTGCAAAGACGCCCGGTAATCCGCCCGATTCGAGTGCAGCCGAGCATCGAGCGGACCATGAATGTCCTGGCCGAACAGCACGATCTGGCTTTCAGATTCAGTCACATAGACCAGGGAGCCAGGAGAGTGGCCGGGAATGTGCAGGGCGGTAATTGTGCGGTCGCCGAGCGCTAAGGCATGTTGCGCGCCGTCCAGTCGGCAATCCACCGGGCAGGGGGTGATCTTCGCGCCATACCAACTGGCGGCGGTCACCTCATTATCGCCTCGTTCCAGAAAGTCGGCGTCCAGAGTATGGACGACGACCGGACATCCCAACGTTTGCCGCAGGTCACAGGCCCCGCCGGCGTGGTCGAAATGACAGTGCGTGAGCAGCAGCATCTCGATGTGTTCCGGGAGAATGCCCACCGCAGCCAGGTGATGGAGCAAGCGACGCTGGCCGCGCCCGGCGCCGACGTCCACTAAAGCCGCGCGGCCCTGAAAAGCCAGGGCATAAATCGCGGCGTCTTCGGCGGCGGTCAGTTCTTGCCCGCCCACCTGGAATATCTCGCAGGTGATGGCGACCGGATGGGCCATGGTGACGGCTCTCTGCTCAGGAAGGGGCGGTAAACTCAGTGGTTCGCACACTGCGCGCCATTTTGTCGAGCACCCCGTTGACATAACGATGGCCCTGTTCCGCACCGAACACCTTGGCCAGTTCCACGGCTTCATTGAGGACAATGCGGTAAGCGATTTCTGGATGGTGTAGCAGTTCGTAGCCGCCAATCCGCAAAATCGCGCGCTCCACCGGATCAACCTGTGCGAGTGGCCGATCCAAAAAAGGGGCTAGCGCGGCGTCAATTTCGGGCGCGTGTGCTGGAATCTCCCGCAGCAATTCCCGGAAATAGCGTGGATCCGCTTTGGCCAGATCATCGTCCGCCTCATCGTCCGCCAGAAACTGGTCGGCGATGTGGCGGGGGTCGGCGTTGGTGACTTGCCATTCATACAAGGCCTGCGCCGCGCAGCGGCGCGCCCAGGCCCGTTTACCCGGTTGGGTTTTGCGGGTGGAATCAGCCATAACTCACGCTTCCAGACGCCGCAACAGGGTCACCATTTCCAACATCGACAACGCTGCTTCCGCGCCCTTGTTGCCCGCTTTGGTGCCCGCGCGTTCCACGGCCTGGTCGATGGTGTCCACGGTTAGTACGCCAAAACCGATGGGCAGATGGTATTGCAGCGCCACACTGGCCAAGCCCTTAACGCACTCACCGGCCACATATTCAAAATGCGGGGTGCCGCCGCGAATCACCGCACCGAGCGCAACCAGACCGTCATAGCGCTCGCTGGCGGCCAGCCGTTGCGCAGCCAGTGGCAGCTCGAAGGAACCGGGGGTCCAGATCAACTCCAAACTGGTGTCCGCCACCCCATGCCGCCGCAGCGCATCCACCGCGCCATTGACCAGATTTTGAACAATAAAACTATTGAAGCGCGCCGCGACCAGGGCGAAGCGGGCGTCCTGGGGCGGGATAAAATCGCCTTCGAGGGTAGTGATGGAGGCCATGGCCGATTCCGCAACGGTGGGAGAAAAGGGAAAGTCAGGAAAGATAATCAACGATTTCTAGTGCGAAGCCGGAGAGGCCGGACAGACGCTTGGGTGTGCCCAGGACGCGCATCCGGCGCACGCCAATATCGAGCAGAATTTGTGCGCCGATGCCGTAAGTGCGTAATTCGGTGCTTTGATCAGCCGCGCGCGGTGCTTCCGCCGCGCCGAGCTGATAGCCGCGCATCCGCCGGATCAGCGCCGCTGCATCCTCGTTGCGGCTTAGAAAAACCAGCGCCCCGCTCGGCTCGCGGGCGACGCGCTGCAAGGCATCGCGCAGGGGCCAGCCGCTATCCGGCAGGCGCAAGGCCAGCAGATCGCTGAGCAGGTGCTGTACATGGACCCGCACCACGATGGGCTGGTCGGCTTGGATCTCGCCCTTGACCAGTGCGAAATGCACTTGGCGGCTGACCACATCTTGATAGGTGAACACCCGAAACGCGCCGAACTCGGTCTGTAGGACGCTGTCCGCAACTCGTTCGACGGTTTTTTCATTCTGCATCCGGTAGCGGATCAAATCCGCGACCGTGCCTATCTTTAAACCATGGTGGGCGGCGAACTGCTCCAAATCCGGTCGGCGCGCCATGGTGCCGTCCTCGTTGAGGATTTCCACCAGCACGGCGGCCGGTTCCAACCCGGCCAGGCGGCCCAAATCACAGCCGGCCTCGGTATGGCCGGCGCGGGTCAATACGCCGCCGGGTTGGGCCATGAGCGGAAAGATATGGCCAGGCTGCACTAAATGCTCCGGTTTGGCGTCCGGGCGCACCGCAGTGCGCACGGTATGGGCGCGATCGTAGGCGGAAATGCCGGTGGTCACGCCCTGTGCCGCTTCAATGGACACGGTGAAATTGGTCGAAAACGGCGAGGAATTGTCATGCACCATCAACGGCAGATGCAATTGCTGGCAGCGTTCGCGGGTCAGCGCCAGGCAGATCAGGCCGCGCCCGTAGCGGGCCATGAAGTTGATGTCCTCCGGCCGCACCATGGCGGCGGCCATGAGCAGATCGCCTTCGTTTTCCCGGCCTTCGTCATCCATCAGAATGACCATTTTGCCTTGCCGGAAATCGCCCAAAATAGCGTCAATCGTATTCAGCGTCATGCGTGATTCCAGAATCCGTGTTCGCGTAACAGCGCCTCGGTCAGCACGCTGCTGGAGTGTGCGGCGCGCTCTCCTAGCAACAGCCGCTCCAGATAGCGGGCGATGAGATCCACCTCGAGGTTGACCCGTCGCCCGACCTGGCAAGCGGCCAGGGTGGTTTCGGTCAGAGTATGCGGCACGATGTTCAGCTCAAACGCCGCGCCGTCCACCCGGTTCACGGTCAGGCTGATTCCATCCACGCAGATCGAGCCTTTGGCGGCGATATAGCGGGCCAGGGCGTCCGGGGCCTGAATCCGCAACCGCCAGGAGCGACCATCCGGCTGCCAGGCGGTGACGATGCCGATGCCATCCACATGGCCGCTGACCAAATGGCCGCCGAGCCGCGTAGTCGGCGTTAGGGCTTTTTCCAGGTTAACCTGGGCACCCGGTTGTATGTCGCCCAGAATGGTGCGCTCCAGGGTTTCGCGCGAGACATCGGCGCAGAAACCGTCGCCTAGCACTTCTACAGCAGTCAGACAAACACCGCTGACAGCGATGCTATCGCCAAGGCCGACATCATGCAGAGCCAGTTTGCCGGTGGCAATGCGCAGGCACACATCGCCGCCGCGTGGTTGCAGCGTAGTGAGGGTTCCGATGGCGGTAATGATGCCAGTGAACATGGCGGGATTCTCGATAAGACGGATTGATGGCGCGCAATGCGGAATGGGTTTAGTTTAAGGTTGTTGCAGTGTCTTCGCGCGCTCCAAAGATTATATAGCCCCGCCTCATTGCTCCTAATTTCTTGGGATCCAAGGAGCTACTCTTAAGCTGTTACTGGATGTTTCAAGGTCATATACAGGTTTGTTCATAGGGCGTGTTTTTAAGGTGCCCGCAATTTCTTGGCGTATGCGATCATAACTGAGATGGATATAGTTTTCCATGATTTCGGCTCCGGCTCCCTTACGATTATGGCGGATCGCGGCGATAATCGATGTCCCCGCTCCTAAAAAAGGATCACATATCCAGTCGTCTTCGGCGGATAAAGACAGAATCAATCTTTCAATCAATTCGACTGGAAATTGACAAGGATGATCCGTTTTTTCGATATGGTTATTCTTGACGTTTGGAATAATCCACAGATCGCCAGGGTTCTTGCCGAGAGGGTTGTACGAATACTCGCCAGCCTTTGGCCCTTTAAAGTGTTTTTTCCCTGGATACTTCTGCGGGATGCGGACGGGGTCCAGATTGAAATAGTAATTTCTATCTTTAGTAAACCAAATGATGGTTTCATATCTCCCAGAGAATCGCCTAGAGCAGTGCAGACCATGTTCAAAGTGCCAGATAATACGGTTGCGCATTTTCATGCCTAGACTGCTGAATATGGGATACAACACAGCGTCTAAAGGAATAATGTCTCCATTTTCAACATAATTGCCCACCTGCCAACCAATGCTGCCCTGATCGGACAGCGTCCGGACACAATCCTTGATGACTTGAGATTGTTGTAAAAGATAGCTTTGTAGATTAATTTCTTTCGTACTCCTTTCCAATGTTATAAGGAGGAGAGGTGACAATAAGCTGTAGCGCGCCGTCTGGAATGGTTTTTAGAAAATCCAGGCAATCCCCAGGATAGACAACAATACGTTCGGTAGGCGCAAACTGATTTGAAATATTCATCTTTTCGAGCAGAGAATAATTAGCTTGGAGAAAAGCTGAAATTTGTACATTTCATATCAGCGCTTTTTTAACCGGAGCCGCCAATCTTTACCCACCATCCGCGTTTCCAGAATTTCCAACTCGGCACGTTCACTCATGCGGGTCAGTTCCGGCAAGTGGAACAGGCCGCGCGCCTGATCGCCAAGGAGCAATGGTGCCAGGTACAGGACCAGTTCATCTATGAGTCCCGCTTGCAACAGCGCTCCGGCCAAGGTGGGACCACTTTCGACCTGAACTTCGTTGCATTCGCGGCGCGCGAGTTCTGCCATAACGGCGGCTAAATCCAGGCCCTGGTCGGTCTGTGGAATATGGACGATTTCTGCGCCGACGGCTTGCAGAGCGGCTTGTCTGGGCGCATTGGCGGCGGCAGTGAAAATCAGCACGGCTCCGGGGAGCCGGAGAGTGCGGGCGGTGGGTGGGGTGCGCAAGCGCGTATCGAGCAAGACGCGCAGCGGTTGGCGCGCGTTTTCCGGTAGTCGCACATTCAAGTGCGGGTCATCGGCTAGCACCGTGCCGCTCCCGGTCAGGATGGCGGAGCTGCGCGCCCGCAGTCGTTGCACATCCTGCCGCGCCGCCGCGCCAGTGAGCCATTGGCTAGCGCCCGACGCCAGCGCCGTGCGCCCATCCAGACTCATAGCCAGCTTCACCCGGATGAAGGGCCGTTGCTGGGTCATGCGCTGAATGAAGCCAGGATTCAGCGCCCGCGCTTCGGCTTCCATTAGCCCGCAATCTACCGCAACTCCGGCCGCGCGCAGGATCGCCAGGCCTTTGCCGGCGACCTGCGGGTTTGGGTCGGACATGGCCGCCACAACCCGCGCCACCCCAGCCGCCAGCAGGGCATCCGTGCAGGGTGGGGTGCGGCCATGATGACAACACGGTTCCAGGGTCACGTAGGCGGTTGCGCCGCGCGCTCGTTCTCCAGCGGCCTCCAGGGCCATCACTTCGGCGTGAGCCTCACCGGCGCGCTCGTGCCAGCCTTCACCGACCACCACGTTATCCTTGAGAAGCACACAGCCGACGCGCGGATTGGGATCGGCGCTATACAAGCCGCGCTGAGCCAAGGTCAGGGCGCGCGCCATTTGCCGGTAATCGCTGGCCCTCATCCGGCGGGATCCGCCGACTCAGGCGGAGCGCTCTGCAAGCGTTCAATTTCGACGCGGAAGGCGTTGACATCCTCGAAGCTGCGATAGACCGAAGCGAAGCGGACATAAGCGACCTGATCGAGTTGGCGCAGTTCCTCCATCACCCATGCGCCGATATTCTGGCTACTGAGTTCCCGTTCGCCACTGGCGCGCGCGCGGTTTTTGATGCGGAGGATGGTCTCTTCAATGTGGGCGGCGTTGACCGGGCGCTTTTCCAGCGCCCGCAACAAGCCGCTGCGCAATTTTTCTTCCAGGAACGGCTCGCGCCGACCATCGCGCTTGAGGACGGGCGGCATCAGTAATTCCGCCACCTCATACGTGGTGAATCGGGCGCTGCAACGCGGGCATTCACGGCGGCGGCGTACCTTGTCGCCTTCCGTGGTCAGCCGCGAATCCACAACCCGCGTATCATGAGCGCCGCAAAACGGGCAGTGCATCGCTGTCGCCTCGCGTGGTGGTCGTTAGGATCCTAGGCGCGGCCAAACGCGGTTTGGCGATGCGTCCGCGCGCGGAGTTCCCGGCGCGGTGGCGCGCCTTGCAGGATGTTCCACAACAGGTTATCGAATCCGGCGGTCCGTAGTTCTCGGCTGAACATGCGCGCTCTCGATCAAGGCAGGCGTCCGCCAGGCCATGGACTAGGGGTGGAGCTTGGCGGATCACGAGTGGAAAACGGGGAATAATACGCCACTTTGCCGCCGGGCGGCAGCGAGAATCAGAGCAGGCGGTGGAAATCAGGCATTTTCCTTAACCCATAGGGGTTTCTAAAAAGGCATCCACCACCGCGACCCAGGCTTTGCCAACATTGTGTAAGTCATAACCGCCACCGCCCACTGCCACAATGCGTCCTTGCGCAAATTCCTCGGCGATTTCACACAAGCTGTGCGCGGCGCGGCTATGTGCGCGGACGGAATAATGCAAGTGCGCCAGCGGATCGCCATGGAGGCCATCGGCCCCGCAGTTTAGGAAGACGAATTGTGGTTGCCACTGGCGTACGAAGTCCGCGACTTTTTCCCACATCAGCAGGAAGTCATCGTCCGCCGACAGCGGCAGCAGCGGGATATTGAGTTTGCGGCCTCGGGCCGACCCCTTGCCGGTTTCGTGTGAGAACCCGCTTTGGGGGAAGTTGTAGCGGCCATCCTCGTGTATGTCGGCGAAGATGACCGTGGGATCGGATTCAAATGGATAAAACACCCCGTCGCCATGGTGAGCGTCGATATCCACATAGGCGATCCGTTCCAGGCCATACTCCTGTTGCAGGATCTTGATAGCTACGCCGACATCGTTAAAGACGCAGAAGCCGGAAGCGGTGTCGGGCATGCTGTGATGCAGGCCGGCAATGGGCACGAACGCCCGCCGCACCTCATTGCGCATGGTTTTGTGGGTGGCGTCTGCTACGGTACCCACGACCACTGCTGCATCCTCAAACACGCCTTTATAAGCTGGGGTATCGCCGTAATCGAGCAGCCCATGGCCGATCTTGGAGAGCTTCTTGACTTTTTCGATGTAGGCGGTGGTATGGAAGAGCCGAAGCTGTTCTTCGGTGGCGGTGCTGGGTTCCAGAATCTTGACCTGATAGTCAAATTGACGCCGGTGCATTTCGTCCCAAAAGGCGTGAATGCGGTCTTCGCCAAAGGGGTGATCGTCAAAGCCATAACGGCCCAGTGCCTCGCCGGAATACACAGCCACCGTTCTGCTTCGCACCATCGCCTTTATCCTCCGTTGGGATCTCACCGCTTTGCAGGGCGGTATCATAATCTAGTCCACGGCCGACGGGTGAGCCTAAACGCCGCCAGCCGCCATTGCCATTTACCCCGTAGGAGTGGTCATGTCTAACGATGCACAGGCGCTTTTTCCCCGGGATCGTCAGCCCACCGTGCGGATTTTGGCGATGCCGGCCGACACCAATCCCAACGGCCATATATTCGGCGGCTGGATCATGGCGCAGATGGATATTGCCGGGGGCGTGGTGGCGATTGAGTATGCGGGTGGACGGGTTACCACGGTCGCCGTGACCTCCATGGCTTTTCATAAGCCGGTATTTGTGGGGGATCTGGTGAGCTGCTTCGCCCGCATCCAGAAAGTGGGCGTCACGTCGATCACGATCCAGGTCGAGGTTTTCGCTCAGCGCGCGCGTGATGGCAATCTGCAAGCGGACAAGGTCACTGAAGCGGTGATCGTTTACGTGGCTGTGGACGCTCAGGGGACGCCGCGTCGGCTGCCGGAGCGGGGACCGGATTTTGAACGGTACTGGTGAGGCCGCGCCACGCCGCTGATCCTTAAAGCGCTTGCCAGTGCGCGTGATAGAGAGGCTGGGCGGGCGGCTGTGGATGGGGGTGGATGGGTTCCATGGTGACCCAAAGTTCGCCTCGGGGAGACAGGTCGGCGGTGGCCGACGGCACTGCCAGGGTGCGCGAGCCGCCGTCATCAGGCAAGACGCCCAGCATAACCGGCGGCGTCTTGGCGGTTTTAAGCCAGAGCAGGCAACGCTGGTCGGGCGGCATCGCCATGGCGCGCAAATTGTTGACATGCACCCGCCCATCTTCAGCCAAGGCCACCGTCCATAACACCTCCTGTTGCTTGCCGCGCACTACGGCGAACGGCATCGGCTGCGCGCTGGGCGACCACACCCAGGGCGGAGCCAGAGTGATGGCCGCCGCCAAGCCACTCGCCAAGGCCAAACCGCGCCAGAAAGACAAACTGTTCCACCAGGCGTGGGGCGGCGGGACAGGAAACAGCCGACGCTCAATGCCCTGCCAGATTTCTGGTGGCGGGGTAATCGGATCACTGCCAATGGCAAGCCGGTTTAGCTGCTGTTCCCAGGCAACGACGGCCCGCCGTAGCGCTGGATGCGCGGGCAGAAGGCGTTCAAAGCGGCGGCGCGCTGAGCCTTTTAATCCGCCCAAGACGTATTCGGCGGCCAGTTGATCGGCCAGCGGAGAGTGGTGGAGGTTCATACGGTTTCCCCCAGACAGTTTTTCAAGCGCTGTAGGCTGCGCCGCACCCACGCCTTAATCGTACCCAAGGGCCGGTCCAGGCGTTTGGCGATCAAGTCATGAGTTAAGCCCTCGTAATAGGCCAGCAAGACCGCGCGACGCGGCTCTGGCTCGAGGGTTTCCAGGCAACGCGCGAGTGCTGCATCCTCCTGGCCAGTGCACAGAGACTGTTCGGGGGTTGAGCCAGCGTCAGCTACCAACGCCCAGTCAGCATCATCCCAATGGGCGTAACGGTGTGGGTGGCCACGCCGCAGATGGTCGATGGCCAGATGCCGGATAATGCTGCCCATCCAGGTGAACGGCTGGCCCAGCTGCGGGCGATAATCGCCCGCGCGCTGCCAAATCCGCACAAAGCCTTCTTGCAGTAAATCGGCCGCCAGATCGCGGTCGTGCACCAGTTTGAGCAACAGGCCATACAAAGTCGGCGCGGCCTGGCGGTAGAGCAGCGCGAACGCTTCCCGGTCACGCAAGGCGCTACGAGCGATCAAGTCGGGTAAACAGTCTTGGGAAGCCATGGGAACAGATGGCGCGGCCTGGCCGGGGGGACGCGCATTATAGGCGGAATCGGCGGCGTTCAGCAGTAAAAACCATGTCAGCGACTGGAGCCCAAGCAGCGTTCTGGTTGCGGTTAGTGGCATGGGTGCGGCGGCCTGGGTTGAGATGGGGCATCCTTATTCTTATCTTACGCAGCAACCGGCGTTTGGAGGCGAGTTGCAGTGCATTTTCAGGCGGAATTTCCCACGATGACCCAGGCGGCCTGGTTACTTTGGAAAGCTCGGAAGGGGTGTGTTTCTAACCCGTTCGCGGTTGTTTAACCACGCTGTCAAGCCATAATCTGTTAAGCTGAAAGCATGGCGCATTTCCTCGGCGAATTCGAATGCAAGCTCGATTCCAAGCTGCGAATCGCGCTGCCGACTGCGCTGAGGAAACAGCTTCCCATCCAAGCCGAGGGCCATTTCGTGGTCAACCGCGGCTTCGAGCAGCATTTGATGCTCTACCCTGGTACCGAGTGGCGGCGCGTCACCGCCGAACTCGAAGGTCTGAATCCCTACGTCAAGAAAAACCGCGACTTCGTGCGCTATTTTCACCGGGGTGCGACCGAACTGGAGTTGGACGCCAGCGGGCGGTTACTGCTGCCACGTCGGCTGCTGGATTACGCCGGCATCCGCGAGACCGTGGTGTTGTTGGCCTATGCCCAGCGCATCGAATGCTGGGACCCGACCCTGTACGAGCATGTACTCTCCGAAGAGCCGACCGATTTTGCCCGCCTGGCTGAGGAGATCATGGGGGGCGGCGCGCGCGTGGAGCGGGAGGCGGGGCGTTTCCCGGACTTTCAGGGGCTACCGCCATCGCCATCTGGTTCCCGACATTAAGCGCTGGCGAGTGATCCAGCAGGATGGTCGGCCCGCCCGCATCGGCGGCGTCGGCCGGATCGTGGGTGACCAGCAGGGTGGGCAAGCGGCGCTGGCGGGCGTGCTCGAACACAAAGGTTCGCATCCGCGCTCGCAACTCGGCGTCCAGCTTGGAAAATGGTTCGTCCAGCAACAACGCCTCCGGTTCCGCGAGCAGAGTGCGCATCAGCGCGGCGCGCGCGCGTTGGCCCGCCGACAGTGTAGCGGAATCGCACCCGCCCAAGCCTTCCAGCCCGGCATCCGACAAGGCGGTTTCCACCCGAAAGCCGCGTGTCGGGCCAGAGAGACCGCCCTTCAAGCCGAACGCCAGATTCTCGGCCACACTCAGATGTGGAAAGAGCAGCGCGTCCTGAAATAGGATGCCGATGCGGCGCTGTTCCACGGGCAAGCCAAGTAGTTCACGCTGGCCCAGCCGCACCGAGCCGCTGGCTTGAAACGCAGGCGGCAGGGTGCCGCAGAGATAATTAAGCAGAGTAGATTTGCCGCAGCCGCTGGGCCCCATCACCGTCACCACCTCGCCGGGATGGATGGTGAGGTTCAAGGGTGCGAACAGCAGCCGATCTTGCAGGCGGATGGCTACATGGCGCAGCAGCAGGATGCGGGCGTCACCGGAGCGCATCTGAGGGTTTCCTTCGTTGGGACAGCCACAGGGCGAGGGCGAAACCGAGCAGCGGCAGCGCCGTTTGCGCCACTGCGTACACGCCGATGATGCGCCGGTTGGCCCCACTCGCCAGCGTCACCGCTTCGGTGGTGAGGGTTGCAAACCGGCCTGCGCCAGCGAATAGGGTAGGGAGATACTGCGCGACGCTGACCGCAAACCCCACCGCCGCTGCCACCGCCACCGAACCGCGCAGCATCGGTAGCTTGATCCGCCAGAAAGCGCGGGTGGGGCTGGCTCCCAGCGCCAGTGCGGTCTGGGCGTAGCGAGGATCGAACGCCCGCCAGGGATCGGCCAGTGACAGGAACACATAAGGCAGCACGAACAGCAGATGTGTCCAGATCAGCGCCATCCAGCCGCCATCCAAACCACTCCACGCCAGCAAGACTTGAATGCCGAACAGAAAACCGACTTGGGGGACGAGCAGCGGCAGATACAGCAGCCACAGGCTGCGCCCAGAAAAGGTCGGTTGGCGCTGGACTTCCTGCTCCAGACAGGCGACTGACAGGGCTACGGCCAAGCCGGTGGCCGCCGCGCCGACCGCTAAGGTGTTCCAACCCAGCGCCAGCACGTTGTTGGCCTGGCCGCTCCAGTGTTCCCACGTCCATTGTTCGGGCCAATATAGTGGGAAATTCCAGCGCCGAGCGAACGACCACAGGGCCAGCGCCAGCAGGCTGAGCCAGGTCAGCAGCAACGCCAGCCCGCCGCCGCCGAGCGCGAGCCGTCGGGGCGTGTGACCGGCTCCACCGCGTCCGCCACCGGTCAGCCACGGTTGGCTGAGTCGGCCCAGTGCCCACACCGCGCCCTCCCAGGCCGCCAGCGCCACCAGGGTCAGCACTGTGAGTAAAACCGCCGCCGCCGAGGCTGGCAGTCGCCAGGAAAGCTCCGGGTGGTTGAACCAGCGTAGGGCTTGCACCGCCAGGGTCGGCGGCGTGCTGGGGCCGATGATCAAGGCCACATCCACCGCAGTCAGCGCGAACGCCAGCGCGGCGAACACCGGCAGGCGCAGCAGCGGATAGAGCGGTGGCAGAACCACTTTGAGGAAAGTCATCACCGGGCCATAGCCCAGCGTGCGCGCCATGGCCGACCACTCCGCAACCGGCAATTGCGCCAGACCCGCCAACCCCATGAAGAGCAAATACGGCGCTTCCTTGAGGATTAACACCAGAATCAGGCTCAAGCCCCATGGATCTTGCGGCCCGAAACCGGCCAAATCAGGCGGCCGCTCCCAGCCGGTCGCCCACGGCGACAGCCAGCGCACTAACCAGCCGCTAGGGGCGATGAGGAAGGTCAGTCCGAAGGCCAGCGCCGCATGGGGGATGGCCAGCAGCGGCGCTAGAATCTGGCGGATGCGGCCCAGCCAGGGCGTGTGCGCGCAGGTCGCCAGCACGGCCAAGGCCAGCAACAACGCTAATGCGGTGGCCGCGAACCCAGTCCACAGCGTCAGCGCCAGCGACCGCCAGAAACCCGGCTCCGCCAGCAAGACGCGCCACGGTTGCCAGGAAAGATGGTCGGCCCCAACCACCGGTAACCAGCCGCAGGCAGGCAGCAGCGTACCGAGCAAACCGGCGACGATCGGGGCCAGCAACAGCAAGAGCGTTAGCGCTGGCGCGCGGGCGAGCCACCGCCCAGTTCCCAGCTGGCCCTTCATGCGGCGCTTCTTAAGCTAGCGGCTGTAGCGGGCGCGCCAGGCGGTTTCGAGGCGTTCCATCCAACTGGGATGCGGCTCAGGCAGCGGCGCACCCAGCGCGGCCGGGCTGAGCGTGGCCACGCCCGGCTTGAGCTTTGTAAAGCGCTCGCGGTCGGCAGGGGTCAGTTTGGCAAGGCCCAACACCGTCGGATCACCCCACACGCCAGGATCCAGCTTGCGGGCCTGCGCTTCGGGGGAGAGCAGGAAATTGGCGATCACCTGCGCGCCTTCCTTGGCGCTGGAGTTGTAGGGGATGGCGACGAAATGGGTGTTGGCGATAGCGCCGCCCGCGAAGACGTAGGTGCGGACCGTATCGCGCAGATTACCCTTTGCAATCTCCGCCGAAGCGTCGTTGGGGTTAAGGCTAAAGGCGATGTCGATTTCGCCATCCGCCAGCAGTTGACGCAAGGCGGGCGTGCTTTGCGGGTAGGCCTGGCCCTGTCGCCAGAGGTGCGGGCGCAATTCATCCAGCCAACCCCACAGCGGCGCGGTCACCGGTCCGAAGCTGGTTTCGGCGACCGGTTTTTGCAAGGCGTCGCGCTGGTCGGTCAATTCCAGCAAAATCTGCTTGAGGAACGTCGAGCCGAGTGTATCGGGTGGTTCTGGATAGGTGAACCGGCCCGGGTGCGCCTTGGCGTAAGCCAGCAGCTCGGCGGCGGATTTCGGCGGATTGGGCAGTTGCGGCGGATCGTAAATAAAAACCATCTGGGATTTACCCCACGGCGCTTCCATGCCGTCCACCGGCTCGGTGAAGTCCATCTGGGTGCTTGGAATGGTGACGGTATCGACGATGGTATAGTTGGGCAGCCGTTCCGAGAAGGGGCCGAACAGCAAGCCGTTATTTTTCATGGTGTGGAAATTTTCACCGTTCAGCCAGAGCAAATCCACCGAGCCTTTCTCATGGCGACCGGCGTATTTTTCGGCCAGGATGCGCGACACTGATTCGGCGATGTCGGTCACCTTGACGTGCTGGAGGGTGACGCCGTAGCGGTCCTTGACCTGCTCGCTGACCCAGGCGATGTAGGCGTTGATCTTTTCGTCGCCGCCCCAGGCATTCCAGTAGACGGTTTGGCCGCGTGCCGCCTTTTCGGTTTCGTCCCAAGACGGCGCGGCAACCGCTACTTTGCCGACGGCACTCGAACCCGCCAGCAGTAGAATCAAGCATCCGCGCAGCCATCCGTTCGCCCACCGCTCCATGATTGACATTATGCTTCTCCTCGAGCTGATCGCTTAGGTTTAATTTTTGCGGAATTCAGTATGGGCTCTGTATGAGAACTTTCCTGAGCTTTGCTCTAAGCCATTCTCCAGGCCACTGTTTCCCCAGCACGCAAGGGAACCAACGTATCCGAATCAAACGGCAATTGCTCAGGAACTATTGTCGCCTGGCGGCGCAACGTGACAGTGCCGGTATTGCGCGGCAGGCCGTAGAAATCCGGGCCGTGGAAACTGGCGAAGGCTTCCAGCCGCTCCAGCGCGCCGACCGCATCGAACGCCTCGGCGTAGAGTTCCAGCGCCGCATGAGCGGTGTAGCATCCCGCGCAACCGCAGGCCGCTTCCTTGCCCTGTTGGGGATGCGGCGCGCTGTCGGTGCCGAGAAAAAATTTGGGGTGGCCGCTGGTCGCCGCTTGCAGCAACGCCTGGCGGTGGCGTTCGCGTTTGAGAATCGGCAAACAGTAGTAATGTGGCCGGATGCCACCTTGGAAAATGGCGTTGCGGTTATACAGCAGATGATGGGCGGTGAGGGTGGCGGCGACCGTGGTCGGCGCTTCCCGCACGTAGTCCGCCGCGTCCTGCGTGGTGATGTGCTCCAGCACGATTTTCAGCGCGGGGAAATCGTTGACGATGGGAATCAACACCCGTTCGATGAATACCGCTTCACGGTCGAAAATATCCACCGCCGGATCGGTAACCTCGCCATGCACCAGCAGTAACAGGCCTTGGGCCTGCATCGCGTCCAGCACTGGGTAGATTGTCCGTATGTCGGTCACGCCGGAATCAGAATTGGTGGTCGCGCCAGCAGGATACAGCTTGCAGGCGACAACCTGACCGGATGCTTTGGCCCGGTCGATTTCGACAGGCGGTGTATTGTCGGTCAAATACAGCGTCATCAAGGGCTGAAACTGCATTCCCGCCGGGACGGCGGCCAGAATCCGCGTTCGATAAGCCAGCGCTTGCGCAGTGGTCGTCACCGGCGGGCGCAGATTGGGCATGATGATGGCGCGGGCAAATTGGCGGGCCGTATGCGGCACGACCGCACACAGGGCCGCGCCGTCTCGCACATGCAAATGCCAATCGTCAGGGCGGGTCAGGGTGAGGGTATCCATGGAGTTTCCGGCGGCGGTAGCGTCATCTGACCTTGAATTATACGCGCGTCGCGCCTTGACGCATGAAGGCAAACCCTTAAGCTAACAGTTTGCGTGGCCGGGGCGGGCACCCACCCACTCAAGCCGCTTTCCTGTTTGAACCGCTGGGCATCCTGGGGAATGTTATGTCTGATGTAAAAAAAGTCGTGTTGGCCTATTCAGGCGGGCTGGACACTTCGGTCATTTTGAAATGGCTGCAAGATGTGTATCACTGCGAGATCGTGACCTTTACCGCCGACCTGGGCCAGGGCGAAGAGCTGGAGCCGGCGCGGCAGAAGGCGCTGCAATTCGGCATCAAGCCAGAAAACATTTTCATCGACGATCTGCGCGAAGAATTCGTACGTGATTTTGTCTTCCCCATGTTCCGTGCCAACGCAGTCTATGAAGGCGAATATCTGCTGGGAACCTCTATTGCCCGGCCGCTGATCGCCAAGCGCCAAATCGAAATTGCGGTGCAGACTGGAGCCGATGCGGTATCCCACGGCGCGACTGGCAAGGGCAACGATCAAGTGCGGTTTGAGCTGGGCGCTTACGCGCTGAAGCCGGATATTAAGATCATCGCACCGTGGCGGGAGTGGGATTTGCTCTCCCGCGAGAAGCTGCTGGCCTACGCCGAGCGGCACGGTATCCCAGTCGAGATGAAGCGCGGAACGAAATCACCCTATTCGATGGACGCGAATCTCTTGCATATTTCCTACGAAGGCGGGGTGCTGGAAGACCCCTGGAATGCGCCAGAGGAAGACATGTGGCGCTGGTCGGTCGCGCCGGAGAAAGCGCCCGATCAGCCGCGCGTGATCGAACTGGACTATCGCAACGGCGACATTGTAGCCATCGACGGTGAAGCGCTGACGCCGGCTGCTGTGCTAACGACATTGAATCGCTTGGGCGGCGAACACGGTATCGGTCGGCTGGATTTGGTGGAAAACCGCTATGTCGGGATGAAGTCACGCGGCTGCTACGAGACCCCCGGCGGCACCATCCTGCTCAAGGCGCATCGAGCGATGGAATCGCTGACCCTGGATCGGGAGGTTGCCCACCTCAAGGACGATCTGATGCCGCGCTACGCCAGCCTGGTCTATAACGGCTACTGGTGGAGTCCCGAACGCCGGATGCTGCAAACTCTCATCGATGCTTCGCAAGCGCCGGTCAATGGCACGGTGCGGGTGAAGTTGTATAAGGGCAACGTTATCATCGTCGGCCGCAAATCCGACGACAGCCTGTTCGACATGAACATCGCCACCTTCGAAGACGATGCCGGCGCTTACGATCAAAAGGACGCCGGTGGGTTTATCAAGCTCAACGCGTTGCGGATGCGGATCGCTGCATCTAAAGGTCGGTGTTAAGCTGAAAACCGGCGCGCTGACTGAAGGTGCGTCGGTTATGCATCGCCCGCCAAGGCTAAGGAGCCTACGTCATGCGCATTTTGCATACGATGTTAAGAACGTGTGATCTGGATCGCTCAATTCAGTTTTACACCGAAGTCCTGGGGATGAAGTTGTTGCGCCGCAAGGATTACCCCGACGGCCAATTCACCTTGGCCTTTTTGGGTTATGGTGACGAATCCGCCCACAGTGTTATCGAACTCACTTACAATTGGGGCGTGGATCGCTACGAAATGGGTACCGCTTACGGCCATATCGCCCTGGAAGTCAATGATGTTTATCGCGCAACGGACGAGGTGAAAAGCCGAGGCGGGAAAATCTTGCGCGAAGCCGGGCCGATGAATGCGGGCACGACCATCATTTCCTTTATCGAAGACCCGGACGGCTACCCGATTGAGTTGATCGGCAAAAAATAGCCCTTACCCAGAAAGATCCTGACCACCTCCCTTTTTTGAAGGAGCACTTTTGGCCAAGCCCAACTATCAATACGAAAAACGTCAGCGCGACCTTGCCAAGAAGAAAAAACAAGATGAGAAGCAGCAAGAGAAACGCCAGCGCAAGCAAGATAAACCCGCGCCGACGACGGATGAGCCGTCCGATCCTGTCGTTTGACACACCCGTTACCGCCAAGCTATCTGCAACCCTCTCGTGTGAAGGAGCAAGTTGGTCCAGCCCGGCGCTCTATGCCTCCCCGGTAGCGGTAGAGCGGTCCGGGTTGCGGATCCACTCACTCCAAGAACCGACATAGAGCCGCGAGCCGGGCAGGCCAGCGGCTTCCATGGCCAGCAGATTATGGCAAGCGGTGACGCCGGAGCCGCAACTGTGAACCACGGTGTGGGGCGCTCTGGCCCCTAGAATGGCCGTGAACCGTTCCTTTAGCGCGGCGAGCGGCAAAAACCGGCCTGTCGCCGCCAGATTACCCTCGGTGGGCAGATTGAGTGCGCCGGGAATATGGCCCGCCACCGGGTCAATGGGTTCCAGCTCGCCCCGAAATCGTACTGTAGTGCGGGCATCCAGCAGGAGTGCCTCGGCGGGCAGCGTCTGCACCTGTGCGGTGGTCAGCCAGAGGCGGTCATCCGGCTGGCCAGTAAACGAGCGCGCTGGCGTGGTCGGCAAGGCGGCGGTTAAGGGCAAGTCGGCGGCGCGCCAGACGGGAAAACCGCCGTCTAGCACCGCGCAGGCGGTGTGCCCCAACCAGCGCAGCAACCACCACAAACGCGCCGCCGCCAACATTCCTCCCAGATCGTCATAGGCCACCACCTGAGTTTCTGGGCCAATACCCCAGTTTCCGAGGGTGCTGGCCAGCCGCGCCGGATCGGGCAGGGGATGGCGGCCTGTGGCTGGGGTGATCGGCCCGGACAGATCGGCATCGAGATGGGCGTAGCGGGCATCGGGCAGATGGCTGTCCCGATAGGCGCGCTGGCCGGCTTGGGCATCACTCAGACTAAATCGGCAGTCGATGACCACCCAGTCTGGATGACCGAGATGGGCCTTGAGCGTGGCGGCGTCAATCAGGGTGGTGTAGGACATGGGGGGTTCCTAAAGGCTTGCAGTCAGGGTGCGGGCGTTAGCCATTCCAGTCGGGTTCGGGTGTGCGCGCCCACGCCCAGCCAGCGGCGCAGTTCTGGCAACAGGCGGCTGAGTGTTTCATCGAGCTGCCAGGGCGGATTCATCAGGAGCATGCCAGAGCCGCGCAATCCTGGCGGGCCATTCTCAGGATACAGTTCCAGTTCTGCGCACAGCAGCGCTGGAATGGTCAGGGCTTGGAGAGCTTGGTGCCAACGCTGATCGGTGGTGCGGTCGAGCAGGGGATACCAGACCGCAAGGATGCCCGTGGCCCAGCGCCGCCGGATGAGCTGAATCGCTGTGCTCAGGCATTGCCATTCGTCTTGCAACTCGTAGGCTGGATCCAGCAGCACCAGGCCGCGCCGCTCGGGCGGCGGCAAAAACGCGGTGAGTGCGCCATAGCCATCGGTGGGATGAACGGCGACTTGCCGGTCGCCAGCGAATTCCCGCTGGAGTGCGGCGTATTCGGTGGGGTGGCGCTCGGTCAGGATCAGCCGATCCTGGGGGCGGAGCAGGGCGCGCGCCAGGCGCGGCGAGCCGGGATACCAGCGCAGCGCACCATCCGGGTTCAGCGCCCGCACCTGCTGCACATAGTCGCTCAGTTCCGCGCTCAGGGCTGGTTGTGACCACAGCCGGCCAATGCCGCTGGCGAATTCGCAATTCTTCTGGGCGAACGGTGCTTGCAGATCGTAGCGGCCCGCGCCAGCGTGGGTGTCCAGCACGCAAAAAGCTTTGTCCTTGCGCTGTAGGGCGCGCAGGAGCTGGAGCAAGACCAGATGCTTGAATACATCGGCATGGTTGCCGGCATGAAAGCCATGGCGATAACTCAGCATGTCCGCTCAGTGCAGAGAGCGCAGTCTGGGCGTGTCAGTCGGCATACTGTCGAAGGCGCACCGGGCGGCGTCTGGCACCCCAGTTGCCCGGTCGCGCTTCAAAAACGCCCGCGCATATGGCGCCGCAGCCATTGCAATGGCCATCTGTGGTCAGATTCCAGTCGCCCAGGGTATGCCAGTCGCGGCCAATCAGTTTGCGGTTGCACTGGTGACAGTAGGTGCTGCCGCCTTTCTCGTCGCTGATATTGCCCGTGTAGGCGTAGCGCAGGCCGTTTTTCAACGCAATGCGCCGCGCCCGGTTGAGCGTGGATGGCGGCGTCGGCGAGTGGCCCATCATCTTCCAGTCGGGATGAAAGGCGGTAAAGTGAATGGGCACATCGGGTCCCAGATTTTCCGCGATCCACTGAGTCAGGGCCTCCAGCTCAGCATCGGAATCGTTCTCGCCAGGAATCAGCAGTGTAGTGATTTCCAACCAGACGGTGGTTTCCCGCTTGAGGTACAGCAGGGTTTCCAGCACCGGTTGCAGATGGCCACCGCAGACCTTCCAGTAAAAATCCTCACTGAAGGCTTTGAGATCCACATTGGCGGCATCCATGTGACGATAGAATTCTCGACGGGCGTCGTCACATTGATAGCCCGCCGTCACCGCCACCGAGCGAATGTCGTAGTCGCGGCAAGCGATGGCGACATCCATAGCGTATTCCATGAAAATCACCGGGTCGTTATAGGTGTAGGCCACGCTGCGGCAGCCCAGCTCCTGCGCCACCCGCGCCAGCTTGTCCGGCGCGGCGGTGTCAGCCAGAGTATCCATTTCGCGCGATTTGCTCATATCCCAGTTCTGGCAGAATTTGCAAGCCAGATTGCAGCCCGCCGTGCCAAAGGACAGCACCGGCGTGCCAGGCAAAAAATGATTCAGCGGTTTTTTTTCGATGGGATCAATGCAAAACCCGCTGGAGCGGCCATAGCTGGTCAGCATGATTTGCCCGTGGTGACAGCCACGCACGAAGCACAGACCCTGCTGGCCTTCATGCAGCTTGCAATAACGTGGGCAGACCTCGCACTGTACTCGGCCATCGTCGAGCGCGCGCCAGTAGCGAGTCGGGAAGAATAAGGTGGTTGGGTACATCACGGCCTCCTTGGGAAAGGCTCTCATCATGTTCCGGCCAGCAGGAGCGCCGGTCGCTAGGGGTCGATTTATGGGCAGACCGTTGCAAACGAATTCCGTTCAAGCCCTATACTCTAATGGATTCGTGTTGGCAAATTGATCGGGAGGGCGTTATGCAAACCGTGCGCGCACCCGCTGTGGCGGGGTTTTTCTATCCAGCCGATCCTGAACAACTGCACGCCCAAGTGCGGCAGTTTTTACGTCAGGCCCAACCCACGACCGGACCGTCGCCCAAGGCGCTTATTGTTCCTCATGCCGGTTATATCTACTCCGGCCCGATTGCCGCTTCAGCCTATGCCGGACTGTGCCCACTGCGCGAGCAGGTGACGCACGTCGTGTTGCTGGGGCCGAGTCACCGGGTGGGTTTCCGGGGTTTGGCCGTCAGCGGCATGAAGGCCTTCGCCACTCCACTGGGTCCAATTGCCGTGGATCAGGCGGCGCTCAAGCGGCTGCGGCAGCAGCCTGGAGTTGAAGCGCTGGAACAGGCGCATGAACGCGAACACAGTTTGGAGGTGCAGTTGCCGTTTCTGCAAGAAGTGTTGGGCGATTTCACCCTGGTGCCGCTGGTGGTCGGCGACGCTCGACCCGCAGAGGTGGGCGCTGTGCTGGAAAGCGTGTGGGGTGGCCCGGAAACCCTCATCGTAATCAGCTCCGATCTTAGCCACTACCGGGACTACCAAACCGCGCGTGCTCTGGATCAGGCCACCTCCGAGGCCATTGCAGCCTTGCGCTACGAAGACATCGGTTACGATCAAGCTTGTGGACGCAATCCCATCAATGGCCTGCTCTGGGTGGCGCGGCGGCGCGGCCTGCAAGGCGTGACCCTGGATTTGCGCAATTCCGGCGATACCGCCGGCGCGCGCGATCAAGTGGTTGGTTATGGCGCCTATGCGTTCCATTGAAGGGCGTCCGCATGACTATGACGCCCGTTAACCCACTGTCCGCCAGCGACCGGGCTACCCTGCTGGAGGTAGCCCGCGCTTCCATCCAGCACGGCTTGCGCCACGGCCAGGCATTGCCGGTCCGTGCGCAGGACTATCCCGCCACGCTGCGACCCAACCGGGCCACCTTCGTGACCTTGGAGCAAAGCGGCCAGTTGCGCGGCTGCATTGGGACGCTTGCCGCCTATCAACCCCTGGTGCAGGATGTCGCGGCCCATGCCTATGCCGCCGCGTTCGAAGATCCCCGCTTTCCCGAAGTGCGGCCTGAGGAGTGGCCGCAACTGGCGCTGTTCATCTCGGTGCTGTCGCTGCCAGAAGCGCTGCACTTCGGTTCCGAGGACGAACTGCTGGCGCAATTACAGCCGGGCGTGGATGGGCTGATTTTGCAATTTCGCCACTGCCGCGCCACCTTTTTACCCGCGGTGTGGGAAAGCCTACCCGATCCCTATGTCTTTCTGGCCCAGCTCAAGCATAAGGCCGGCCTGCCGTTGGATTTCTGGTCGCCGGAGCTGCGGATTGAGCGCTATGGCACTGAATACTTTGGCCGCGACAATAGCGCTTGATGGAACGCCTCGACCCGCTCTATACCCCGCTGCGCGGTCTTAACCTGATTGAAGCCAGCGCCGGCTCCGGCAAGACCTACGCCCTGACCGCGCTGTATCTGCGGCTGGTGATGGAAGCAGCGATTCCCGTCCATCGCATCCTGGTGGTCACTTACACCAACGCCGCCACTCGCGAATTGCGCGACCGCATCCGCCAACGCCTGGGACAAATCCGGCTGGCCTTTTTACGGGGGCGCGCTGAGGATGAGGACGAGTTCAGCGCCCGGATGCTGGATGTGTTGCCCGACCGCGAGCTGGCCCTGCGCCGCCTGCACAATGCCGCGCGCGGTTTCGATGAGGCCGCCATCTTTACCATTCACGGTTTTTGCCAACGCGCACTGGCCGATAGCGCCTTCGCCAGCGGTCTGGCCTTTGAGACGGAACTGCTAGCCGATACCAGCGATCTGTTGCAGGAAATCGTCGAGGACTTCTGGCGGCGCGAATTTTACCCGGCCTCGCCGCTGGTCGTGCAGTATTTTCTCGATAAAAACTACAGTCCAGCACGGTTGCTCGCCACCATCCTGCCCTATCTGGGTAAGCCGTATCTGGAGATGAGTACCCCGAAGCCGAGCGCCGCTGGTCCAAGCCTGGAGCAGGCGTTTGTCACAGCCTGGCGGCGCGCTCGGCAACTCTGGCAGGCGGATGGTGCCGCCATCGAGCAGCTATTGCTGACCGCGCCCGGTCTCAACCGGCAGAAATACAGCTTAAAGGCGCTGCCAGGATGGCTGAACGCCATGGCGGCTTATTTCAGCGCCGAGATCCCGCAACTGGCCCTGTTTCCCAAATTTGAGCAGTTTACGACCGCCACCCTGGAGCAAGCGCGGAAAGCCCAGCAACCAGCGCCTCATCATGCCTTTTTCGATGCGTGCACGCACTTAAAAGCGGCCTGCGACAGCCTGGTCGCCGCCTGTCGGCACCAGATCCCGGTGAAATTACTGCGTTACTGCGAAGCGGAACTGGCCACGCGCAAGCGTCGGCGGCAAGTGCAGTCCTATGATGATTTGCTGCTGGATTTGTGCACCGCGTTGCGGCATCCGCAGCGGGGCGGGCCATTGGCCGACACTTTGCGTCATCGTTATACGGCGGCGTTGGTGGATGAATTTCAGGACACCGACCCGGTGCAGTATGAAATTTTCCGGCGCATCTACGCAGACGCCCAGCAGCCGGTTTTTCTGGTTGGCGACCCCAAGCAAGCTATCTACAGCTTTCGCGGCGCGGACCTCTTCGCCTATCTAGCTGCGCGCCATGACGCCCAACAGCGCTACACCTTAGATGTGAACTGGCGCTCCGATCCGCGCTTGCTCACGGCACTGAATGCGGTGTTCGGGGCTGGTCAGAGCCAACCGTTCCTGTTTGACGCCATCGGTTTCCAGCCCGCGCTGCCCGCTGCCAAGAAGCGCCACGAGCCATTGTGGATCCAGGGTCGCAATGAACCGCCATTCCAGATTTGGTGGCTGGAGCCAGACGGCGGGCAGCCGTTAAACAAAGGCATTGCCAACGAGCGGGCCGCGCGTGCCACAGCCGCTGAAATCGCCCATCTGTTGACACTGGGGGCGCTTGGCCAGGCTGGTATCGGCGAACGGCCCTTGAGCGGCGGCGATATCGCTGTGCTGGTGCGCAACCACCGGCAAGGCCAACTGATCCGCGACCAGTTACTACGGTTGGGCGTGCCCAGTGTGCAACATGTCGATGCCAGCGTGTTCGCGGCGCGGGAGGCGCAGCAACTGGCGGATGTGCTGGCGGCGGTGCTGGAGCCGGGTGACGAGGGCCGGGTGCGCGCCGCCCTGGCTGGAGATTTGTTCGGGCTGAGCGGCGAGACGCTTTATCAACTGCGCGACGCTGAACAAGCTTGGGCGCGCTGGCTGGAAGTGTTTCAGAACTATCGGCAACAGTGGCGGGAGCAGGGCTTTATGCGCTTTTTCCGCGCCTGGCTGCAGGACTACGCAGTGGCACCGCGCCTGCTGGCGTTCCAGGATGGCGAACGGCGGCTGACCAATCTGCTGCATCTGGCGGAGTTGCTGCATATTGCCAGCCGTAGCCATGCTGGGATGGCCGGATTGCTGAAATGGTTCGGCGACCGCCGCCGCGCCCCGACCCGTAGCGACGAAGAACAGCAATTACGGTTGGAAAGCGATGAAAATCTGGTGCGCATCGTCACCGTCCACAAAAGCAAGGGTCTGGAATATCCAGTGGTGTTCTGCCCGTTTCTATGGGATGGCCGACTGCGAAACAGCGAGCGCGATCTGGTGCTGTATCACGATCCCGCCCAGCCGGGGCGCACCGTGCTCGCCATCGGTGCGGAGGAGCAGGCTCCGGCGCGGCGGCAAGCCCGTCTGGAGGAGATGGCCGAAAATCTGCGCTTGTGCTATGTGGCCCTGACCCGCGCTCAGCAGCGCTGCACGCTGGTGTGGGGCAAGATTAAGGATGCCGACAGCGCCCCGGTTGCTTGGTTGCTGCATCATCCCCCCGTTGTTGGGCCATCTCAGGATGTGCTGGAAGTCACCCGGCAACGCTTCAATAGCCTGGAACCGGCGGCATTGCGCGCCGAACTGCAGCGGGCCTTCGCGGCGGTGCCGGAGACGGTCGCTATCACCCCGCTGTCCCGCGCGCCGGGCGCGCCGTATCAAGCGCCAGTGTGTGTAGAGCCGACCTTGCGGGCGCGTACTGGCGTGAGACCCGCGCCGGATTCCTGGCGGGTGAGCAGCTTTACTGGGTTGACTGCCCGGCAGGCCAACGAAGTGCCGCTGCTGCTTGAAACACCGGACTACGATCTGGGGGTGACCGCGCCTGGGGCAGAAGCCGCGCCCATACCGTCAGCGACCGTTGGCGCGGCGTTCGCCTTTCCACGGGGTGCGCGCGCCGGTATCTGTCTGCATGCCATTTTCGAGCGGCTGGATTTCGCTACGCCGGAACGCGACCGGCTGGAAGTCCTGGTAACCGACCAGCTCCAGCGTCACGGGCTGGATGCGACGCTCTGGACAGCGACCGTGGTGGATTGGGTGCAGCGGGTGGTGACCACGCCACTCAATGAACGGGGACTGGTCTTGGCGACGCTCACGCCAGAGCAGCGCTTGAATGAGCTGGAGTTTACCTATCCGGTGGCGTCCCTACGCGCCGAGGCATTGCGGGAGCTAGTGGCGCTGCATGGCTATGCAGTCGGGCCGCTGCGGGAGCGGATCGAAACACTGGAGTTCAGCCCACTCCACGGCTACATGAAAGGGTTTATCGATCTGGTGTTTGAAAGGGAGGGGCGATTTTATCTGGCCGATTATAAATCCAACTGGCTGGGACCGGATGCAGCGGCTTATCGCCGTCCAGCGCTGGCGGAGGCGATGGCCCGTGAATCCTACTGGCTGCAAGCGCTCATTTACACCATAGCGCTGCATCGTTACCTGGGTCAGCGGGTGCCGAATTATAGCTATGAGCGCCATTTCGGCGGCGTGTTTTACCTGTTTCTGCGCGGCATGGAGCCAGCCTTGGGCCTGGATTATGGGGTGTTCCAGGAGCGCCCCGCCCCGGAGTTGGTGCTGGCGCTGGATGTGCTGATAGCGGGCGGCGCGCCATGACACCTGATCCGGTGGCTATTCTGCATGAAAGCGGGTTTTTGACCGATCTGGATTGGCATTTCGCCCGCTTGATGACCCAGCTGGCGGGGGCGGACAGCACGCCGGAGCTGGCCCTGGCGGCAGCGCTGGCCAGTCACGCCAGCGGTCAAGGTGATATTTGCGTCAACCTGCGGCAATGGGGGCGACGCTGGTTGGCCGTGGCGGGCGCAACGCCAGCTTTTACCCCGCCGCCCACGGCGGAATGGCTGGCGCAACTGCGCGCCAGCCCGGTCGTCGGGCGGCCCGGCCAGCGCCAGCCGCTGGTGCTGAATCCACGGGGGCGGCTTTATCTGTATCGGTACTGGGATTACGAACAGCGGCTGGCCGAAGAGTTATTGCGCCGGGCTGGAGCGGATACGCCGCCGGTAGATGCAGCGCGCCTGCGCGAGGAGCTTGCGCGGCTGTTCCCGCGTCATCCGAAGCTGGTAGGGCCAGACTGGCAGAAAATAGCCGCCGCCGTGGCGGCGCTGAAACGCTTGTGCATCATCTCCGGCGGGCCGGGCACTGGCAAGACCAGCACGGTGTTGCGCATTTTAGCGTTGCTCACCGGCCAATGCGGTGCACAACCCGTGCGGATTGCCCTGGCTGCGCCCACCGGCAAGGCGGCGGCGCGCTTGCAAGAAGCCATTCGCGCCGCTAAACCGCTGTTGGGTCTGGACCCGGAGCGGCTGGCGCAAATCCCGGAAGAGGCCTCCACCTTACATCGCTTGCTCGGCGCGCGGCCCGACTCGGTGTATTTCCGCCATCACCGCGCTAATCCTCTAGCAGTGGATGTGTTGGTGGTCGATGAAGTGTCCATGGTGGGCTTGGCCCTGCTGGCCAAAACGGTGGACGCCCTGCCCTCGACCGCCCGGCTGATTTTGCTGGGCGATAAGGATCAATTGGCCTCGGTGGAAGCGGGAGCGGTGCTGGGCGATCTTTGTTTTGGCGGCGGCCGCCTTAGCCCAGAGTTTCGCACCCGGCTAGCGACTTTGACCGGTGAAACCTTGCCACGCAGCCGCCGCATCCCGCCGCCGTTAGCGGATGCCATTGTGTTGTTACGGCACAGTTATCGCTTTGCGGCGACCAGCGGTATTGGGGCCTTGGCGCGGGCGGTGAACGGTGGTAAGGCGACCGAGGCGGTAGCCTTGTTGCGGGATGCTCCGCATGAGGATATCGCCTGGCAAACGCTGACCGAGGCTGCTGACGTGTCCGCGCAACTGGCCGGGCCAGTGGCGGCGGGTTTCGCGCCCTACTTGCAGGCGGCGCGAGATGGAGCTGGGCCGCTCGAGGTATTTGCGTACTTCAACCAGTTTCGGGTGCTGACCGCCCTGCGCGACGGCCCGTTTGGTGTGGCGGCGCTCAACGGCTGCTGTGAGGCGGCGTTGCGCGATCAGGGCCTGATCCAGTCCCGCCAGGATTGGTATCTGGGACGGCCGGTGATGATCGTGCGCAATGACTACAACTTGCGACTGTTCAATGGCGACATCGGCATCACGCTGCCGGATCCAGACCAGCCGGAACGGATGCGGGTGTTCTTTCTCGGCAGTGATGGCGCGTTGCGCGGTTTCGCCCCGGCGCGGTTGCCGGAACATGAGACGGTTTACGCCATGACCGTCCATAAAAGCCAGGGTTCGGAGTTTGATCGGGTGCAGGTGGTGACGCCGAATGCACCCTCGCCGGTGTTGAGTCGTGAGCTGGTGTACACCGCCCTGACCCGCGCCAAGCAACATGCCGCGTTTCACGGGGTCGCGACGGTGTTTGCGGGGGCGATTGAGCGCCGCAAGCGGCGCTCATCGGGATTGCGGGATCGCCTGTGGGTGGAGCCGCGCAGCAGCGGGCGCTAAGGACGCCCTAAAGCGCCGGTCGGCTATCCGGCGAGCAATAACCAGGCCGCCATGCCCAACACCACGCAGAAAAACAGGCCGGATGAAGGATGTGCCGTAGCGGATCGCGCTGTGCGCGCCGAGCACCGAGCCAAGCGTTAACGCGCTGCCCATCGTCAAGCCCAGGGCATAGTCGATATTGCCAAATACGATAAAGATCGCCAGGGCGACGGCGTTGCTGATGAAATTCATAAAGCGCGCCACGTCGGCCGCCGCCACCAAATCGAGCCGGAACAGGCGCAGCGCGGCGACGGTCCAAAACGCGCCGGTTCCTGGGCCGATGAAGCCATCATAAAAACCGATCAGACCGCCCGTCAGAAGCTGGATGCCGGGTCGGCCTGGCAGTTGCTGCGGCGGTGACGGGATTGCGTTGTGCGGCAGTAGGGTCCGGCGCGGCCATACCAGATAGGCCGCAGTGGCCAAAATCGCCAGCGGCAGCAACTTTTTCAATATGCCAGCGCTGATCATAAAAATTAGCAGCGCGCCGAACAGCGCGTCGAGCAGCGTGGCCAGACTCATGAGCCACCATAGGCTGGGCTGAAACAAGCCTTTGCGGATGAAGGTCAGCGCGGCGCTCAAGGTGCCGAAAGTGCCGATCAGCTTGTTGGTGCCGAGCACCCCAATGCGGTGCCATTCCAGTGCTTAGCAAAGCCGGTATGACCAATAGTCCGCCACCGTCGGCGACGGCGTCAATGAAGCCCGCTACGAAGGCGGCGACGCCAAGCCCCAGCAGGGTGGTCAGCTCAAGCGTCAGTTCCACGGGTGCGGATTGTTGCGGGTGCCGTTGTGCGGTTCGCCATTAGCGTGCCAGGATGGACGGACTCTGCTCGCCTAGCAAGCGCTTGAGCACATCCTGGTAGATGCGGCGCAAACGCTCCAGATCGGCGACGGCTACGCACTCATTGATTTTGTGAATGGTGGCGTTTAGGGGGCCAAACTCGACGACTTGCGCGCCGGTGGGGGCGATGAAGCGGCCATCGGAGGTGCCGCCGCCGGTGGAGAGCGCTGGCTCCAGTCCGGTTTCGGCGCGAATCGCGGCGGAGAGCGCAGTCACCAGATCGCCCGGCGGCGTGAAAAACGGCGGACCGGACAAACGCCATTCCAAATCGTACTGGAAGACTTCTCCGGTCTTGATTTCCTGATTGAGGAGAGCGGTTTCGATGAGTAGCCGGGCGCGTTCCTGAAGCTGCTCGACCGTGACGGCGGGTGAGAAACGAAAATTGAATAACATCTCCAACCGGCCGGGAATCACGTTGTCCGCCCCAGTTCCGGCGTTCAGGTTGGAAATCTGCAACGAGGTGGGCGGAAAGAACGCATCGCCCCGGTCCCAGATTTCGTCGGTCAAAGCGGTCAACAGCGGGCCAATGGCGTGAATGGGGTTTTGAGCGCGGTACGGATAGGCTACATGGCCTTGCACACCATGCAAGGCCAGCCGCCCGTTTAACGAACCCCGGCGGCCATTTTTGAGGGTGTCGCCCAGTTGCGCCGAACAGGATGGTTCTCCGACCAGACACCAGCGCAGCTTCTCGCCGCGCGCCTCCAGCCGCTCGACGATTTTGACCGTGCCATCGGTAGCCGCCCCTTCCTCGTCGCTGGTGATGAGAAAAGCGATGGAGCCGCGCGGCTGGGGGCATTCGGCCAGAAAGCCTTCACAGGCCGTGATCATCGCCGCCAGGCTACCTTTCATATCCGCCGCGCCGCGCCCATACAGCAAACCATCGCGCACTTGCGGCGCGAACGGCGGCGAGCGCCACTGTTCCAACGGGCCGGGCGGCACTACGTCGGTGTGGCCAGCGAAGGCGAACACAGGATCGCTCTCGCCCCAACGCGCCCAAAAGTTATCCACGTCGCCGAAGCGCAGCCGTTCTACCCGAAAACCGAGCGTTTTCAGCCGGGCGATTAAGATTACCTGGCAACCGGCGTCATCGGGGGTGACCGAGGGTCGATCCACTAGATCAAGAGCGAGTTGCAGAGTGGCGGACATGCGCTTGAAAATACTTTGGTTAGTCGGGTGAAAAATCAGCGGCGTCGTAGGCGACCCAGTGTCGATGGCCGGCGCGAATCAGCTGGCTCCACTGCGCAAAGCGGTCTTTCTCGGCAAAATCCCGATGCTGCTGGCCATACTGTGTAGCCGCAGCTAAGGCCAGCTCGGGGCCGAAAATGGCTTCGAGCGTGACGCCAGCTAGCTGAAACGCCGTGCTGTCTGGCGCGGCGGTGCGGGCCAATTCCAATAAAGGCAGGATCGCTGGCATGCCGATGTTTGCTAAGGCAACTGCGGCTGGAAAAGCATTCCAGTGTGGAGTGCTTTCATTGGATAGCAGGGAAAAGGAAGAATCCCGCACCGCGATCAACTGGATCAGCGTAGGAACTGCGCTAGCCGCGCTATTTTCGCCTAATAAGTGAATGGCAAACCATGCTGGGGTATCGACTCCGATTTTGCGGGTTTTTTTTAAATGGTTTTGCTGTTCATCGAGAACGCGCAGCAGCTCTTGGATGTCTGCTTGGCGCTGCTGGCGATAGTCAGCAACGAACTGTTTTAAGCCGGCTCCCGATGCGTTTTTGAAAGCCGAGCTAAGCGACTTTTGGGTATCTTGCGTCATGGGTTGGGCAACTCCCGTCGGTGAGGTCAACGCCATAAGCCATACGGCCAGCAGGGTTGATAGAGCCTGGTTGATTTTTTTCATAACAGACCCGCTGCGGTCCTCTCTGGCCTTCCAACCATGAGTAGGTTCATACCCTTCCGCCATGAGGATCGAGAGTTAAAAACCATCATTATTTTTAGCTTTGTCGCTACCATCATCTTTCCATTTTCCGCTGACTTTTTTAAATTTGTAGTGTACACGCCAAGGAAAATAGTCAGAGATCAGATACCACTGGCCATTGATTTCCAAGCGCGTAAATTCCAGAAAATGAATACGGTACTCCACCGTGTTGCCGTCCGCGCCGGCGCTATGCAAGATTCCCCGCGAAGGGGTGTCCATTCCTAAAAGCTTGCCGATATTGGGGGCGGTATAGGGATCGTTATTTTCATCGCCGACCCCGGCGTCGTCGTTGCCCGCAACCAGCCAATCTCTAAAAGAGATCGCGCCAGCACCACCTGGACGGCCATCACCATCTGTTGTGCTGGGAAATTGATGAAAGTTGTCATGAAAGGAGGCGGGGGCGGAGAGCGCAACACCGGAAGGATTCATGGTTTTTTGGCGAATCATGCGCGAGCTATCCCATTTTTTATCCGCGCCGCCGCTCAGCGCATTGCCCGCGTAGTTGAGCCCGGCGGTGGGTGAGATGGTATTTGCGCCAGATAGATCAGGACGTTCGGTAGCCGTAATGATTTTGCCGGGTTTGATCCGGTGGGTGAATTTATAGCCCATGCTGATCAGGAAAAAAGCGCCTTTGTCGCCGGTGGTGTTGGCGGCATCGCTCGCGGTGATCTTGGACCATACAACCCAAACATGGAGTTCATCCATGATTTTGCCTGTCTTTTTATCCTTTATTTTGACATGGAAATGACCAGATTTCATTCGAGAGACCGTGGCTTTATGCGGTGTCCCTGCAACTGGTGTTGCATTCTCCCATTTGAATTTTTTATCGAAATCGGTGCTGTCGCTGGCTTTTAAACTCACTTCTGGAGCAAATAGCTGAATGCCGAAGGGCCAAGAACTAAAAAATCGCCTGTACGGCGTGACCATGGATGATACGAAATGCTTTTGACCGGTCGCTCCACGCACGCTGGGGACCAGATCACCGGTTTGGCCGATTTGATTGCTGTCAAGCTCGATCTGCATGATCGTCCCCTTCGTTCACGATTTGGCCACAGGATCTGATGTTTACTGGGAGCGGCAAGGCTTGAAATAAGCAACGATCAGGCCATTTGCTTCTAGCTTTGCTGGAGGAAGCCCAGTGAATTGCAGCATCCACAAAAACCGAATAGTCGCTAGATGAAGGCGCTCACTTTGAGCCGATTAGGTGCTGTGCGGCGCTCACTTTGAGCCGGTTCGCGCTCAAAGTGAGCCTATGAAATAGAAAACGGAAGCGGAAAGCAGCGCGAGCCTGTTGAAAACCCTATGCCTGCTCTGGCAATAGGCTCTAAAATTAAACAAATATGGATTAGTCTCTAAGCAATTCGTTGAGGCTGACCCGACCACGGGTTTTTTCATCTACTTGCTTGATGATGATGGCGCAGTACAGGCTGTGGCTGCCGTCGGGGGCGGGCAGGGCACCGGGCACCACCACCGAGCCAGCCGGTACGCGGCCATAGCTCACCTCGCCGGTCATCCGGTTGTACAGCTTGGTGCTTTGGCCAATGTAGACTCCCATGGAAATCACCGAGCCGCGTTCCACGATCACCCCCTCGACCACCTCGGAACGGGCACCGATGAAGCAATCGTCTTCAATAATGGTCGGACTGGCTTGCAAGGGTTCCAGCACGCCGCCGATCCCAACGCCGCCGGAGAGATGGACGTTCTTGCCAATCTGGGCGCAGGAGCCGACCGTGGCCCAGGTATCCACCATGGTGCCGGAGTCGACGTAAGCGCCGATGTTAACGAAGGAAGGCATCAACACCACGCCGGAGGCGATATAGCATCCACGGCGCGCGGCGGCGGGCGGCACGACCCGAACCCCGGCGGCAATAAAATCACTGTCGTTGTACTCTGCGAACTTGGGCGCGACTTTATCGAAATAATGGGTGTAGCCGTCCCGGATAATCACGCTGTCATTTAGGCGGAAGCTCAGCAGCACGGCCTTTTTAAGCCAGGCATGGGTAATCCAGACGCCGTTGCGCGGTTCGGCGACCCGAGCCCGGCCCGACTCCAACAAACCGAGCGTCTCCTCGACCGCTGCGCGCAAGAGGGGCGGTGCGGTGGCGGCGTTGAGTTCACCACGGCGCTCGAAACCCTCCTCAATCATCCGTTGCAATTCACTCATAAGGCATATCCTCGGCAAGGGCGGTCTACCCATTCGGCGGGGTTTGGGGATGGCCACAAAAACCGTCATAATAGGCAGGGATAACGTATGAATCTGGCCGTCCGCCGCGCGGACGCTGCGCAGTCGAGCCGAGACTTTAGCACTTTAGCCGCCAAACGGCAGCAGGCCCAGGCTGGGCGGGCGTTGGGCGGGCGGTGGATCAACCTGATACAACACCACGAACGAGGCGATGCGGTATGTCGAAAAATACGCTGGCGGATTCTAACAACCAAGACAAACCCCAACCCTCCGACGCTCAGGCGGTCAAGAGTGTTGCTCAGGCGACCGAGCCGGTTGCGCCTCCCTTGAGCGCAACGCGCGCGACGTCTGTGGCGACCGCGCCAGTGTCCACGGCTCCAGCGGATCTCGATGGCCGCAAGCGGGTCATTATCGAAAAGGTCAGCCCGGAAGTAGACGGCGGGCGTTTTCCGATCAAGCGCACCACCGGCGAGACTGTAGTGGTGGAAGCGGACGTATTCACCGATGGACACGATACGCTGTCGTGCGTGGTGCAATACCGCAAAGTCGGCGAAACCGCCTGGCGGGAAACGCCGATGCGCTTTCTGGTTAACGACCGCTGGCGTGGCCAGTTTCGGGTGGCGGAACTAGGCCGCTACGAATACACCATTACCGCTTGGGTTGATGCCTTCAAGTCCTGGCGGCATGATCTGGAACGCTGGGTGCAGGCTGAAGACATCGCTATCGCCTTGCGCATTGGTGAGCAAGTGGTTGGGAAAGCCAGTCAGCGCGCGAGCGGTGAGGACGCCAAGTGGCTGGCCCGCCGCGCCAGGGCCCTGCTGGATGACCAGGATTTGGAATATCGCCGCCAGTTAGGCCTGGATGAGGAACTGGCGCGGCTGATGATGGTGTATGCCGATCGGCGGCTGGAGCTGAGCTATGGCAAGCACTTGGCCGTGGTGGTGGATGATGAGCGCGCCCGCTTTAGCACCTGGTATGAAATGTTCCCGCGTTCGTGCAGCCCCGTACCCGGCCAGCATGGCACGTTCAAGGACTGCCAGGAATGGTTGCCACGCATCGCCGCCATGGGCTTTGATGTGCTGTATTTCCCGCCAATTCATCCCATTGGTCGCATCAACCGCAAGGGCAAGAACAACACCCTGACCCCGGAAGCCGATGATGTGGGCAGTCCCTGGGCCATTGGCGCGGCGGAAGGCGGCCACAAAGACATCCTGCCGGAGCTGGGTACCCTGGAGGATTTCCGCCAATTGGTGCGCAAAGCCCATGAGTATGGCATCGACATCGCCCTGGATATTGCCCTGCAATGCGCTCCGGATCATCCCTACGTCAAACAGCATCCCGACTGGTTCCGCTGGCGGCCGGACGGCACCGTGCAGTACGCTGAAAATCCGCCCAAGAAGTATCAGGACATCTATCCCTTTAATTTCGAGACCGATGACTGGCGAGCGTTGTGGCAAGAGATCAAGAGTATCTTTGAATACTGGATTGCGCAGGGCGTGCGTATTTTCCGGGTGGATAATCCGCACACCAAACCCTTCGCTATGTGGGAATGGTTGATCGGCGACATCAAGCAACATACCCCGAACGCCATCTTCCTGGCCGAAGCCTTCACCCGGCCCAAGGTGATGCACCGCCTGGCCAAGCTTGGCTATACCCAGTCCTACACCTATTACGCCTGGCGCAACAGCCGCTGGGAATTGACTGAGTATCTCGTCGAGCTATGTCAGGGACCGGGGCGCGAATACTTCCGACCGAATTTCTGGCCGAATACGCCCGATATTTTGACCGAAGCGCTCCAGTTTGGCGGTCGACCCATGTTCCTATCCCGTCTGGTGATGGCGGCGACCATGACCGCTAGCTACGGCATCTACGGCCCCGCTTACGAGATGATGGAGCACATCGCAGTCAAGCACGGCAGCGAGGAATATTTGGATTCCGAGAAATATCAGATCCGCCAGCGGGGTGGATTGCCGGAGCTGGATGGCCCGAATAGCCTGCGCGACTTCATTGCGCGGGTGAACCGCATCCGCAAGACTAATCCGGCCTTGCAGTCCAACTGGAATTTGCAGATCCATCCCATGGATAACGAGCAACTGCTGTGCTACAGCAAGGCCACGCCCGACCGCGCCAACGTGATTTTGGTGGTGGTGAATCTGGATCCCAATTATACCCAGGCCGGTTTTACCGCCTTGAAGCTGGAAGAGCTGGGTCTGAGTCCTCACCACCCATTCCAGGTCAGCGATCTGTTGACTGGGGCGCGCTATACCTGGAGCGGGCCTTCCAACTATGTCGAACTGAACCCCAACCGGATGCCGGCTCATGTGTTCCGCATCCACAGCGGTTTAAATACGGAGCAGGACTTTGAACATTTTGATGGCTGAACGCATTGCAAGGTAGCGGTAGCGGCGTAGGCGAACCAGCGGCACCAACAGTCCGGCATGGTCAGGGCAAAGAGCGGCGCTGGATGGCACCGGTGGTTTGTCTCATGCGCATCGAAATAAGGTTATCGGCATGAACATCAGGAAATTTCCAGATCTGTCTCATGCCCTGATGATGGGCTTGATGGTGGCTGCCCTGAGCGGGTTGCTGATTGCGGTGCTGGCCTGGATTTATATCCAGCGAGAGCGTGTTGCCGATCTGGAAGAGATGGATCGGCGTGCTTCCGTCATTGCCCATCAGATCGCCTATCCGGTTCAGGTCGCCCTCCAGCAGTCAGACCGGGAGATGGCTACGCTATTAGGTTCCTCTTTGGAGGGCTACCGACGGTTGTTGGGTCTGGCTATCTATCGACCAGACGGGCACCTGATCGCTTCTGGCAAAGGGGTGATCGATCTTGCCGATGATCTTCGGCAAATTGTGCTGGAGGCTCTGACGGGTTCCAGAAACATCAGCACGTTGCGCCAGACAGCCGGTACCCACATGCATATTCTGGCTTCACTGATCCGCGCGCCGGGGGAAGGGGCGGTGGAAGGCGTGTTGGTTGTGGTCCATGACCTGGCGCAACTGGATGAACGCGCCAATAACCGGCTGATTCACTTTGGGTTGTGGATTGGCTTGATTGTGTTGTTATTGTTGATTCTGGTGGTGGTTGGGGCCTGGCTTTTTTATGACCGCTCCCTGCATAAACTCGCAGAATGGATGCGACAGGTGCGGATGGGTGAGACGGTTGAGACGCCTCCTCTCCGGCTACCGATTGCACGTTTGGCCAGTGAGAGTAGCCGGCTGGCGGCTTCATTTCAGGCCGCCCGCTCCGCACAGCGCGCCC
Source organism: Candidatus Contendibacter sp. (assembly GCA_049293375.1). Lineage (GTDB taxonomy): Bacteria > Pseudomonadota > Gammaproteobacteria > Competibacterales > Competibacteraceae > Contendibacter. The sequence goes on from JBATSQ010000278.1 coordinate 40,115, forward strand.
AGGCACGGGCTGTGGTGCGGGCCGACAAGGTGTGGACCCGCGACCGGCTGCGTACTCATGTGGTCGATTGTCTGCATGGCGGTCGGTTACTGGTGGTCAGCAACCGCGAGCCGTACCTGCACGAGTTACGCGATGGTCAACCACAGTTGATCGTCCCCGCCGGCGGCCTGGTCACCGCTTTGGATCCGGTGCTGCAAGCGGGTGGTGGAGTCTGGGTGGCGCACGGTTCCGGCCAGGCGGATCGTCAAATGGCTGATGCTCAGGGTCGGTTGGCGGTACCGCCGGACGATCCCACCTATACCCTGCGGCGGGTCTGGCTGACCCCGGAGGAAGAAGAAGGTTATTACTATGGCTTTGCTAACGAGGGACTGTGGCCGCTGTGCCATCTCGCTCACGAGCGGCCGATCTTTCGGGCTAACGATTGGGAGCATTACGTCAACGTCAACCGCCGCTTTGCCGAGGCGGCCCTGGAAGAAATTGGCACTGAGTCAGCAGTGGTGCTGGTGCAGGATTATCAATTGGCCTTGGCTCCGCGCTTTTTGAAGGAAGCCCGCCCCGATTTGGCGGTCGGCATCTTTTGGCATATCCCTTGGCCCAATCCCGAAGCTTTCCGCATTTGTCCCTGGGCCTCTGATGTATTGCGCGGCATGTTAGGGGCAGATTTGATCGGCTTCCATCTCCAACAGCACTGCAATAATTTCCTCGATACTGTGGATCGCATGGTCGAAGCCCGGTTGGACTGGGATCACTTTGCAGCGGAACTGCAAGGCCACGCTTCCAGAGTGCGGCCCTTCCCGATCAGCGTCGAAAGCTGGGCCGAACGCCATATCCTAACCGGTGCCGCTCTGATACAGCGGATAGCCGAACTGCGGGCGCGGCATCATCTGGTCGGACAACGAGTTGCGGTTGGCGTTGACCGCATCGACTATACCAAGGGCCTGACCGAGCGGTTCCGCGCCGTGGGCCAGTTTTTTGAACGCTGCCCGCAGTATCGCGGGCAAGTTACCTTTGTGCAGTTGGGCGCGCCCAGTCGCACCCACATCCCCCGCTACCGCAATTATATCAATGAATTGGAAATGCTGGTCGATGGGATTAACCGACAGTTTCAGACTGAATCCTGGAAACCGATCCGCTTTCTGGTAGCTCACCATGACGGGGTGGCGGTTCATGCGTTCTTGTCGATGGCCGAAGTCGGCATCGTCAGTTCGTTGCATGATGGCATGAACCTGGTCGCCAAGGAGTTCGTCGCCGCCCAGGCGGAGCTGGAGGGTGTGTTGGTTCTCTCTGAATTTGCCGGTGCCGCTCGTGAATTGGGCGATGCCTTGATCATTAATCCCTACGATACCGAACAGTTCGCCACCGCCATCCAGCAGGCCCTGGAAATGCCCCCGGAAGAGCGGCAGGAGCGCATGGCGCGGATGCGGCGGCAGGTGGAAGAAAACAACATTTATCGCTGGGCGGCCAATTTCCTGGCTGAACTGACCTCGGCACCGATTTCAGCTCCCGCCAACCCGGAGGCGGGCTGATGCCGCACCCAGCTCCTCGTGTTTTGCAACGATTGCTAGCGGCCCAGCGTCGTGGGGAGCGCTTAGTGCTGGTCTTCGATTATGACGGGACACTGACGCCGCTGGTTGCCCATCCCACGCTGGCGCGGCTGGATCCCGCGCTGCGCGCGGTGCTGGCCCGACTGGCCGCAACCCCGCGCGTCACCGTCGGTGTGGTCAGTGGTCGAAGTTTGGATGATGTAGCGGGCATGGTGGGCCTGCCGGAATTATGTTACGGCGGCTCAACCGGACTGGAACTGCAACTGGGGGGAGAACGGCAAATACCCGCCGAAGCCTTTGAAAACCGAGCGCTCTTGCAGGGCTTGGTCGCGGCTTTCGGGCGACAAAGCAGCGCTTATCCGGGCATGTGGGTAGAGGAGAAGCCCTTCGGGTTTACCATCCATTATCGCCAACTGGCGGTGGGCCGGATTGCACAATTGCGCGCTGAGGTCATGGCGCTGCTGGAGCCGCACGCCGCCCTTTTACATATTTTGGACGGGCCCATGGCGATCGAAGTAGCGCCAGCGATTGGGCTCGATAAGGGAACTGCGTTGCGGGCTATCGTTGGATCCAGCGGTATTGAGCCGACGCTTGTGTTGTTTGCGGGCGATGCCGCCAATGACGCCCCGGGCTTAGCCGCCGCCGCCGACTTGGGCGGCATCGCGCTGGGCATCGGCCCGGCAGTGCCGGTCGTAGCCTGCGAACGCCTGCCCGATCCCGCAGCGCTGGGTGTCTTGTTAGCGAATTTAGCGAATGCCCTGGCCGGACGAATACGGCCTCTTCACGGCCAGGCATTGACGACGACTAACTGAACCGCTGCTCCTGTTGATGATCGGACCATGAGTCGCCATACAAAGCGCTGGGTCGGTGTGGAAGACCCCCTCTGGTATAAGGATGCCATCGTTTATCAACTGCATGTCAAGGCATTCGGCGACAGCAGCGAAGACGGCATGGGCGACTTCCGAGGGCTTATTGAGCGCTTGGATTATCTCCAGGAATTGGGCGTGGACACCTTGTGGTTGATGCCGTTTTATCCGTCACCCTTGCGCGATGACGGCTACGACATCAAGGATTACCGGGACGTCCATCCCGATTACGGCACGCTGGCCGATTTTCGGGCCTTCGTTCGCGAAGCGCACGCGCGGGGCCTCAAAATCATCGCCGAGCTGGTGATCAACCACACCTCCGACCAACATCCCTGGTTCCAGGCCGCGCGCCGTGCGCCGCGCGGTTCCCGCGAACGCGCGTTCTACGTCTGGAACGACGACGATCAAAAATTCCCGGAAACCCGCATCATCTTCACCGATACCGAGACCTCCAACTGGTCTTGGGATCCGCTGGCGCAGCAATATTACTGGCACCGCTTTTTCTCGCACCAACCGGATTTGAACCACAACAATCCGGCGGTGGTGAAAGCCGTCATCAAGATCATGCGCTTCTGGCTGGATCTGGGCGTGGACGGCCTGCGGCTGGACGCCATCCCTTATCTTTGCGTGCGCGAAGGCACCACCAACGAGAACCTGCCCGAAACCCACGGGGTGATCAAGCAGATGCGGGCGGTGGTGGACGAACACTACCAGGGTCGGCTGTTCCTGGCCGAGGCCAACCAGTGGCCGGAAGACGTTCGCGATTACTTCGGCGACGGCGACGAATGCCACATGGCCTACCATTTCCCGCTGATGCCGCGCATGTACATGGCCATCGCCCAGGAAGACCGCCACCCGGTCATCGAAATCCTCGAACAGACCCCGGACATTCCCGATAGCTGCCAGTGGGCGATTTTCTTGCGCAACCACGACGAGCTGACCCTGGAAATGGTCACCCACCGGGAGCGCGATTACATGTACCGGACTTATGCCGCCGATCCCCGGATGCGGATCAACGTCGGCATCCGGCGGCGGCTGGCCCCGCTGCTGGACAACGATCCCGCCAAGATCAAGCTGATGAACAGCCTGCTGCTGTCGATGCCCGGTACGCCGTTCATCTACTACGGCGACGAAATCGGCATGGGCGACAACATCTATCTCGGCGACCGCAACGGCGTGCGCACGCCGATGCAGTGGAGCCCCGACCGCAACGCCGGTTTCTCCAAGGCCGACCCACAGCGCTTGTATTTGCCGCCGATCATGGATGCGATCTACGGCTATGAAGCAGTCAATGTCGAGGCGCAGCAGCGTGAATCGGCTTCGCTGCTCAACTGGATGAAGCGGCTGATCGCGGTGCGCCGCTCCAGTAAGGTGTTTGGCCGCGGCCGCCTGCGAATGCTGCTGCCAGGCAACCGCAAGATTCTGGCTTACGTACGGGAATACGAAGAGGAAATCGTGCTGTGTGTGGCGAATCTGTCTCGTACGGCCCAGCCGGTGGAGCTGGACCTCAGCCGCTATCAGGGATTGGTGCCGGTCGAGCTGCTGGGCCAAACCGCGTTCCCGCCGATTAACGAAGTCCCGTATCTGCTGACGCTACACCGGTACGGGTTTTACTGGTTCCGGCTGGGTCAGACCGCGCCGCCGATCTGGCACGAAGGCAAGCGGTCGGGGTCGGAGCTGCCGGTGCTGGTCCTCTTCCAGGGCTGGAACAGCTTCTTCCCCCACCTGGTCGAGCCGCGCCGCCGAAAGATGGCGGCGGAGCTGCACGAACGGCTGGTCGGGCGGCTATTGCCTGAATTCTTGCCCACCCAGCGCTGGTTCGCCGGCAAGGGCAGAAAAATCGAGAAAGTGGAATTCGAGCGCCACGATATTTGGCCTGAACGGAATGAGTGGTTGTTGGCCCGGATCCAGGTCTGGCTGGAAGGTCAGCCGGAAACGCAGCACTACGCCTTGCCGCTGGCGCTGGCGTGGGAAGAAGAGAACGATGAAAAGCTCAAGCCGCTGATGCCTTACGCGCTGGCCAGGGTTCGCGCGCGGTCCCGCATGGGCCTATTGTATGGTGCATTCGCCGATGAAAAATTCTGTCAGAACCTGGTCGGCATGATGGCGCAAGGCGCGTACATGGTGGTCGGCCGGGGTCGGTTGCACGCTTTCTCCACCCATGTTTTGACCGAGCTAGCCGGTGATGCGCCGCATTGGCTACCGACCAAGCGTCTGGCGCTAGACAGCAGCAACACCAGTATCGCTATCGGCGACCGACTGCTGATGAAGGCTTACCGCCGCTTGCGGTCGGGCATCAATCCCGAACTGGAAATGGGTCGCTTTCTAACCGAATCGGGCTTTCGTAATAGCGCGCCATTGGCCGGCGCGATTGAGTACGAAGGAGAAGAGGGCGAACGCACCGCGCTGGTTGTACTACAAGGCTTCGTCGACAATCAGGGCGATGCTTGGGCCTACACCCAGGATTATTTGAAACGCTTTCTGGACGATTGCCTGCAAGAACCCGAGAAAGTGCGGCAAGCGGGCGACGAGGTTCATGCGCTGTACCGCATTTTTGCCACGACCTTGGGGCAGCGCACTGGCGAATTACATCGAACGTTGGCGCAAACCACCGGCGATCCGGCCTTCGATCCCGAACCGATTACCGCTGACGACCTGGCGGATTGGTTGAGCCGGATTCGCAGCGAAGCGATCACTAGCTTCGAGCGGCTGGAGCAGAAACGGGATGTCTTGCCAGAGTCGGCGCGCGCCTTGGCCGAGCGGGTGTTGGAGACACGCGGTGCGCTGCTGGGGTGTCTGGAGCGCACCGAGTTGGCTGATCCGGGTGCCGTCAAGATTCGCTACCATGGCGACTACCATCTCGCGCAAGTGCTGGTCGCCAAGGATGACGTGATTATCATCGATTTTGAGGGTGAGCCGACGCGGACGCTGGAGGAGCGGCGCGGCAAGCATTCGCCGCTGCGCGATGTGGTCGGGATGTTGCGCTCCTTCAATTACGCCGCGCACGTCGCGCTACAGCCGTTGCCCGCCACGCAGTCGGCACTCGCGCCGTATCTGGATGATTGGCAACGGCAGACTCAGACTGCCTTTCTGGACGGTTATGCCCAGGCCACGCGCGACGGCGCTGGCTTTACCCTGGATTCCGCGCAGGCTCTCTTGTTGCTTCACGCCTTTACGTTGGAGAAAGCATGCTACGAATTGCGTTATGAGCTGGATCACCGCCCCGATTGGGTCGATATTCCACTTGGGGGTTTATGCGAATTGCTCTCACTACAACCAAAGGATGTGCCACGATGAAAAATCCTAAAATTCTCGCGTTCGTAATGGCCGGTGGCGAGGGCTCCCGCCTCAGTCCCCTGACCTCCCAGAATTCCAAACCCTCCTTACCCTTTGGCAGTCGCTACCGCATTGTGGATTTTGTGCTGAGTAATCTGCTCAACTCCCGCATTGAGGCTATCTATTTGCTGGTGCAGTACAAATCCCAGTCGCTGATCGAACACGTTCGCAAAGCCTGGGTGGTATCGCCGATGCGCAACGAGGAATTCGTCACGGTAGTGCCACCACAGATGATGCGCGGTGGCGACTGGTTCATGGGTACATCCGATGCCGTCTATCAAAATCTGAATCTGATCCAGTTACACAACCCCGATCTCGTGGTGGTGTTCGGAGCGGATCACGTCTATCGCATGGATCTGCAGCAAATGATTGATTTCCACCGCGAACGGGAAGCGGATGTGACAGTGGCGGCGTTGCCGGTGCCGCTGGCCGATGCGCGAGGCTTTGGCGTCATTGTCGCCGATCATGCCGGGCGGGTGAGTGAATTTCAGGAGAAGCCAGCCAATCCCACGCCGATGCCTTCAGATCCCACCCGTGCTTATGCCTCCATGGGTAATTATTTGTTTGATGCCAAGGTGCTGGTTGAGGCGCTCAAGGCCGCTAACGAGCGGGGTGAGCATGATTTTGGCCAGAATGTATTGCCACGACTGAAAGACAGCCACCGTCTCTTTGCCTACGATTTCGCCACCAACAAAGTGCCGGGCGTTAAGCCCACCGAAGAACAAGCCTACTGGCGTGATGTTGGTACGTTGGACGCCTATTTCAGCGCCCATCAGGATATGTTGGCTTGGCCGCCGCGCTTCGACGTCTTCAACCCGCAGTGGCGGGTCTTTTCCAGTAACTATCAGGGACCGGTGGCCCGCATTCTGTCGGCAAGCCTGAAAAACTGTGTGGTCGCCGCCGGCTCGCTGGTACATGGCGCATCGATCAGCAACAGCATCATCCGCCGTGAGGTCGTCATTGAAGAGGATGTGGAAATCGAGGATTGCATCATTCAGGATTATGTCCATATTCGGCGCGGTGCCAAGCTGCGGCGAGCGATCATCGGCGGCTACAACGTGATCGAAGCGGGAACGCGCATCGGCCATGACCCCGAACACGACCGGCGTCGCCATACCGTCACTGAAGGTGGCATCACGGTGGTAGGCCCAGGTGAAGTCACTACCGCGCTGCGGGCTTTCAGCGAGTAAGCCCACATCGTCAACCCCTTTCTCCGTTATGAGGGAGGGGTTCCTTGTATAAGGATGGCTAAGGCCTACACCGGGACAGAGGGGTTAGCGCAAATGCACACGGAAGCACCATCGGTCATGACGGTTTGGCCGGGTCAACCGTATCCCTTGGGGGCGACTTGGGACGGCGAAGGCGTCAATTTTGCGCTCTTCTCGGAAAACGCTGAACAAGTGGTTTTGTGTCTGTTCGATGCCAAGGGCAAGCGTGAGGTTGCACAAATCCCGCTGCGGGAGCGCACCGGTGGCGTCTGGCACGGCTATCTACCGGAAGCACGGCCTGGCTTGTTGTACGGCTATCGTGTCCACGGGTTGTACCGGCCGGATGCTGGCTATCGTTTCAACGCTCACAAGCTGCTTCTGGATCCCTATTCCCGCAATATGGTCGGCCCGCTGCACTGGAGCGACGCCCAGTTTAGTTACCGGCTTGGCCATCGCCATGATGATTTCAGCTTTAACGCCCGTAACAGTGCGCCGGGCATGCCCAAGTGTCAGGTCGTCGATCATGCCTTTTCCTGGGGGACGGATCGGCCACCCCGCACCCCCTGGCATGACACAGTGATTTATGAACTCCACGTCCGTGGTTTCACGCAGCGCCATCCCGAAATCCCACCTCAGATGCGTGGCACCTACGCCGGTTTGGCCTGTGGCCCGGTGATCGACTATCTGCAAGCCCTGGGGGTGACGGCGGTGGAGTTGCTGCCGGTGCAGTATTTCGTTGATGAGCGCCACCTGCTGGACAAGGGATTGCGCAATTACTGGGGCTATAGCCCGATTGGCTATTTCGCGCCCGACCCGCGCTATGCCGCTACTGAGCATCCGGTGAACGAATTCAAAAGCATGGTTAAAGCCTTGCACTCGGCCGGTATCGAAGTCTTGCTGGATGTGGTGTACAACCACACGGCGGAGGGGAACCGGCTGGGGCCGACTCTGTGTTTTCGTGGGATCGATAATGCGGTTTACTACCGGCTAGTTCCCGATCAGTTGCTGTATTACATGGACTACACCGGCTGCGGGAATAGTCTGAATACCGCGCATCCGCAGGTTTTGCAGCTCGTGATGGATAGTCTGCGCTATTGGGTGGAAGAGATGCATGTGGATGGTTTCCGCTTTGATCTGGCCGCTACCCTGGCGCGTGGGGTGGATGGCCAGGTGGATCAAGCCGGCGTGTTTATGAGCGCCATGCATCAAGACCCGGTGCTGTCACAGGTCAAGCTTATCGCCGAGCCGTGGGATGTAGGCAAAGAAGGCTATCAGGTCGGCCGCTTTCCAGCGCGTTGGAGCGAGTGGAATGGCAAATACCGTGATGTGGTGCGCGACTACTGGCGCGGCGAAGGTGGCTTGATTGGCGATTTGGCCTATCGCTTGACGGGTTCCGCCGACTTATACGAACAAAATGGCCGCCGACCCAACGCTGGTATCAACTTTATCACCGCGCACGATGGTTTCACCCTCTATGATTTGGTGAGCTACAACGAGCGTCACAACCAAGCCAATTTGGAAAACAACCAGGATGGCGAATCGCATAACCGGAGTTGGAACTGCGGAGCCGAAGGCGATACCGCAGATCCCGCCGTGTTGGCGTTGCGCTTGCGCCAGAGACGCAATTTGCTGGCCACCTTGCTGTTATCGCAAGGCGTGCCGATGCTGCTAGCGGGTGATGAGGTCGGCCGCACCCAACAGGGCAATAATAATCCGTACTGTCAGGATAACGAGATAAGCTGGCTGGATTGGCGGATCGCCTGGTTGCGGGAAAATCAGGAATTGCTGGCCTTTACTCAGCGCTTGCTTCGGATCCGCCAGCGGCATCCCACGTTTCGGCGGCGGCATTTTTTCCGCGGCCTGCACGGCGATGGAGTGCGCGACATCCTGTGGTTCAATCCCGATGGCCAGGAGATCAATGATGATGAATGGACGCATCATTATGCCCGTTGCCTGGGCTTGTATTTACCAGGGGCGGGCTTGCAGGAGCGAGACGAGCGCGGCCATACTCTGGTGGATGATGATTTTTTACTGCTTTGTAACGCCCATCACGAAGAAATTCCGTTTGTACTGCCGTTGTTGCGCGGTGAATCCTGCTTTGACGTGCTGGTAGATACCGCCCTGGCGCGCGGTCAGCCGACCTTGGGTTTGCAGCATCCCGCCGAAGATCCTTATCCGGTGCAGGGGCGCTCGCTGGTGCTGCTACAACATCGACGGACCGAGACCTTGTCTACATTCTAAAAAAAAGGCCGGGCAAGATGCCCGGCCAAAAACCACCAAAGGAGGATGTGCGGCAGACAGAGGAGAAAAACGCCTTCCGCACCCGCAGGATTCTAACAGGAAGTTTAGAGAAAAAATACAAGTTTTAGTTGTTTTTAGGCAAAAAACAACATTTTTGTTTTGAAAACAACCGGTTATCGCTGAAATTTTTGCTGCGCTGCGGAATAGGTGAGCGAAAAAAATGGCTCTGTTACGGGCTAGCGCATTATTCGTTGGCACTGCTAAGTGCGCTCGATCTCCGCGAAATTAACCGTATAACCGCAGCTGCGTCTCCGCGCCCCGCACCTACCGCCATCGATCACGCAGCTTCTCCAGGCTTGTGCGAATCTTCGGCAACACCTGTCGCATTCCAGTCCCCTTAACTAAGGAACCACGCCTCCCTATGCCCATTCTATCGGACACCAGCAGGTGAGTTTTAGAGAGGAGGGCCTACCAGAACTGTGTCATTACTCCTTACCACATTGCTGAATAAATTTTCCTCGCTGGCGGGAACATTGGTCCCTTGACCCGGCGAGTCGCCTTCAAGATGGATGCGAATTCTTCCATTCGTTTGCGGCGTGAGTTGCACGCGGCGCTTGTAAGCTTCGACGACCACATTCCAGTCAAGAGCGATTTTCTTTAAAAAATCTGTTGATTGACCGACTTTGCAGGTCAGAAAAACCACTTTACGCAACCTGCCGTCCGTGACGATCTTTGCAATTTTCTTATATTTTTCCCATCGTTTCAGGCGGCTGGGGTTCGCTGAAAATTTCTCGTCTTCCGCTTGAAAAGACATCCGAGGGCCAGGACCATCCGGATCCAGATCATAGAAGACGGAAACAAAGACTTTTGGGTCATCTGCGTTGTTAAGGCCACCGAGTCTGAATTTATGATTTGCCGCGAGATCGACGACACCATCGGTCGCATTGGCGCTGACACCATGCCCCACGTTGAAAACTAAAACTCCACCTGGTCCAGCCTGGGTTACGGCTTTCTGGATGGTGCTAATGACTTCATCGGGTTGCGGTGATGATTTCATGATGATGCTGAAGCGGGGCGGCACTATTTCTAGCGTGCCGCCTTGTTCAACCTTTTTAGGGCGTTTGATAAACACATCAACAAATTGCTTCGCCCAAACATCAGCCATTCCATCAACGACTGAGATTACTGCCGTATTCATTAAGGTCCCTCCCAGGGATTGCCCGATTTTCTATACCCATTCTGTTGATCAATACTTAAACATTCCTATCGCTCAGCATTTACAAGCACTGAATCTTAATACTGAATCACTTAGAGCTTCCTAACGAGTATTCTCCTGTTTTCTGTGTTTTCATTAAGCAAACCGTATGCCAACCAATCAATTGACGGTGGATAACCTGGCGCATAACTGCTCTTTTTGCTGAAATAGCGCTCGAAGTTAGCACTAAATTCAATTTGGCTCGGTTCAAAATGAAGCGATGGAGTCAAACTGAACTTATGTGCCTAGCTTTCCTGGGATCATTCGCGCACTGCATTCGCACACTGCCCCGTTTTTTCGAACTCCGCGAAATTCCCCAACGTGGTCTCGGCGATATTGCGCAGGGCGTGATCGGTCAGAAACGCCATGTGGGAGGTGACGAGCACGTTGGGGAAAGTCAGCAGCCGCGCCAGTTCGTCGTTGGTCGGCACCTTGTCGGACAGGTCTTGGTAGAAGTAGTCGGCTTCTTCTTCGTAGACATCGATAGCCAGCATCCCGATCTTGCCGTTTTTCAGAAACTTGATCACGGTGTTGGTATCGAGCAACGCGCCCCGGCTGGTGTTGACGATGAACACGCCGTCCTTCAAATACGGCATGGTTTCCTGATTGAGGATGTGCTGGGTTTCCGGGGTCAGCGGGCAGTGCAAAGTGATGATGTCCGATTCGCGGGCGAAGGTCGGGCCGTCCACGTAAGTCGCCCACTGTTTCACCGCCTCGTTGGGATATTTGTCGTAGGCGATGATGCGGCAACCGAAGCCGCTGAGGTTCTTAATCACTGTCTGGCCAATTTTGCCAGTGCCGAACACGCCGACTGTCTTATCACGCAACTCGAAACCTTCTAGACCGGCAATCTCAAAGTTGAATTCGCGGGTGCGGTTGTAGGCTTTGTGAGTTTTACGACCTAGCGTCAGGATCAGGGCGAGAGTGAATTCCGACACCGCATTGGGCGAGTAAGCCGGAACGCGCGCCACTATGACCCCGTGCTGTTTCGCCGCCGCCAGATCGATTTGATTGTAACCGGCGCTGCGGGTGGCGATCATTTTCGCGCCGTGGCTGGCCAGATCGGCGATGACTTCGGCCTTGCAGGTATCGTTGACGAAGATGCACACCGCCGGAAAACCACGCCCCAGCGCCACCGTTTCCGGCGACAGGCGCGGCTCGAAAAAGGTCAGTTCGTGGCCGAACGGGGCGTTGTAGCGTTCCAGCGACTGACGGTCGTAGGATTTGCTGCTGAAGATGGCGATTTTCATGAGGTCAACTCGTGTTTTTGATACTTCTGAAATTCCGGGGCAAGGCCCTGTGACTACCAGACCGTTTTGGAATAAAAGGCCCGGATTGCGTCATCTTTGCTGATGAGCGGTAAGTCGTGGCGCTGGGCAGTGGCTACGATGGTGCGATCTGCCGGATCACGGTGCGCCCAGGAAAGATTCAGGTTGGTCAACCAATGTTCCACGTCGACGGGAACCAGTTCCAAACCCTTGAGCGCCCGCAGCCGCTGTACATACGCTCCCAGACTCAAGCCAAGGTCCAGATGGCCGCGCTGAATTTTGATGCCGATTTCCCACAGGGAAATGGTGCTGACTTTCGCGCCGGTCGTCGGAATCTGGTCGCAGAGATGCCTGGCCGTTGCCGAGAGGCGGGCAGGATCAAGCGTCCACCACACCAGGACATGCGTGTCCAGCACCACCATCAGCTCTCGCCCCATTCCGCCAGAGTCGGTTCCAGTAAATCCCCGTGTTCTTGAAGGCGGCCGCGCACATCGGCAAACACGGCCTCTACCGTTGCTTCCGGTTGATAGGGGATCACTTTTAGCACCGGCTGCCCGTTGCTGGTGATAACCAGCGCTTCTCCGCTGGTCTCAATCTCCCGAAAGTAAGCCAGCATTTTTGCTTTGAGCACCCCTTTGGAGACGGTCTTCATCATTCGGCCCTCTGTAAAACTATAGTCATGACACTGGTCATGATAGGATTCTGAGGTAAAAAATACCAGATCGAACCGTCCTGAAAATCTCAGAGGCTGTATGTTGCAAACCTTCTATCAAACTGCATTTAAAATGGCTTATCTGCACTTTTTAGCCTGGAGGCATGGGGGACGCGGCGGTGAGCGACAGTGATGGTCGAGGCGTCATGACTTGGCCCAACGGCTCGCGTTACGAGGGCGAGTGGCGGGATGGCAAAAGTCACGGTCAAGGCGTTCAGACCTGGCCCGACGGCAGACGCTACGACGGTCAATGGCGAGATGGCCAACCCACCGGCAACGGCGTCTGGACTAAACCATAACATTTTGAGAGTTAACAATGGTTGAACTCAAGGTTCGCAAATTCGGCAATGCACTAGGGATTGTCCTGCCGGAAAGCGTCATTGATCGCCTGCACATGCGGGATGGTGATCCTTTATTTCTGATTGAAGTCCCCGATGGCAGCTATCGACTCACATCTTACGATCCGAAGTTCGAGCAAAAGATGGCGGCAGCCGAGGATATTATGAGCCGATATCGCAATGCGCTTGATGTCCTTGCACAATGACTGAACTCCTCTGGATTGAGGAACGGGATGCGCTGGCGTTGCATGATCGCCTGCTGATACTTCACGGTGGTGCAGCGGGTGTGCGAGATAGAGCGTTACTGCAATCTGCGTTGGCTCGGCCGCAGCAGATTTTCGCTTATGCGGAGACACGCGACAGGATTGATATGGCAGCGGCCTATACAGCGGGGATTATCCGTAATCATCCGTTCATTGATGGCAATAAACGAACGGGGTTTGTGGTCGGTATCCTGTTTCTCGAACTGAACGGCTATCGCTTCACGGCGAGCGAGACAGATGCGGTCCAAGCCGTTTTAGGTCTGGCGGCGGGCACTTTGGATGAGAAAGGTTACGCAGCATTTCTGAGGGCGAATACCTCGCTCCCTTGAGCTATTCACCCCCACCGTCCGTGCAAAGTGTGGGGCCTTGCCCCACTGACTTACCACCACCCATCAACAAGGGTTAGTGCGCCGCGATGGCCGGTGTTTTCACCTCCAGCGGTTTTTTCAGGAAGAACAACGCCGCGGTGGTCGCCACCGTTCCCACCACAATGGCGATCAGATAGGGCATGAGGTTGACCACCGCATTGGGAATAGGCAGCACAAACACGCCACCGTGTGGCACCTTCAACTCACAGCCGAACACCATTGAGATAGCGCCGGTCAGCGCCGAACCGATCATCAGCGCCGGAATCACCCGCAGTGGGTCTTTGGCCGCGTAGGGAATCGCGCCTTCGGTGATGAAGGAAATACCGAGCGCGGCGGTCGCGCCAGCCGCTTCCCGCTCGTCCAGCGAGAAGCGGTCTTTGAACAGCAACGCGGCCAGGGCCAAGCCCAGCGGCGGGGTCATGCCAGCCGCCATCACCGCCGCCATCGGGCCGTAGATCGGATCGGTCTGACTGGTGATGAGTCCGGTGGCGAAGGCGTAAGCGGCTTTGTTGACCGGGCCGCCCATGTCGAAAGCCATCATCGAACCCAGCAACAAACCCAGGAAAGCGGCGTTGGTGCCTTGCATCCCTTTCAACCATTGTGTGATCGCGCCTAGCACAGCGGCCACCGGCTCACCAACCACGTAATACATCAGCAAACCGACGATGGTGGTGCCGAGTAAAGGCAGAATCAACACCGGCTTGAGACCGGCCAGGGTGCGCGGCATCGGGATGTTGTCGCTGAGGAATTTGACGATATAACCGGCCAGGAAACCGGCGGCGATACCCCCGAGGAAGCCGGAGCCAATAGCGCCCGCGATCATGCCGCCAATCATGCCCGGTGCGATGCCCGGCCGGTCGGCGATGGAATAGGCGATGAAGCCAGCCAGAATCGGCACCATCAAGGCAAAGCCCGACTTGGCGCCGATTTGGAACAGCGTCCAACCCAGAGTGCCCTTGTGGGCGTCGTCGTAAACATGGATGCCGCCGAGGGCGAAGCTGATGGCAATCAGCAAACCACCCGCCACCACAAACGGCAACATGTAGGACACGCCGGTCATCAGATGCTTGTAAACGCCGGTGCGGGCGGCGGCCTGCTGGGCCTTGACCTGTTGCAGCTGCTGTTCCGGGGTGAGCTTGGCCGTCGTCGCAGCGCCCGCCACCGTGGCCTCGGCAATCGCCTTGCGCACCAGGGCCGCGCCGTCGTGAATCGCCGCCTTGGTGCTGGCCTCGTAAAGCCGTTTGCCCGCGAAACGGGTTTTATCCACCTGGGTATCGGCCGCGATGATGACTAGATCGGCGGCGGCGATGTCCTCAGCAGTCAGGGTATTCTTGGCGCCAACCGAGCCTTGGGTTTCAATCTTGGCGGCGTGGCCAAGACTGGCCGCACCTTGTTCCAGACCTTCGGCCGCCATAAAGGTGTGGGCGATGCCGGTCGGACAGGAGGTGATGCCGACGATTTTCAGATGAGCGGCGGCGGGCGCAGCAGTTGCCGGTGCAGCGGCGGTTGACGACACGCTGGCAAGCGCGGTGTTAATCAAACTCACGCCATCGCGGATGGCTTGTTCGGTGGACGCTTCGTACAACGGCTTGCCGATGAAACGGGTGGTATCGACCCGCGTATCGGCGGCCACAATGACCATATCAGCAGCCGCGATAGTCTCGTCCGACAAGGTGTTTCGCGTCCCGACCGAGCCTTGAGTTTCAACCTGAATCGCGTGTCCGAGTTTTTTAGCAGCCTGCTCCAGCCCTTCCGCCGCCATGATGGTATGGGCGATGCCGGTCGGGCAGGAGGTGACGGCAACGATCTTTGCCATGTTCTGAACTCCTCTGGTTATTGATCGGGTAATCGTTTACTTCCCGCTCCCAACGGGCGAGGGAAGTTCGTTGCTCTATGAATTGATGGCCGACACGCTGACCTGCTGGGCCAGGGCGCGCACTTCTGCGGGGCGCGGCAAATGCGGCCCCAGTCGGGTCAGCTTGGCGGCGGCAAAGGCGGTGGCCAGACGGGCGGTATCGGCCAGCGACAGCTTTTCGAGCTGCGCCGCGATCAGTCCAGCCACCATCGCATCCCCCGCGCCGACCGTGCTGCTCACATTCATGCGGATGGGCGACGCCCGCAATGCCTGCTCGCGGTTAAGGAATAAAGCGCCATCCCCACCGAGCGAGACCACCACCAGCTCCGGCGCGGGCGAGGCCGCCAGCAGTTCCCGACCCGTGGCAATCAGCTCATCCAGCGTATTAAGCGGTCGGCCCACCAGTTCAGCCAGTTCGTGACCGTTGGGCTTGATGATTTTGGGGCCAGCCGCCAATGCTGCCCGTAACGGCGCACCGCTGGTATCCAGCAACACCGAACCGCCCGCTGCTTGCACCTGTTGGGTGATGGTGGCGTAAACCTCTGCGGGCATTCCCGGCGGCAGGCTGCCGGACAGCACCACCCATTGGATGTGGTCGGCGAGCTGTTCCAAACGCCGCAATACTTGCTCCAGCAAATCCTGGGCGGCGGCGGGTGAAAATTCCGGCCCCGGCATGTTGAGATCAGTGGTGTCGCCGCTGACCGTATCCACCAGCTTGGAATTGATCCGGGTCAGGCCGTCCAAATAGCAGCAGTGATTGGCGATCTTTTTGCGCTGGAACAATTCCTCGAACAGGGCGGCGTTGTCCCGCCCAATCTGGCCGGTCACGGCGGTTTTGACATCGAAATCCGACAGGCAGGAGGCGACGTTGACGGCCTTACCGCCGACATCGACCTGCATCCGCAAAGCGCGGTTCACAGCGCCGAGTGTGATGCCGGCCACTTCAATGGTCTGATCCAGCGCCGGATTGAGCGCCACCGTCACCACTTGTGGGGATTCGGCAAAGGGATTTAAAGGTTGCAAGGGATTCATAGGGCGCGAACCTCCTCAGCGGTACGGGTGCGCAAGGCGCGGCGGGCGAGTTCCTGCATGGCGCTACGCGATTCATTGCGTAGTGCCGCTTTCACTGGTGCGATGTCCTGGGCGCTCATGCTCAATTCATCCACGCCGAGACCGGTCAGAATCCGCGCACCGAGCGGATCGCCCGCCAAGCCGCCACAGACTCCAACCCAGCCGCCGCCAGTCACGCGCCCGGCTTCCTGGGCGCCGCGCACAGTGGCGTCGATCAGATTGAGCACGGCTGGGTGCAGGCTGTCGGCCTGGGCCGCCAGTTCGGGATGCTGGCGATCCACCGCCAGGGTGTACTGGGTCAGGTCGTTGGTGCCGATGGAGAAGAAATCGACCAGTGGGGCGAAACGGTCGGCCATCACCGCCACCGCCGGAATTTCGACCATGATGCCGAGTTTCACCTCCGGCCCCTTGACCTGTTCGCGGGCCAGTTCGCAGTGGCCGCGCAAGGCTTCGATTTCGCCGACGTGGGTGACCATCGGGAACATCACCCACAGCGGGCCATGTTGGGCGGCGCGGTACAGGGCGCGTAACTGGGCGTAGAGTAAATCCTGCCGTTGCAACAGCAGCCGAGCGCCACGCACGCCGAGGAATGGGTTTTCCTCACGCGGCAGATTGAGATACGGCACCTGCTTGTCGCCGCCGATGTCGAGGGTGCGGATAATCAACCGCTTGCCCGCCATCACCTCGACCATTTCCTTATAAACCTGATACTGCTCCTCTTCATCCGGCGCGGTATTGCGTTCCAGAAACAGGAACTCGGTGCGCATCAGGCCGATGCCTTCCGCGCCTGCTTCCAATGCCGCCGCCGCCTGCTTGGGATTGGCGACGTTGGCGGCGATTTCGATGGTGTGGCCATCGGTGGTGGTGGCGGGTAAATGACGGGCGGCGCGCAGGCTCTCGCGGGCGGCGGTTTGCCGGGCGATGACTTCGGCCACACTCTTCTGGTCGGCTTCACTCACATCCAGATAGAGTACGCCGGTGCTGCCGTCGAGCACCGCGATCCCGCCTTCGGGCGTGGTCATCAGGGTCGGACCCGCCGCCACGATGGCAGGTAGGCCGAGGGTGCGGGCCAGGATGGCGGTATGCGAGGTGGGGCCGCCGACGCTAGTCGCCAGTCCGACCACATAGCGGGTGTCGAGATGCAGCGTATCGGAGGGGGTGAGGTCGTCCGCCGCCAGAATCGACGGCTCGGTCAAGGTCATCTGTTGCCGTTCGATGCCCAGCAGGTGGGCCAACACCTGTTCACCGACATCGCGCAAATCGACCGCACGGGCGGCCAGTAGCGGATCATTCACCTGCTGAAGCTTTTCGATGCGCACCCGCAACGCCCGTTGCCAGGACCAGGCCGCGCCGTGGCCCTGCATGATGGTGACCAGCGCATCGCGGGTCAGCACCGGGTCGGCCAGCAGTTCGCGCTGGGCGGCGAAGATAGCGGCTTCGGCGGCGCTCAAGCGTTGGCGGGTGCGGCCTTCCAGTTCCTCGCGCTCGGCGCGGACAGCCATGATCGCCTGTTCCAGCGCTTCGCCTTCCGCCACCACATCGCCGGGCTGGTCCGTCACTTCAAAATGCTGGGAGACATGCCGCACCAGTTTACCGACGGCCAGGCCGGGGCTGGCCCCCAGTCCATAGAAAGCCAGAGCCGCACCGCTCGGCGTCCAGTCGGGTTTGGTTTTGCGGGCGGCCAAGGCGTTTTTGCGGGCGCGTTCGGCGTCGGCCTGTTCGACGGCGGACAGCCCGCGCACGGTGTCATACAAGCTGTTCAAGGCGCGTTGGGCATCCGGGCCGCGTGCGCCCAGCCGTAGGGCGCTGCCGTTGGTGACGCCCAGAGCCAGCAAATCAGTCATCACCTTGGTGTCGGCAAATTCAGCGCCTTTATAAACCCGCATCTCACACGGAAAACGCTTGGCGGTCTCGACCCAGGTGGTGGCCGGGCGGGCGTGCAGGCCGTTGGGATAATCCACCGTCCAGGTCATTTCCGCATCAGCGGGCCAGGGCGGCGCGGCTTCCGGCTGCGGAGTGGTTGCCGGTGGCGCATCGCCCAGTGCGGCGATCAAGACGAGAGGGTTATCAGCCTGCACCAAGGCATCAATCGCATCGGGTTGTTGCATCAGCCGGGTCAGGCGGCGCAACAGGCTGATGTGCTCGTCCGATTGGGCGGCAATCGCCACCACCAAATGAGCTTTCTGGCCCTGATTCCATTCCACGCCTTCGGGCAGTTGCAAGATCGCGATGCCGGTATGGTGAATCAGATGCCGGTCGTCGATCATGCCGTGCGGGATTGCGACGCCGCTACCGAGAAAGGTGTTCGCGACTTGTTCACGCTTGAGGAGGCTCTCGATATAGGCCCTATCGATATATCCCGCATCCGCCAAAAGCTTGCCCACTTGGCGGATCGCTTCCTCCTTGGTCTGCGCTCGTGCAGCAAGTTGGATACAGGAACGAGAAATCGTTTTCATAATTAACTCCTCATGTTAATAATTATCTATCGTTATTAAATGTAATCGATTACATCAAAAAGTCAAGTTCTAGCAGCTCAAAACCGAGGGAAATAATTTCCGTCAGCGGTGAAAGGGTCCAAAGCGTTCGCCGAGATCGAATGGATGGGTGTTCCCCGATAGGATGCGCATCCCTTGGGGTCGGCTGGGGTCTTGCTTTTTAAGTATTGTCGAAAACAGGCGGGGATCAACCAGGGAGAGATGGCAGTGCCGACTCTGGGTATAAAATGCTTTCTTTAATTGAGCGTTGTAATATTAAGCTGTATCCTCAGCCGTATCGCTATTCCTGCTGACGAGGCGAAGCAGGTGTGTCACGCCATCCCTAACTGTGGAGGATAATCCCATGCGGTTGATGCAAGTGATGTTGTTACTGACGCTGTGGGTGCTCGGTGGTCAATTGACCTATGCCACAGAGGGCAATGGACTATCGCAAGGCTCGGCACTGTCGGTGGAAGGAATCTCGACGCTCGCGGAAGGGAGCGTGGAAGTCATAACCGCGTCTTCAACCTTGACCTTGGAAGCCATCAACGCGGCTGCGAACGGCGCTAATGTGGTGTTGAAGGGCGCTTCTACCGCCGCCACTGTCTCTGTCGAGGTGACGCCTGAAATGGCGGGTTATTTAGCGGGAGCTATCGGCGCTACGGTGGCGGTCGTCGCTGAATCGTCGGGATATGCTTTGATTTGCGCGGGCCGGATGATCGCCTTTGTTCCCAACGAAATCAGCAGGGGTTTAATGTATCATGCGCGCCGTTACCCGTGAGCCACCAGGATGGCGATCGCTGCTTCTCGCGTTCCTCGGCGGGGTGTTGTGGTGGGCGTTCATCCACCCAGTTGCGGCGGGGACCGCTTGTACGCAGTCAACACTACAGCCTGACGCCTTGGCGAACGCCTCTCGGTTAGGAACGAAGGTCTTCGAGACCTTAGAGCACAGCGGTGCCCAAGTCGTTTTAATTGGCAGGGTCGGTGCCGATCTGTCGCACTACGGCCTGCGCTTCAGTCATCTGGGTTTCGTCATCCGTGACTCGCCACAGGGACGCTGGACGGTGCTTCATCTGCTCAATCATTGTGGAAGCGATTCATCCGCACTCTATGATGAAGGTTTGATTAAGTTTTTTCTCGATGACCCGTTTGCTTATGAAGTTGTGGTGGCCACGCCCAACGCTGAAACGCAACAGGCATTGACACGGGTATTGCGCAGCGCTCTGATATCACGATTACATCAACCACATTACAATACCATCGCACATCCGCAGTCACCGCATTTCCAGAATAGCAATCAATGGGCCTTGGAACTGATCGTGGCGGCCTTGGCCAAGAATACTGTGCAAAGCCGGGATGAAGCGCAAAAAAACCCGCTGATGCAATTTCACCAGCCAGATGTGATTCACATTGACCGCTTGACACGCATCGCTGGCGGTTTGTTCAAGGCCAACCTAACCTTTAACGATCACCCGTTAGCGTCCCGAATCAAGGGTGAATACGCAGTGGTTACCGTGCGTTCAGTTTTGCGGTTTTTACAACGGGCGAGTCTGTTGGAAAAAATCCAAAAGATCGATTTGCAAAATGGCTCCAATCCGCTAGCAGGTGTGGACTTGGAACGCTTGTAATTGCATTGAGGGGTGTTTGATCATACGTTTCACAACGCCACACCCCTCTGGCTTTCTGCTTAGCCCGTCATTTCCGTGTGCTATCAATCTGTGTCTTGCTAAAGATGTTTTCAGCGACCAAGGTGCTGTCGATGTTGTCCTTGGTAATTAGCATCACCGGAGTAATTACGGTTGGAATTTTGGCAAAGCCATTATCGGTCATCGCAAAGCGTAATTCGCCCTGAGCGGCTTCCTGAGCGATGCTCTCCAGCGACTTGCTGGGATTTTTAGCGATTTCGACCGCGATTTCAGCGGCTTTGTGCGCCAGCGGCTTGATGGGCTTCCACACCTCTACCGCTTGTTTGCCCTGAACCAGGTACTGAACATTTTTTAAATCAGCGTCCGCGCCAGCCACAAAGACTTTTTTTGCATCCGCCAGTTTTTCCAAGTCCAGAGCCGCGATCACGCCACTGGCCAAGCCGCTGTTATTGCAAATAAACGCGTCAACGCCATTTTTATGCTGCACCAATAAATTGCTAGTGGTTTCAGCAGAACGATCCGGCGACCAATCGACATGGGAGATTTGCGCGATCAGTTGCAGGCCAGGATGTTGTTGAATGGTGTTGAGAACTCCCTGACTCAGCGCTTGGGCGTTAGAGTCGCCGGGCTGGCCCATGAGCAACGCGACTTTTCCTTCGACTTTGCCACGGTTTTGCTGGAACCACTTCACCATGGCCTCACCCTGCAACTGACCCACTGCCCAGCTATCCTGCATCACCATCAGATCCAGTGGGCCGTTGGTCACCATAGCGTCATAGCCGACTACTTTGACGCCTTTACGGTTGGCCAGCCGCACCAGCGCGCCCGCGAGCCCGGTGTTGACCGGTTGCAGCACGATCACCTGAGCGCCTTCATCAAGCATTTTTTCAAACTGCCCTAGCTGCGTCAGTTCGTTGTTGCCACTGGAATCAAACAGGACGTGCGCACCCAACGCTTTTGCCCGTGCGGTAAATTCGGCTTTGTCGGTTTGATAGCGCTCTTCCTGCATGGTTTTCAGCAGAAAGCCGATTTTGAGGCCTTGTTCTTTGGCGGGCGCAGCAGGCTGAAAAAGCAATGTCGCCGCGAGCAACAGGCTCAGCCCCAGGATTCGAGCGAAAGCGGAACTGCCCCTTATGGTCAAAAACAGCAACTTCGACATGTTCATCAATGTTCTCCGGGTAAAATTGAAGACGCGGCTTGATGGGGAGCAAGCCATGCAGGCCTGCTCCTTCAACCGATGCTTACCCGCGCTTTTTCTTGCTCAACACATCAAACCAGACTGCCAGAATGATGATGCCGCCCTTGATAATCAGTTGGTAAAAGGTCGGGATCTCCAGCAGGCTCATGCCGTTGTTGAGCACGCTGATGATAAACGCGCCAATCACCGTGCCGATAATGGTACCCACCCCACCGGAAAAACTGGTACCGCCAATGATCACCGCCGAAATCGCATCCAACTCGAACATATTGCCTAAATTGGGAGAAGCGCCATTCAAGCGCGAGGCCAGCATAATTCCGGCAAGAGCCGATAAAGTGGTGATAATGCAATAAATAGCGATCTTCATCCGCTTGATGCTGATGCCCGAGAGCCGCGCCGCTTCCTCATTACCGCCCATGGCATAAATTCGGCGGCCAAATTTGGTGTGCTGTAGCGTGAAACTGCCGATAAAAGCGATCACGGCAAAGATGGCCACCGGATAAGGCAATCCGCGATACGAAAAGGCATAAAGAACAATTGCGCCAGCCAACAAAGTTACCACGCCCGTGGTAATCAACTCCTGCCGTTTGACGGTGACGCCGTATTGTTGCTTTTGCTTGAGGTCTCGATATTGCGAGAACAGCAGATAGGCGAAAATCAACAGCACCGTAATGGTGGAAATCATCACCGAGAAAAATCCGCCGCCAATCTCGCCAAAGACCGGATCGGTCACCGGCACGGAACCGCCGTCGGAAAGGGTGAGGGCGATACCTCTGGCGATGGTCATCATGCCTAATGTGATGATGAACGGCGGAATGTTGTAATGGGCGATCCACAGCGCATTCCACAATCCAATCAGGACACCGGTCAGCAACAAGGTGATGAAAATCGCCGCCCAGATATTGACGCCCGACTGCATCAGCAGCGTCACGACAATAGCGGCTAAACCAACAATCGATCCGACCGACAGATCAATACCGTTAATGATGATCACCAAGGTCATGCCGACTGCGATGATGCCGACGATGGTGGTTTGCCGCGCCAGATTGGTCAGGTTGCGGGGCGTGAAGAAGGCCTCATCCCACAAACTGAAAATGACCATCAAGGCGATTAGCGCGACTAAGGTGCCGTTATCTTTCAAGAATTTCAGGAAAGCGCGCATCCCTTCGCTGTGCAGGAAACCCGTTGCCTGTTCGGTCGTCGGTGTACTGTTTGCCATTACTTATCCCCCTTGTTTTCGGCTGCCGGTGGCATATGCCATGATGTCTTCTTTGGTTGCTTGCTCGCGGGTCAATTCGGCCACGATTTCACCCTCGCACATCACCAGAATGCGGTCGCTGATGCCCATGACTTCCGGGAGTTCCGAGGAAATAATAATCACCGTCACTCCCTCCTCAACCAGTTTATTCAGCAGGTTGTAGATCTCGACTTTCGCGCCCACATCAATGCCGCGCGTCGGCTCATCAAGAATCAGCACCTTGGGTTTGATGTTGAGCCATTTGGCCAGAATGACCTTTTGCTGATTGCCGCCGCTTAGGGTGTCGATCTTGACATCCAGGCCGGGAGTCTTAATCGATAAGCGTTTGACGTAATCCTGCGCCAAATTCCGTTCCTTGGATTCGTTGATGATGCCGAGCATATTGGTCACAGTTTCCAACGAACTGATCATCATGTTTTGAATGATGCTTTGTCCCAGGATCAAGCCGATGCGCTTGCGGTCTTCCGTCACCAGGCCAATGCCGTGTTCGATGGCGGCGTGAGGCGAGCGAAATCGCACCGGTTTGTTATCCAGATAGATTTCACCGTGTGCGGGGCCGGGCGGCGCCCCAAAAATGCCCGAAACTAGCTCGGTGCGCCCCGATCCCATCAAGCCGGAAATGCCGAGGATTTCGCCTTTGTAGGCGCAGAACGAGGCGTTTTTGACTTTCTTCTGGCCCGGCAGATCGGGATTGTCAATCTCGAAATTCTTGACCTCCAGCACCTTTTCGCCGCGCTGGAATTGACCTTTCGGGAACATGTCCTTGACATCGCGCCCGACCATCCGGCTGATCAGTTGATCCAGCGTGATCCCGGCGATGGGGGTCACATCACCGATGGTCCTGCCGTCGCGCAACACCACCACGCGGTCGGCGATTTGCTGGAGTTCCTCCATCTTGTGCGAGATGTAGGACATGCACACGCCTTGCCGCTTCAGTTTCCGAATGATTTCAAATAGCGCCGCCACTTCCTTATCCGTCAGGGCGGAGGTGGGTTCGTCGAATACCAATACATCCGCTTTTTTCGATAAGGCTTTGGCGATTTCCACCATTTGCTGCTTGCCGACTGTTAAATCCTTGACTTTATCGGTCGGCTTGAAGTCGGTGATATTCAATTCATCCAGCAAGCGCTGCGTTTCGGCGAACAGCTTGCCCCAGTTGATAGCGCCAAAGGCATTGGTCATTTGGCGATCCAGAAAGATATTTTCCGCCACCGTCAAATCCGGGATCAGGTTCAGTTCCTGATAGATGATGGCAATGCCAGCGGCTTCCGCTTCCTTGGTGTTGTAAAACCGCTTTAATTCGCCCCGCAGATAAATGTCGCCTTGATAGCTCGGATACGGCCAAACGCCGCTCAATACCTTCATCAAGGTCGATTTACCCGCACCGTTCTCGCCCATCAGCGCCAATAACTCGCCTGATCGCGCCTCGAAATTGACATCATTCAGGGCGCGTACACCAGGAAAGTCTTTGATGATGTTTTTCATTTCCAATACGACTTCGCCCATTGAATTCACCATCCTGTTTTGTGCGAGTTAAAAAAGTCCACCTTCAGCGCACGGGGAAGGTGGACTTCAACAGGTGATCTCAGCCTGTGCGAACCGGGTTTATCGAGAGGGGATCAAGCTTTATTTCTTGCCATACACCTGGTCTTTGGTGTACAGCCCACCCGCGATAATGGTCGCATCCAGGTTGTCCTTGGTGACGGGGACGATTTCGGTCACGATGGTGGGTACCTCAACCGCGCCATTGTTGATGGTTTTATCGATTTTGACGACATCAGCGGGTTTTTTGTCGGGATTCTGCGCCAGCTTAACAGCGACTTCGGCGGCGGTTTCCGCCAGGGGCTTGACTTTCTTCCAGATTTCGACCGTCTGTTTGCCTTGCGCCACATATTGAATGTTGGTCAGATCGGCATCGGAACCGGCGACAAACACTTTATCCACGCTGGCTAATCCTTGGGCGTCGAGCGCGGCGACCACGCCTCTGGCCATGCCACTGTTATTGCAAATGAAGGCATCGACTTTGTTTTTGTATTTGGTCAAGGCGTTTTCAGTAGTCGCCATCGCTTTATCGGTGGACCAACCTTCATGCGATTGCTCCACCACCAGCTTCAGTCCCGGATTGGCCTTGATGATTTCGAGCGCGCCGCTGCTCATGGCTGTGGCGTTGGAATCGCCCGGTTGGCCCATGATGAGGGCAACATTGCCTTCGATCTTGCCGTCCCGATGCTTTTTGAACCACTCCAGCATCGCTTCGCCCTGAAGTTTGCCCACCGCCCAACTATCCTGCATGACCATCAGATCAAGCGGGCCATTGACCAGCATCGAGTCATAACCCACCACTTTGACTTTCTCTTCGTTGGCGGTCTTGACCATCTTGCCGGCGGTGCCGGTGTTGACGGGCTGCATCACAATGACTTTGCAGCCTTTCGACAGCATGTTTTCAAATTTGGAGAGTTGCGCCTGCTCATCGTTGTTGGCTGAATCGAATACCACTTCGGCGCCCATCGCTTCAGCCTTGGCGATGAAGTCGGCTTTATCATGCTGGTAGCGTTCTTCCTGCATGGTTTTCAACAGGAAACCGATTTTTATCTTGTCGGCAGCCAAGGCGGTGTTGCCCAGGGCCAAGGCGACAGCGGAGGCGGCGAACAGGACTTTAAGGGTTTTTCGGCTCATCGGGTTCTCCAAAAACGGATCAAGTAATGCTGCGATGTGCTGGTTTGGCCAGATGCCAAAGCATGACCGGCATCGTTGCCGAACGAATGTGGCTCGTCGTTGCTCAGATGACTTTGAGTATCAGTTCTCCTCTGTATTTTGCCTGATTTCAAGCTTAGATCATTGATCGCGCAAGAATTCCAGTACCTTCTTGCGGTCGGGTAGGGCGGGAATCGCGCCACGGATGGTGGTGGCCAGCGCGCCGACGGCGTTGGCGAAACGGCACAGTTCGCCCAGCTTCGTTTCATCAGTGAAGGCGGTCGGATCAGCCAGCAAGCCTTGCAGGAGACCCGCTACGAACCCGTCGCCAGCGCCGGTCGCATCGATGGCCTCCACGGTGAAGGTCTTGGCAGCGCCGGTAAAAGAGGGGGTGAAGTAGACGCAGCCATCGCGCCCGCAGGTCGCCACCATCAATTTCAAATCATCGTGCCAGAGCGTTTTGCAGGCTTGCGCCAGATCGTCGGTGCCGGTCAGAAAGGCGGTTTCGTCGTCGCTGATCTTAACGATGTGAGCCTTCTTCAAACCAAGCAACATCCCTTCCCGCGCAGCGTCAGCATCCGGCCACAAGGGCAAGCGCAGATTAGGATCGTAGGAGATCAGACAACCGGCGGCGCGGGCGGTATCTACAGCGTGCAAAGTGGCGCTGCGCGAGGGTTCACTGATGAGGCTGATCGAACCGAAATGCAACAACTTGGCCTGCTGGATCGCCCCGATATTGACTTCTTGCGGGGTAAACAGCATGTCGGCGCTGGGATGGCGATAGAACATGAATTCCCGTTCACCGTCAGCGCGTAAGGAAACGAAGGCCAGCGCGGTGCGCGCTTCACTGGAGAACACCAGCGGACTGACATCGACCCCGCTTTCGGCCAAAGTAGCGGCCAGAAAATGGCCGAAGGCATCCGCCCCAACCTTGCCCATGAACGCGCTGGGAACGCCAAGCCGGGCCAGACCGACCGCCACGTTGCCCGGTGCGCCGCCGGGCGCTTTGACGAAGGCTGGCGCATCGGTCAGGCCAGTGCCGGTGACGGTGGGAACAAAGTCGATCAACAATTCGCCAACACAGATGGCGTCAGCCATGGTGGAGTTTCTCTAGAAGTCGAGGGGTAAACCGAAGACCGAGACCGATGTTCCAATGTCGGGCTCGTTAGTTCCACCGGAATCAGAAGGTTTTTTCCCTTGGGCGCTTTACGCGGCTTGATCCGATAACCGCTCTCAACACCTTCCTTGGCACCGCAGCGCTCTGGAGGGTTTTGGCGATGAACGGCATCGTGCGGGCGCTGACGTTTAGGATGACACCCTGATCGCCGCTGTAGACTGGATGGTGTAGCCCATGCCGTGGTCACCAGCGGATTTAGGGGGAGCAGGCTGGCGTCGATGCTTAGTGAGGGCGCTGTTTTCATTGGAATTCGCTCCTCGACGGGGGTTCATCTTAAGGATGAGGTAGGGGAGGATTGTGATGTGTGTCGGTGGTGCGCGGAGAAGGAACCACATCACCGTGCTGTGCGCAGTGGTAGGTTTCGACCAGAAGACCACCGTCGGTGGGGAACCAATACCCGTTCACCCGCCGTCGGCAGTAAGGACACACCTCAGCTCTGATCGGGATCTCCGCATCGGGCTGGTTCAAGTGTTGCGCATTCCCGGCTTCGATGGGTCGATCGTGGTGGGGTTCGCTGGAGGAAGGCATGGGTCGCTCTCTAAAGGCCTGACGGCGAACGGCTGCACAGACCGCGAGCCATAGCCGTCCAGATTAAAACAGATGCTTCATGCCGATGGAGACCACATCCTGATCGCCGTAAAACCGCGTGTCTGCATCGCGGCCAAAATATTCAGCCCACAGCAGGGTGCGCTTGCTGAAGTTGTATTGATAGCCCAAGCGCCAGTTGTCGATGGTGTCTTCGCCGTCGATACCCGTGTCAGTCTGACCGTAGGCGGCGCGGAGGACATTGTTGCCAAGAGCATACTGTCCGACCAATAACCAGCTTTGGGCCTCATCGCCGTCAGCGAGGCGTACGCCGTTAAGATAAGTGTGGCGCTCGCTGTTGACATTGGCGAAAGAGCCTTGCTCGAAAATCCCGCTAATCATGAATTGATCGGTTTTATAGCCCAGCCCCAGACCCCAGTTGTC
Organism: Candidatus Contendibacter sp.; assembly: GCA_049293375.1. Classification (GTDB taxonomy): domain Bacteria; phylum Pseudomonadota; class Gammaproteobacteria; order Competibacterales; family Competibacteraceae; genus Contendibacter. Next base: position 67,856 of record JBATSQ010000278.1, read on the forward strand.
CAGATCGAAGTCGGCAGTGAGGTTCTGGCCGATAGCCACCCGATCATCGCCTTCCAATTTGATGTACGTCAGCCCGGCGAAGAATGGCCCCTGGCTATATTTAAGGTTGAAGTTCCAGATGTCGACTCCATCGGAAAACCCCTGGGGAGCGTTGATACGGCCGTCCAGCACTAACAAGGCTTCGGCGCTAAAGCCACCGAAATTGGGGGTCTGGTAGTCGATGCTATTCGCCAACGTACTCAGGCCACCGTTGTCGTCGGTTTGCTCGGTCAGTCCGGCCCCAAGATAAACCCCGCCATCAAACATTCTGGAACTGTTAAAAACATCGGTGATGTTGAGGATCTTCCAATAGGGGGTATCCTGGGTACCTAGGGTGACCGCGCCGAAGGCACCCGACAAACCAACAAACTTCTGGTTTGCACCCGAGAAGTTACCCCCTTCGGTCATGTCCACACTGAATTCGTACTGATAAAACGCCTTCAAACCGCCCCCCAGCTCCTCGAAACCCTTAATGCCTAGCTTGGAGCCGTTGTTGACCACATCCCAGTACTCAGAACCGCTGCCTTCATCAATATAATCCACCGATACTTTGGCTTCGCCGTACAGAATCGTGTCTGCTTGCGCAGCGCATGAGAGGGTCAGGGTGGCTGCGAGTGCTAGTGCGAGCGCTGATTTTTTCATGGGTTTTGAGTCCTCGCGGATTGATCGCTTGTTTGTTTGAAATTCTTGCGGGGTTACAGATTTAAGTTGCTGATTTGCAGAATTTTATTGCCCAGTACTGGCTTGTGAAATAGAATTATAAATCAACCACTTAACTATCGTAACCGCACGAAATCCATTATTATCCAAAGCGGTCTAAATGTCAGGAGTTTTATGGATTGCCTGCTTGCTAAGGTTTGCTCCGCAGAGTTGGGCAGAGCGCAGATTATCCGAACGAGCGTTAGGAGGGAGCGGCCCGATCCAGCACCGCGTAGCGTAATCGTTATCATCAGTAGAAACCTATCATAGCGATGAAATCTCTTGTATAATTTGTAATCGTTTACATTCGTGTTGTCAAGATTTATATGATGAACGAATCAGTATATATAAGCTATTAAATATATTATCTTTTCTATTAAGCGCCGTGGCGCGGCAGCGGACCCTCGGCCTCAAAAATTTCCTCTGTGCAGGCGGGCCGTAAACATGGGAAACTAGTTGTAATCTTTTACTTACAGTGTTGAGAGCTGTGGATGGCGCGGATTAAGGAGGTTGCCAAACAAGCGGGTGTTTCCGTTGCTTCCGTATCGCGGGTGCTGGCCGGTCAGGCCAAAGTCAGTGAGGCGGTTCGTCAGCGGGTGCTGGCTGCGGTGCAGGATTTGAATTATCGGCCGGATCTAGCGGCGCGTCGCTTGCGTTCGCGGCAGACCCATACGGTCGGCCTAATCGTTTCCGATATTCGCAACCCGTTCTTCACCGAAGTGAGCCGGGCGGTCGAGGATGTGGCCTACCAAAATCACTTGCGGGTGATTTTGTGCAATGCAGACGAAGATATGGAAAAAGAAGCGCTATATCTGGACCTCATGCGGGATGAAAACGTCAGTGGAGTCATTTTATCGCCTACATTGGCGACTTTAGCCGGATTTCGCGCCAGCGATTATCCGTTTCCAGTGGTGTTGGTGGACCGTTGCGACCGGGATACTGTGGCTGATGCGGTCGTGCTGGACAATGTGGATTCGGCTTATCGCTTGACAGCGCACTTGATCGAAAACGGGTATCGGCGAAATATCTTTTTCTATGGCACGACCAGCGCGACGGGTCGGCAGCGGCGCGAGGGCTATGCAGCGGCCATGGCTGCTCATGGTTTGGAGACCCACGCCGAACCGGTGCCAGCAACTGCCGAGCGCGCCCGGACAGCCGCCCGCAAGCGGCTGCACCGCCGACCGCTGCCCGACGCCTTGATCGCCAGCAGCGGTCTCATTCTATTGGGGGTGACTGAAGCTCTCCAAGAAGCGCAAATTCGCTTTCCCGATAGTGTCGCGCTCGCGGGCTTCGATGATTTACCCTGGACCCGGCTGCTGGAGCCAGGGATCACAGTGATTGCGCAACCGATTTACGAAATCGGTCGAGCGGCCATCGAATTGCTGCTCCAGCGGATCTCCAAGCCGGCCCAGTCGGTACGGCGGGTGGTGCTGCGCGGCGAGCTGATCCCGCGAGGGTCGAGCGCCAAGCCCAGTCGAGCTGCCGGACTGGTGTCGGCGATCTAAGGGCCGGTTGCGGGAAATGGGCTGATTGTGGAAATGAGTCGCCGCCCGCACGGACCGGCTGGATATACTGGGGAGAGGATTTCGCGCTATGCCGCATTCAGAATTCACTGCGAATTTAGATCCCTTCATGAAGACACTCGGCTTGCAAGCCGAGATTCCAGCGCTGGGCCAAGCCCGAGTCTTTGGCGTCATCCGAGCGGACTTTCTCAATAACTGGGGTTCGGCGCACGGTGGTTTTTTATACTCGGTGGCCGATGCGGCTTTCGCGCTGGCGTCCAATTCCCATGGAACGCTGGCGGTTGCCCTGGCGACGCACATGGAGTATCTGCAAGCCAGTCGTGCCGGGGCTGCGGTGGAGGCGCTAGCAACTGAGGTATATCTGGGGCGGCGCACAGCCGTTTACCAGGTGGAGGTACGCAGCGGAGCAACCTTGCTGGCTATTTTTAGCGGGACGGTTTATCGGCGCAGCGGACAGCCTAGCACCCTAACGACTGGGACGAGCATGCCAGACTGAAGACTGCTGCCGGGCAGTCGGCGCGGTTTGTGTCGTTGCACCCCCCGGCCTTTCCTCCTAGAATACCTGCCCCTTGCGGCTCGTCTGAGCCGTGACTCCTTGCCTCACCGCGCACGCGGGAGGCTATACCAAGCCGAAAGGAGCCTGACCTCATTATGAATATGCGGCATTATGAAGTGGTGTTTTTGGTGCACCCTGACCAGAGCGATCAAGTGCAAGCGATGGTGGATCGCTACCGGGCCATGATTGAAGAGGATGGCGGCGCAGTCCACCGCTTGGAGGATTGGGGGCGACGGCAACTGGCCTACCCGATCAATAAAATCCACAAAGCGCACTATGTGCTCATGAATATCGAATGTAGCCAGCAGGTGCTAGACGAAATGCAGAGCGCGTTTCGTTTTAACGACGCTGTGATTCGCAATCTCATTGTCCAGAAAGATGGCCCGGAAACCGAGCCCTCCCCGCTGATCCGCTCCCGCGATGAACGGGAAGTGCGCGACGATCATGACGACCGGGAGGACCGCGACAGCCGTCACCGGCGAGCGGATGCCGAGTCGGATGACGACGAGGCCGAGGTGGAAGTAGAAGCCGATGACGAGGCGACCTGAGACGCCGCCTGCTGGGATAACGAGGCGCTAAGCCGGTGACGCCAGGCGCATGGGCGCATAATGCCCGATGCGAAGCACTGCCCACATTGACTTTCCTGTGACCGATTCTTCTGAGGATTAACCATCATGTCGCGTTTTTTCCGCCGTAAAAAGTTTTGTCGTTTTACCGCTGAGGGGGTTAAGGAAATTGACTATAAGGACATCGCGGTGCTGAAGAATTACATTACCGAGACCGGTAAAATCGTCCCCTGCCGCATTACCGGCACCAAGGCCCGTTATCAGCGGCAGCTGTCGGTGGCGATCAAGCGCGCGCGCTTTCTGGCC
>JBATSQ010000279.1:0-3416 GCA_049293375.1 Candidatus Contendibacter sp.
CGGGAAGGCCAGATCGAGGCCCTCATCATCAGCCATGAGCATTTCGACCACTTCTGGGGCATCGGCTCCACCCTCAAACACAGTCCCGGTATCACCCTCTACGTTCCCGAAGGTTTTCATGCGGCAGGCTTTGATCTGATTCGCCAGCAAGGCCACACGGGAACGGTGATGACGGTCGCCAGCGCTGCGCCACTGATCTTGTTCGACGGTCTGGCGCTCGTCAATTTCCCGATGAATACGCTGCTTCAGGTGGGGGGCGAGAACGTGTTGTACGCCCATCTCCAGGATCACGGTCTGGCCATGGTGACCGGCTGCGGCCACGGCGGCGTGCTTCATCTGCTGGATTACGCCCGTCACGCCTTCACCGGCGGAGAGCGCATCCATGCGCTCTACGGCGGCTTGCACATTGCCCCGCTGGATGATTGGGATGAAGCGCGCGAGCAGATCATCGAGCGCTTGCGCGGTTACGCCATCGCCAAGCTGGCGTGCAACCATTGCACGGGACAGCGTGCGGTGGCGCGCATGGTGGAACTCGGCTTGCCTGTGCAGCGCGGCAGCGCGCGCCACGGCTCGCAGACCGATTTGTTCCTAGGCAATGGCGATGTGCTGGAATTGGGTTAGGCGTGTGCTGAACAGCGCCGCAGGCAAGTGAGCCTTAGGGCGGCGCTGCCGCGCTTAATCGGTCGCAGTGCGCAGATTCGCGCCTCCGCTGCGAATCACTTCGGTGTAGAACCGGGCGCTGGCCTTGGGTGTGCGTTGTTGGGTGGCGTAATCGACATGAATCAGCCCAAAGCGTTTGGAGTAACCGTAGGCCCACTCAAAGTTATCCAATAGCGACCAGGCGAAATAACCCCGCAAATCCACGCCCGCCCGCAAGGCGGCCAGCGCCGCGCCCAAGTGATCGCGCAAGTAACGGCAGCGTAAGGTATCCTCCACCAGGTCATCCGCCTGCGGCGGATCGTAGAAGGCTGCGCCATTTTCGGCGATGTACAGCGGGATTGAGCCGTAACGGTGGCTGATCCATTGCAGGATGTCGGTTAATCCCGGTGGATACACCTCCCAATCTAGCGCGGTGTGCATACGGCCAAGCTGAGGGACGCCGGTCGCTTGCAGCGGCCAGACCTCTGGTGCGTGGCGCACCACTTGGCGGCTGTAATAATTCACGCCCAGAAAATCCAGCGGCTGGCTGATAAAATCGAGATCGCTCGGCGGAAACGCGGGCCAGGCCGGGCCAAAGATTTCGGCCAGTTCCGGCGGATAGCGGCCCAGAAATACCGGATCGAGATACTGCCGATTGAAGTAGGCATCGGCCCGCATGGTAGCGTTCAAATCCTCGACCGTTTCGCCGGCGGGATATTTGGGTTCCAGATTGACCACCAGCCCGATCTGATGCCGTCCTTCAGCCCGGTAAGTTTGGACTGCGGCGGCGTGGGCGCGCAGCAGGTGATGCGTAGCGACAGGCGCGGCGTAAGGATTGCGTTGGCCTGGAGCCAAAATGCCGCGCAGATAGCCGCCATCCACCACCACCCAGGGCTCATTCAGCGTTACCCACAGCTTCACCCGATCATCCAACGCCTGAAACAGCACGCGCGCGTAATCGGCGAACCAGTAGGCGCTGTCCGGATTCAGCCAGCCGCCCAGGTGATCCAGGGCCGCCGGTAAATCCCAGTGAAACAGGGTGAGCATCGGCTGAATGCCGCAATCCAACAGCCCATCCACCAAGCGCTCGTAAAAACCCAGGCCTTGCGGGTTAATGCACCCGCGGCCGGTGGGCAGCACCCGGCTCCAGGATACGCTAAAGCGGTAGGCGTTCAGACCCAATTCCCGCATCAGGCCCAGATCTTGTCGATAGCGACGGTAGTGATCGCAAGCCAAGTCACCGGTCTCGTCTTGAAAGACCCGGCCGGGAGTATGCGCGAAGTGGTGCCAGATGCTCGGCCCAGCGCCGTCGGCCAGTGGCGATCCCTCAACTTGGTAAGCGGAAGTGGCCGCGCCCCAAAGAAAGTCGGTGGGAAAACGGGAAGCATCAGGCATGACTAGGCAACTCCGGGTTGGGAGATGATGAGTGCAAAGGCATTGACTTGCGGGCTGGCCGCCGTGCGCAGGGCAATAATCACCGAGAGGCCGTTGCCGAGTAGCACGGTGGGGTTCGTCCGCCGCGATAAAGAGCCTGAATATCGTTAAATTCCGTTGCCTAGCCGCACAACGATCTAGCCCTGAAAGGCACCGGGCGAGGCTAGGTAAGCCAATTCCTCCGGGGTGCTGATTCGCCCCAGAATGGCGTTCCGGTGCGGGAAGCGGCCAAAGCGTTCAATCAGCGCATGATGATGGCGGGCAAAACGCAAGTTGTCTTCCAGGCCGGGTTGCTGATAAAACTGTACTGAACGCTCCTGATCGCTCAGGGTTTCGCTGTGCATAAACGGCAGATACAGAAACTGCCGCTGATCGGGCGGCAACATGTGATCGAAACCGTGGGTGATAGCGCAATCGGCTGCCGCGCGCGCGGCGTCTTCTGTAGCAAAGCTGTCTGGTTGGCCGCGAAACATATTCAATGGAAACTGATCCAGCGCAATAACGAGCGCCAACGCGCCATCGGTGGTAGTTTCCCAATGCTGTAGCTGACCGGCGGCGGCGGCGCGGTAAGTCGCCAGAAACGCATCTTTTAAGGCTACGTCAAACTCTGAGGTTGAAGCGAACCAGAGTGGCCGTGTCGTTGGCGCGAACCAGAAGGCCAGCACGTCCGCGCTGTCGAAAATGGTGGCAGTGGCGATCATGGCGATGTCCTTAAATAAGTAGTTAATCCAAAGTTATCTGGTATTATGACCCAATATTTTCAAATACTTAGAGACTTTAGGGCTGGTTGAACTTTTGATAAAGTACTTATTGAATATGTCCTATATGGAAATGAGCGTACGTTAACATGTCCGAGACTCTCTATCATCACACTGTCGGTGCCGGGCCTGATGTGGTGCTAGTGCACGGTTGGGGAATGCACTCCGGTATTTGGCAGGAGGTGGTCGCGTCGCTGCAACGCCGTTACCGGGTCACTCTGCTGGATTTGCCCGGTCACGGCTATAGTCGCACCGTGGCGGCGGGCCCTGGTTTGGCCGATCTGAGTGCGGCGGTGTGCGCCGTGACGCCACCGCGCGCGGCCTGGGTCGGCTGGTCGCTGGGAGGCTTGGTAGCGCAGCATCTGGCGCTCACAGCCCCGGAACGGGTTACGCGATTGGTGTTGGTAAGCACGACGCCCTGCTTTATGCAGCGACCGGACTGGCCGTATGGCATTGCGCCGCTGGTGTTGCGGCGCTTCGCTGAAGAATTGCGGCAAGATTATCGAGCGGTGCTGCAACGCTTCATCGCGCTGGAGACCTACGGCAGCGCACGCGCCAGCGCCCAGTTGCGCCAGCTCAAGGCGC
>JBATSQ010000280.1:0-2979 GCA_049293375.1 Candidatus Contendibacter sp.
GTAAATGGGCGAACATCCAACACCGCAAAAACGCACAGGACGCCAAGCGCGGCAAACTGTTCACCCGGCTGATTCGAGAAATCACCGTAGCGGCGCGCATGGGCGGCGGCGATCCTGGCGCTAACGCTCGGCTGCGCCTGGCCATGGACAAGGCGCTGACCGCCAACATGCCGCGCGACACCATCGACCGGGCCATCAAGCGCGGGGCCGGGGCACTGGACGGGGTGGAATACGAGGAAATCCGCTACGAGGGTTACGGCCCCGGCGGCGTGGCCGTACTGGTGGACGCCATGACCGACAACCGCAACCGCACCGTGGCGGAAGTGCGTCATGCTTTTAGCAAGTGTGGCGGCAATCTCGGCACCAGTGGTTCTGTAGCCTTCCAATTTACCGAATGCGGAATCTTGAGCTACCCCGCCGACAGCGATGAAGATCGGCTGATGGAAATCGCCATTGAGGCCGGGGCTGATGACGTGGTGAGCAATGAGGATGGTTCAGTGGATATTCTGACCGACCCGGCCGCATTCGAAGCTGTTAAGGCTGCGCTGCATGCGGCGGGCCTGGCCCCGGAGGAAGCCGAAGTTACCCAGCGCGCCGCGACACCGATCACGCTGGGTTTCGAAGACGCCCAGAAAATGGTTAAGCTCCTCGAGTTGTTGGAAGACCTGGATGACACCCAAAACGTCTATTCCAACGCTGACATCCCCGACGCCATTTTGGCTAAGCTCTGAGCGTGACCACCATCCGGCTGCTGGGCATCGATCCCGGCTCACGCATTACCGGCTATGGCCTGATTGAGATCGATGGTCCACGCCATCACTATATCGCCAGCGGCTGCATCCACACCGGCAGTGATCGCCCATTACCGGAGCGGCTGTACGCCATTTTTAGCGGCGTGCGTGAAATCATCCAGTGCTATCAACCAACAGAGGCGGCAGCGGAGCAGGTGTTCATGCACCGCAACCCAGACTCCGCGCTTAAGTTGGGCCAGGCACGAGGTGCGGCCTTGTGCGCTTTGGTGATGGCGGGCTTGCCGGTCAGTGAATACGCGCCGCGCGCGATCAAGCAAGCCGTGGTGGGCAACGGTGCGGCTGACAAAACCCAGGTGCAACGCATGGTAACCCTGCTGCTGGCGCTGCCGGAGCCGCCATCCGCCGATGCCGCTGATGCGCTGGCCGTCGCGCTGTGCCATGGCCACACCCGCCAAACCTTACAGCGCCTCGGTGCGGTAGCCGCGCTGGCGACTCGGAGGCGGCGATGATCGGTCGGCTGCGCGGTCTGCTCGCTTGGAAACAAGCGCCGGCCCTGCTCATTGACGCCCACGGCGTCGGCTACGAGCTAGAAGCCTCACTGACCACGTTTCAGAGCTTGCCGGAAGTTGGTGCGGAGGTCGTCTTGCTCACCCACCTGGTGGTGCGCGAGGACGCTCATGCGCTGTACGGATTCGCCAACGCGGCTGAGCGGAGTCTGTTTCGCCATCTAATCCGCGTAACTGGCGTCGGCCCACGGCTGGCGTTGTTGATCCTGTCGGGGATGAGCGTAGCCGCGTTCGCTCACTGTGTGCGCGAGGGCAATGCCACTGCCTTAACCCGGCTGCCGGGAATTGGTAAAAAAACCGCCGAACGGCTCATTCTGGAGTTGCGTGACCGGATCGGCGAGTCGGGCTTGGAGCCGATTACAACCGCGTTGCCGGACGGACGGACGGGAGTGGCGGCCGTTAATCCGCTCGATGACGCCATCAGCGCGCTGGTGGCACTGGGCTACAAGTTGCCGGAAGCCTCTCGCATGGTGCAATCCTTGGAAACGGCTGAGCTAAGCAGTGAATCGATTATCCGCCTGGCGTTGCAGGCCAGCGTACGACGTTAAGCTGTCTTTCAGCCTCCGTTGCCTATGCTGTGGTCTTAAAAACCTTCATAACCACGCGCGCCCATGAATGCTCCCGACCGCCTGATCGCCCCAGCCGCCAACGGCGAAGACGCCTCTCTGGATCGGGCGGTGCGCCCCCGGCGGCTGGCCGAGTACATCGGCCAGCAAGCCATGCGCGAGCAACTGGAAATCTTCATCCATGCCGCGCGCGCCCGCAGTGAGGCGCTGGATCATGTCTTGCTGTTTGGCCCACCCGGCTTGGGTAAAACCACCCTGGCGCACATCGTTGCCGCTGAAATGGGCGTTAATTTGCGTCAGACCTCTGGACCGGTGCTGGAGCGCCCCGGCGATGTGGCCGCCCTGCTGACCAATCTGGAACCGCGGGATGTGCTGTTTATTGACGAGATTCATCGCCTGAGTCCAGTTGTGGAAGAAGTGCTGTATCCGGCCATGGAAGATTACCAAATCGATATTCTGATTGGCGAAGGACCCGCAGCGCGTTCGATCAAATTAGATCTGCCACCGTTCACACTGGTGGGAGCCACCACGCGGGCGGGCTTACTCACTTCTCCGCTGCGGGACCGCTTTGGGATCGTGCACCGACTGGAATTTTATACCTCGGAAGAACTTACCGAGATTGTGGCACGCTCGGCGCGCATTCTGGGGGTCGCTATCGACCTGCCGGACGGCGCGGCGGAAATCGGCCGACGTTCGCGTGGTACGCCGCGCATCGCCAACCGGCTGCTGCGGCGGGTGCGCGATTTCGCTCAGGTTAAGGCGGATGGACAGATTACGGTTGCGGTCGCGCAACGGGCGCTGGATTTGCTAAAGGTGGATGAGTGCGGCTTTGATGAGCAGGATCGGCGGCTACTGTGGCTGATACTTGACAAGTTTAACGGTGGCCCGGTGGGCTTAGATACGCTCGCGGCGGCGCTAGGCGAGGAGCGCGGCACCATTGAGGACGTGCTGGAACCGTTCTTGCTCCAGCAAGGTTTTTTGATGCGCACGCCGCGCGGACGGGTCGCGACGGCGCACGCCTACCGCCATTTCGGCCTGACCAGCGCCCCTGCGACGCCGACCAACACCCCGGATTTATTCGGTAGCGCCCCTTGA
>JBATSQ010000281.1:0-2089 GCA_049293375.1 Candidatus Contendibacter sp.
CGCTGTGGCATTGGTGATACGCCAGCCGTGCGTTGTCGTCGAGGGCGAGCTCCACACAGTGGGCTTCATGCTCATACACTTGGCCATATAAGTCCATGACCGCTCCGCACACCTCGGGAAACAGCGCTGCGATGGAACGAAAGCGCCGGAAGGCATGGGCGTTGCATTTGGCGTTGATGGCCGCGACCCGGTGCTTGCGGTTGGCGCTGAGGGCGTCGGCCATCCGAGTAATTGGCTCAGCGGCTTCCCGCTGCTGCAGGAGGTCGTCGAAGTTTTCCCCGGCATGCTTACGACCGGACATGAACAATACGATCGGGTGCTCACCCCCACTGACAAAGGCGCTGGTGAACATGCCGCGCCGTTCCGGATCCAGTGCCTGGTTCTCTTGCATCAGCGCCAGAATGCGCACCCAGGTGTCATCCTGACAGAGCAAATCGCCGTTGGCCGCATGCAGGGACAGCTGAATTTCGATGGCATACAGCGGCCCCATCATCGACTCGATCACCTCGCACTGCGTGCTCAACGGCAGCGGCATGCCGAGGTTCTCCTGCAACTGCGCCAGACTGTAGTAGGTGGTGCCCATCCGGCCGTGCAGAATCGCCAGCATGGCCTTGGCCGACGGGGTGTACTTTTCCCGGGTGTCGACCGCCGCCTGTGCTGTAAAGTAGGCACTGCACAGGGCGCAACGCAGGCGCTCCATTTCATACCGCGTGGCTAACAGCGGCGCCTGTCCGGTGAAGACAATGCGTTGGGCAGGATCCACTGCGTACACTTTTCCTCGCTGGCACTCGGGGCACACGTCGCCGGGCCGGAGGCGATGGGGGCAGTGAACCACCGTGGCGCCAGTGTAGTCAGCAGCCTTCAGGCGGCCGTGCCCCTTGATGGGCTTGCGTGGCTTTTTCGGAACCTCGGGGTTTAACGCGGAATCGGGCGGCGGTTGGTTCGGGTCGGGTGCTTGATCGGTGGCGGCCGGCTTCTCCGCCACGGCTTCGGTGGCGGCAGCACCAGCCGCGGGTTCAGCGACACCGTCGATCGTCCGGCCGCTGCCAAACTGCATTTCCTGCAAACGCAGCAAATGCGCTTGCTGGCGTTCTATTTTCTGCTGCAAGCCATCGAACTCGCTAAACACAAAAAACACCAGGTTGAGCAAGCCTTCGGAGCGCTGTAATGACGCCTCGCTGGCGCCCAGTGCGCGATAGTGTTGAATGTCGGTGAAAAATTCCTGGTAACTCGCGTCCATGACGATGGTCGTTCCTGCCTGTGACGGCACGCGATTCTATAGACAAAAAATCAATTATCAATAGCTTACAGGATATTTCTCACTAGGTTCTTATGCTTTTCCGGCGCCTTCCACTGCCTCCAACCGGGCTGCCAGTCCCGCAGCCAGTGCCAGGTTGTCAATTTTACCTTGACCGGCTTGCTCTAGCAGCTGCATGGCTTTGGCATCGGTATTCAACAGCGAGGCCAGTTTGGGCAGAATATCGACCAGTGCCGCTATCTCGGCCGGGTCGCTGTCGGGTGTGAGGACTTTGAACATGGGTCACCTGGGGTTGAGTGGAAGCGGCGCCGATGTTAACAAAATTGGCAGATCTTAGGAATGCACGCTATTTTGCCGGAGCGTCACATCGATAGATATTTTGCATGTCTCGATCGGCGGCGGGGCGTAGCTTAAAACTTCCCATTGGCCAGCGTTATCCGTGTTGCCGCTTCATCCGCTGTAAAAATTCATCCGCGTTCCAGTCAATGGGTTCGCCACTGGCCTCGCCTTCGTCAATCAGCTTTCGCAATGCCTGTAATTTTGAGCCTGCTGTTTTTTCTTGCAAAAGACGCAGACCCTCGCGGATAACCTCACTCTGGTTATTGTAAGTTCCACTTTCCACTAAGGCTTCTACAAATTCACCGAGCTGTTTACTGGGCTGAAAAGTGATTGTGCGTGCCATCCATAGACTCCTGCAGTCATAAGATTAGTTCTTACAATGTAATCTTATCGAAAGCATTTAGGAAGTAAAAGAAGGCAGCCAGGTTGATCGAGTAAGGTTCAAATCGCTGGTGTCACCATTATTTTATTATTATCTCCTTAGGGTATACC
>JBATSQ010000282.1:0-2790 GCA_049293375.1 Candidatus Contendibacter sp.
CGTCCACATACCCCGCCGCGCCGGTGTGCGTGGGGTCGGCGGCGTGAATCTTCAGCCGTCCAGCGCGCTCCAGCCCAGACAGCGCCTTTTCCCCCAGCGCCTCGACCAACTGGGCGCGGGCGTGGGCGGGAGAGAGGGGATTAGAGAAACCGCCGTCGCGAGATAATCTGTTGTTGTCAGGATGGATTTTATCTATCCATTGGAGTAATCTATCCTTGCGCGATGAAAGGTTTTGCTGCCCGCCCGGCTTTGGCTGCTGGGACCGCTCGGCCAACCCCGACATCGCGTTTTTTATTTCGGATGTCGCTCTAACATCCGCATCGTGGTGTAGCAGCTCTAGAGTGCCGTCATCCAACTCTCTAGCAACGAGCCGCACAACCGTGTCCTGGCCGTCGACAGACGCTCGAACGCCATAGTTGTGCCATGCGATGACCCGCCCATGAGATCCATCATCCCGCTCGACCCACAAGGGCGTTGCGCTTTCGAACAAATGGCGTAATGAAGGGACAATGCGCATGACCCGCTCATCGGCGCTATGTTGACGCATTTCCTTGAATGCTTTTCTAACAAAGCGAACGGTCTTCCCGTCAGACTCGTTGGTGGCTGGCCGCAGATCCCTGTAGAGAGCGTCCGCCGCATCCCGTAATTCTTTTCCATGCTTCTCCTGCAAGGCTGGGCTGACGGGCGTCGGGTCTTCCAGCAACATCCTTTCGATTTTTTCTTGAGGAGTCAAAACCTGTCCTGGATTGGAGGAGCGCACGACAGGGGGGCTGGTCTCCTCCTGCCGCATTGCCCTGCGCAACCGCTCCTTGGTTCCGCCTTCGGGAATCGCGGCCCATTCGCGCCACGCCTTCACGCGCCCCGGTATAGCTGCCGCGATGACGCCCGCTTTCTTTAAGAAGGTCTCCCGCTCAGCAGGCGTGGCCTGGTTCCATCTGGGCGCGGCCTGGAGCGGCAGGGGCGCGTTGTCGGCTTGCTGCGCGCGCGTTGTCGCTGCGCTTCCGGCAGGCCCCTCCTGGCTCAAAGGGGGTGTTGCTGGGGGTGCTTTTAGCTTTGGCGTGGCAGCGGGAACCGTCGGTTCTGTTGCTGGTGCTGCTGGTGGCGCTACTGTGGCCGTTGCTGGTGCTACTGGCGCTACTGGGGCTACTGGCGCTGTTGCTGGCGCTGTTGCTGGCGCTACTGGCGCTACTGGCGCTGTTGCTGGGGAAGTCAGCCGAGATCGAACCTGAGCGACGAGCGCGGGGTTTGTGGCCCATTGATCCCACGCCTCCCGTTCCTGCTTGACCTCGGCAATTTTGGCCCGCAAGGCGGTGGGGTCGTTGACGTTTACGCCTTCCTGCCGGGCGATCTCCGGGCGCTTGGCCGCGCCTTGCACCGCAGCCAGCCGTTCAGACAGCTTCCGCTGTTCCCGCCCAGCAATAGCCGCCATTTGCTCGGCTTCTTTCAGCGCCGAATCATCGAAGCCAAACAAGTCTCCCGCTGCTTCGGTTGCCCCGCGTTCCGTGGCCAGGCGATTTACCGCCTGGATCAGGTTAACCGCGTAATCGGTGTTTTTTCCGCTCTGGACAGCCTTAATGCCTACCGCTTGGAGGCGCTCGTTACGGGGGGCGGCGGCGCTGATGCGGACGGCGGCATCGTCGGAGAGTTGATCGGCACGATGAGCGGCAATGAGGCTCTCAGTGCCGTCATTTGCGATGGCGTAAGCCCTTGCTCCTGTCGAACGCGCCAATAATCCGCGTGACTGAGCCTCTTCTGGGGTGACCCTGCTGTTTCCGAAGTATTGGACATAATCTTTAACCTTGCCTTGCCCGTCCCGAATATTAAGTTCCGCATCCAACATCGCCGCTTGGTCAACGGTGAAGCCGTCTGCCTCCTTGAGCACCTGCGCAGGGATGGTTTTCTCGCCAGAACGGCGCGCTAAATCCAGCCGATGCCGACCCGAAATAACCTCTTGGCGTCCATTGGTGCGTTCCCACACCACAATAGGCGCGGTGCCTGTGCGCGCCACGCTCCAGACCGGTTTCGGTATAGCACCTTATGTTGCAACGCAACATCAAATTCGCTATATTGTAAGCATAACCTTAAGGAGGAACATTGCTATGCTCATCCCTCTGTTCACTAAATCCTCAGATCCCCCCCCAAGCCGACCGGAACCTTGGGTGAAGGCTAATCAATTTTTCGTTGAAAATATGGGAAATTTATTGACTTTCCAAATCAGCTCATTAAAGTCCTATTTTGATATCAGTATCAATCAACTGCGGGCCGCAGCCGAAATTAAAGATTTGAAAAGTTTGCAATATTTTTATATCCGGCAGGCGGAAATCGCCCAAATCCTACAGCGCAAATTTTTAAACGACGCGCGCATCCTGTCCGATTTCGGCCTGCGCTGCAAAAGCGAGATGGACAGCTTGACCCAAGCTACCCTAGAAGAGAGCTGGCCCAAAGCCGCATGAACCCTGACCCGCCCAAGCGCAAGCGCCCCCTCTCTGCGGGGCGTTTTCGTTGGTGAGCGCGCTGTTGGCCAGCCACCCTCCACCGCTGGGCCTGGCACTAGCTTGCGAACCTGCCGCTGACCAGCTCACTGCCTTGCGACTGGCCGCAGCATTAGCGATACCTCACGTCTCCGAACCTATTCCACCCACTTGCAGCCACCTGTTGATGTTGACGCTAGAGCGACTGGAATTGCGCACCTTGGGTCAACAACCGCTTGGCCCGATCTATGCCGACTTCACGGCAGGCGCGGCGGCGCACCGCTACCGCTTCGGCGGTGGCCGCAACCAGCCACTGGCA
>JBATSQ010000283.1:0-15831 GCA_049293375.1 Candidatus Contendibacter sp.
CTATGGATACTATCCAGTATATCTCTTTCCGCTACTTTTGGCGAATTTAGTGATCTAGGGTGTCGAACGCATAATTATTTTTAAGGGCAGCCAAAATATCGCGTTGAAAATCCTATAACTTTTTGTATTAATTAGTATTTATTATAAGAAGATTCCAATGGACTTTCTTGACACGGGCGGGTGAGCCTACCTATAGTTAGTGGTGGAAAGTGGGAGAAAGTGGGACGTAAGAACGGCCTCACCATGAAAGGCGTCACTCTTGTTCCGGGGCATTAATCTATTAGTGCTGGATGACAAAGGCCGTTTACTGTTGCCGGCCAAATATCGTCAGCGCATTTTGGAAGCCAGCGATGGCCAAATGGTGCTGACGATTGATCGTGACCGTTGCCTCCTGCTGTATCCGTTGCGCGTTTGGGAAGAGGTCGAACGTCAGTTGATCCAGCTCTCCAGCACCAATAAGCGCGCCCGCGCCCTGAAGCGGCTGTTGCTGGGCCATGCCGAGGAGTGTGGACTAGACGCCAGCGGTCGGATTTTGCTACCAGCGCCGTTACGGGAGTTTGCCGGTTTGGAAAAACGGGTGGTGCTGGTGGGGCAGGGTAACAAGTTTGAAATCTGGAATGAGCCGATGTGGAGCGCCTGGCGGGAGGCGGCCCTGGATGGCCGGGATGAGGAGGGCGAATCCTTGCCTGACCTGGATGTGCTGGCGTTCTAGCCGATGACGGACCCAGCGGCGTTGCCGCACCAGCCAGTATTAGTGGCCGAGGTTTTGGCCGGACTGAACCTCCAACCGGGAGGACGTTATCTGGACGCCACTTTTGGCCGGGGCGGTCATGCAGCGGCGCTTTTGGCGGCGCTGGGGCCGCAGGGGCGGCTACTAGCGCTGGATCGCGATCCAGCAGCGCAGCGCGACGCGCTAGCCCGCTTTAAGGCCGAGACGCGGTTCAGGTTTGTGCGTAGCGCCTTCAGCCAATTGGCTGAGCGTGTGCATGAGCAGGGCTGGATCGGCTGTGTCGATGGCGTGCTATTCGATCTGGGAGTGTCTTCGCCGCAGCTGGATGACCCGGCGCGTGGTTTCAGTTTTGGACGGGATGGTCCACTGGATATGCGCATGGATCCAGAGACGGGTATCAGCGCCGCCGCCTGGCTGGCCCAGGTTAGCGCAACCGAGCTAGAGCGCGTGCTGGCGATTTGGGGTGAGGAGCGGTTTCACCGGCGCGTGGCGCGCATGCTGCTCGCGGCCCGCCAGCAAGCGCCGATTGTCACCACAGCGCGGCTGGCCGAACTGGTGGCAGCCGCCGTGCCGACCCGCGAACCTGGCCGACATCCGGCCACCCGAACCTTTCAGGCCATTCGCATCGCGGTCAACGGCGAGTTGAGCGAATTACAGGCCGGGCTGGCCCAGGCAGTGCGGGTGTTGGCACCTGGCGGACGGTTGGTGGCGATCAGCTTCCATTCCCTGGAGGATCGCATGGTAAAACACTTTATGCGCACGCAAGCGCACGGTCGGGAGCTGCCGCTGGATTTGCCAGTGCGTGGCGGGCCGGAAGGCGCGACCCTGCGCCTGGTCGGGCGGGCGGTTCGGCCGGGGGCGGCGGAAATCACCACTAATCCGCGCGCGCGCAGCGCCGTGTTGCGTACGGCGGAGCGTTTGATGTGAAAGGCCATTTGTTGCTCGTGGTGGGATTGGTGCTTGCCGCCCTGGTTTCGGGCGTCAGCGTGGTTTACACCCAACACCTGAATCGGGGTTTGTTTGTGGAATGGCAGACCTTCCAAGCGGAGCGCGATGATCTTGAAGTGGAATGGGAGCTGTTGCAGTTGGAACAGAGCACATTAATGACCGATGCCGCTGTTGAGGCGACGGCGCGCACCCGCCTTAACATGATCACGCCGGAACCCGGCGCGATCCTCTACGTTGCGCCCCGATGAACTTAGCAACCCGTGACATGCTGTGGGCGCGCGCGCGGCGCGCGGTAGTGGCAGGCGCTCGCTCGAGCACCCGCCGGGGCCTTTTATTGAGTCTGCTCTACCTGGCGGCGGGCGGCATGGCGGCGCGGGCAGCCTATTTGCAGTTGTTCCATACGGATTTTTTGCAGAGTCGTGGCAGCTTTATCCATGTGGTGGACGTGCCAGCCCATCGCGGCATGATTCTGGATCGTAACCGTGAACCGCTGGCCGTTAGCTCGCCGGTCGATTCCATTTGGGTGGAACCGCGAGAGTTTGCTGAGGCACGAGATCAATGGCCAAAACTGGCAACAGCACTGGAAATGACGAGAGCGGAGCTGGAGCAAAAACTGGAGGGTCGCAACCGGTTTGCTTGGTTGCGCCGTCAGCTGGCACCCAGCGTGGCTCAGCAGATTCTGGCTTTGAATATCCCGGGTGTGTATGCCCGACGGGAGTATCGACGCTACTACCCGGACGCTGAGGTAACCTCGCAGGTGCTGGGCTTTACCAACATTGACGATATTGGCCAGGACGGATTAGAAAAAAGTTTTGATAGTGAATTGCGTGGCGTGCCGGGGCAACGGCGCGTCATTCGGGATCGACTAGGCCGGGCGGTGGATGCTGTGGAGAATTTGCGCGCGCCGCAACCGGGCCAGGAAGTGGTGTTGAGCATCGACCGACGCTTGCAGTATCTGGCGTACCGCGCACTTAAAGCAGCGGTGGTGCAGAATAAGGCCAGCGCGGGCGCGGCGGTGATCGTGGATGCGCGCACTGGGGAGATTCTGGCGATGGTCAGTCAGCCCGCCGGCAATCCCAACAACCGGGCTGAACTCCACGGCGATTGGTTGCGTAATCGCACCATCACTGACGTGTACGAACCGGGGTCGACGGCCAAACCTTTTACCGCCGCGCTGGGTCTGGAAAGCGGCAAGTGGCGTCCTGGAACGCGCGTGAGCACCGCCCCAATGATGATTGGGCGCTACCCGGTGCGCGATCCCCACAACTATGGAGTATTGGATGTCACCCAAATCATCAGCAAATCCAGCAATGTTGGTGTGACCAAGATCGCGCTGTCCATGTCGGCTGAACGGCTGTGGCAGTTGTATAAGAATCTGGGCTTCGGTGCGCCGACCGAGGTCGGGGGGTGGGAGGGAGAACAGGCGGGGGTATTGCGTCATTTCAGTAAATGGGCCGAAATCACCCATGCCAATCATGCCTTCGGCTACGGTTTTTCGGTCACGATCCTGCAACTAGCGCAAGCCTATGCCGTGCTGGCGGCGGACGGCGTGCGGCGGCCGTTGACCCTACGCAAACGCGAGCAGCCGCTGGGCCCGACCGATGAACGACGGGTGCTAGCCGCCTCGGCGGTGCGGCAGGTGCGCGCCATGATGGAAGAAGTGGTGACCCGCCAGGGTACGGGATTAAAGGCAGAGGTCCCCGGCTATCGCGTGGCTGGCAAGACCGGCACTGCGCGTAAGGTTGCTGGCGGTCGTTACACCAACCGCCATGTCGCCCTGTTCGCGGGCATGGCACCGGCCAGCGACCCGCGTCTGGTGATGGCGATCCTGATTGATGATCCCAAGGGAGGCGAGTATTACGGCGGCACGGTGGCGGCCCCCGTGTTTAGCGCCACCATGAGCGGTGCGCTGCGCATTCTCAATATCACTCCAGATGATCTGCCGAACCTGCGCCTGGCTGGAGCGACGCCGTGAACCGGGAAATGCCGCTAACCCTGGGTGCGCTACTCGCTGGTCTGGTCGACACACCGGTTGCGGTGGCGAACTTGCCGATTACCGGGCTGGCGCTGGAGAGCGATGCAGTGCGGCCAGGTGACCTGTTCTTTGCCTTGCGTGGCGGTCGCCGGCATGGTTTAGAGTTTTTGGTGGCCGTACAGGCGGCAGGGGCGCAGGCCGTGGTCTGGGAACCGCCCTGGCCTGCGCCGTTACCGACAGAGTCGGGTTTGCCTCTGCTGGTTGCGCCGGATCTGCGTGTTGCGCTGGGTAAGATTGCCAGCCGTTTTTATGGCCAGCCATCACGGCGACTTTCGCTGGTGGGTGTTACCGGCACCGATGGGAAAACCTCCTGTGTACACTTTATCGCGCAGGCGTTGAGCGCTGCGGCCGGGCCTTGCGGCATTCTCGGCACCTTGGGCGTTGGCGTCCATGGCGTGACTGAAGCGTCATTACATACCACACCAGATCCGCTCCGCGTACAACGCTGGCTGGCGCAACTGGCGGTTGATGGGCGGCGCTACGCAGCGATGGAGGTATCTTCGCACGCCCTGGATCAGGGTCGGGTGAGCGGCGTTGCTTTTACCGTGGCGGTACTGACTCAATTGAGCCGGGATCATCTGGACTATCACGGGACGGCGGAGGCCTACGCGGCGGCCAAGCGCCGTTTGTTTTTTGAGTATCAGCCTGATTGGACCGTGTTGAATCTAGACGATACCTTTGGGCGGCAAATCGCCGCTGAACAGAATGGAAACGCCCGTATGATCGCTTATGGTCTCGGCCCCCGCCCGGAGTCGTTGGAGCGCTTTGTGTGGGGTGAGGCGCTCGCCCTGTCCCGCGCGGGCCTGCGCTTGCGCATTCGCTCCTCCTGGGGTGAGGGCGAGCTGCGCGCCGGGTTGCTGGGCCGTTTCAATGCTCATAACCTGCTGGCCGCGCTGGCGACCCTTCTGGCCTTGGAGCTGCCGTTGCACGAGGTGCTGGATTTGCTGGCCCGGACCGCGCCGGTTACCGGACGCATGGAGCGGCTGGAGGGTGGCGCGGGTCAACCGCTGGTGGTCATTGACTACGCCCATACCCCCCATGCTTTGGAGCAGGCGTTGCGTGCCTTGCGGGAGCATGGCGCGGGGTGCCTATGGTGTGTGTTCGGCTGTGGCGGCGACCGCGATCCGGGCAAGCGTCCGTTGATGGGCGGCATTGCTGAGGCGTGGGCGGATCAGGTGATCGTGACCGACGACAACCCACGCACGGAAAACCCGCAGAATATCGTAACGGCGATCTTGGCTGGGATGCGGCAACCGCAGCGGGCGATGGTGATTCGTGACCGGCGCGCCGCTATTGTGCGGGCGCTGACTGTAGCCGGCAGCAGGGATATGGTTTTGATCGCAGGCAAGGGCCATGAGGATTATCAAATCATCGGCGCGGAGCGACTACCGTTCAGTGACCACGCCGTGGTGCGTGAACACTGGTCTTCTCATCCGCAAACCGAGGCAGTTGAATGACAGAAATGTTTGCGTCCATGTACTTACGGGAAGCCGCCCAGTGGCTGGATGGCGCGCTTTACGGCCCAGACGCTGAATTTACCACGGTCAGCACGGACAGTCGGCGGTTGCCGGTCGGCGCGCTGTTCGTGGCGTTGGTCGGGCCGAATTTTGATGGCCATGACTTCGTGACCGCTGCGCGTGCACAGGGTGCGTGCGCGGCATTAGTCAGTCGGTCGGTGGCGGATCCGCTGCCGCAATTGCGGGTCGCCGATACCCGAATGGCGCTGGGGCAACTGGCCGCGCGCTGGCGGACGCGCTTCACCGGTCCGTTGATCGCGCTGACCGGCAGCAACGGTAAAACCACGCTTAAGGAGATGAGCGCCGCCATTTTGCGGGTGCGCGGCGCGACGCTGGCGACTGAGGGCAATCTAAATAACGACATCGGCGTGCCGCTGACCTTGCTGCGACTCAGCGCGGTGCACGCCTATGCGGTGATCGAGATGGGGGCCAATCATCCCGGCGAAATCGCCTATCTGACTGGTTTAGCCCGGCCCGATGTGGCCATCGTCAATAACGCCGGGCCTTGCCATCTGGAAGGGTTTGGCGATGTGGTCGGCGTGGCTCGCGCTAAGGGCGAGATTTTTCAGGGTCTCGGTCCTGATGGTGTGGCGATCATCAATCGTGACGATCCCCATGCTGCGGATTGGGCGGCCCTGAATGCGGGGCGGCGCATCCTGGATTTTAGCTTGGACCAGCCAGCGGCGGTGCGCGGTCAGGTGCTCGATGCAGCCGCTGGCCGGTTGCGGATTCAGGCGGACGGTGCGACTGTGGATGTGACTTTGCCCCTACCGGGTCGCCACAATCTGCGCAATGCGCTGGCGGCAACTGCGGCGGCGTTGGCGGTCGGCGCATCTCTGGCCGATGTGCAGCGAGGCCTCGAAGGTCTTAAGGGCGTTGGGGGTCGGCTGGAACGCTTGCCCGGCCGCCACGGCGGCGCGGTGATCCACGACGCCTACAATGCCAATCCGGCGTCATTAGCAGCCGCCCTGGAGGCGTTCAGCCATGAACCTGGGCGCAAATGGCTGGTATTGGGCGATATGCGGGAGCTGGGGCCAACTGCGGATGCTCTGCATGCCCAAGCGGGTCGGGACGCACGCGCGGCGGGTTTTGAGCGTTTATGCACCTTGGGTGAACATAGCCAGACAGCGGCGGCGGCTTTCGGCCAGGGCGGTATCCATTTCGATAACGTAGACACACTCATAACGGCTTTGAATCACGATCTTCAGGCCCTTCAGCAACGTGGCGCAGCAGCGTTGGTCTTGATCAAAGGTTCGCGCGGGATGCGGATGGAACGGGTCGTGACGGCTGTGGCGGAGACAGGGTTCACAGCCGCCCATCAAGGGGGACATGACTAATGTTGGTCTTGCTGGCCGAGTGGTTGGCCACTCATGTCTACACAGGTTTTAACGTCTTTCAATATTTAACGTTGCGGGGCATTTTAGGCGCGCTGACGGCGTTGCTGATTGCGTTGCTCGTCGGGCCTACCATGATTGAGCGATTGAGCCGCTATCAAATCGGCCAGCAAATTCGCGATGATGGCCCGAAAAGCCACTTAGCAAAGGCTGGCACGCCGACCATGGGCGGGGCGTTGATTCTGATCGCCATCGCCATCGCTACCTTGCTGTGGGGGGATCCGCGCAACCACTACCTGTGGATCGTGCTGTTGACGACGCTGGCGTTCGGCGCGATTGGTTGGGCGGACGACTATAGAAAGCTGGTGTTGCGCAATTCCAAGGGATTGTCAGCGCGGGAGAAATATTCCTGGCAATCTATCGTGGGATTGGTGGCGGCGCTGCTGCTGTATTTCACCGCCCAGGCTCCCGTGGAAACTCAGCTTATCGTGCCATTTTTTAAAAATGTCGCCTTGAATCTGGGCTGGCTCTTCATTCCGCTGACTTATTTTGTCATTGTCGGCTCCAGCAATGCCGTCAATCTCACCGATGGGCTGGACGGTTTGGCGATTGTGCCAACGGTGATGGTGGCGGGGGCGATGGCCATCTTTTGTTATGCTGCCGGTAATCGTATTTTTGCCGATTATCTGGGCATTCCCTATGTGTCTGGCGTGGGCGAGGTCATGGTGTTTTGCGGCGCGCTGGTCGGCGCTGGCCTGGGATTTCTTTGGTTTAACGCCTATCCAGCCCAGGTGTTCATGGGCGATGTCGGCGCGCTGGCGCTAGGCGCGGCGTTGGGGGCGATTGCGGTGGCAGTGCGACAGGAGCTGGTGCTGTTTATCATGGGTGGCGTGTTTGTTATGGAGACCGTATCGGTCATTCTACAAGTCGCGTCCTTCCGCCTGACCGGTCGGCGCATCTTCCGCATGGCGCCCCTGCACCACCATTTTGAACTTAAGGGCTGGCCAGAACCACGGGTAATTGTCCGGTTCTGGATCATCACCATCATTTTGGTGTTGATTGGCCTGTCCAGCCTGAAAATCCGTTGACAGGAGCCCGGCGGATGCTACAGCTGGAGGGAATGACTCTGGTGGTCGGGCTGGGTAAAAGCGGCCTGTCGACGGTGCGGGCGCTCCAGGCGCTGGGAGCGACGGTGGCCGTGACCGACAGTCGCCCGGAGCCGCCTGGCTTGGCGGCGCTGCGCGCGGAGTTTCCCAATCTGCCGTGTCACTTGGGAGGGTTTGACCAGGCCTTGTTCGCCCAAGCGGCGCGCTTGCTCGTCAGTCCGGGGGTGGCCGTCGCCACGCCGCTGATTGCGGAAGCGACGGCGCGCGGGACGCCGGTCTGGGGTGACATCGAGTTGCTGGCCCAGTTAACAACAGTGCCGGTGGCGGCCATCACCGGTTCCAACGGCAAAAGCACGGTGACGACCCTGTTGGGCCTGATGGCGAAACGGGCCGGGCTACGGGTCGCGGTGGGCGGCAATCTCGGTACGCCCGCGCTGGAGCTGTGGTTGCGCCAGGAGCATAACGTAGCCGTTGCTCCCGATTTATATGTACTGGAATTGTCGAGTTTTCAGTTGGAAACGACCGCGAGCCTGAACGCTCAGGTTGCCACCGTGTTGAATATCAGCCCCGATCACCTGGATCGCTATCGTGGTCTGGAGGATTACATTGTGGCCAAGCGGCGCGTGTTTCGTGGGTCAGGCGCGATGGTGCTTAACGCAGATGATCCGACCGTGATGGCGATGCTAGAGCCGGAGCGGCCTGCGGTGCGGTTCACGGTGGCGACGCCCGGTCCAGACGATTTTGGTCTGCAACGAGATGGCAGCGAGATTTGGCTGGCGCGTGGAACGGAACGCTGGATCCCCGCTGCGGAATTACTGATTCGTGGTGAGCATAATTTGGCGAATGCCCTGGCAGCGCTGGCCATGGGTGCTACGTTGGGCCTGCGCCGCGAGGGAATGCTGGCGGCCTTGCGCGAATTTCCCGGCTTGGCCCATCGTACGGTGTTGGTGCGAGAGCGCGCCGAAGTATGCTGGTTTGACGATTCCAAAGGCACCAATGTGGGAGCTACGGTGGCGGCGGTGAGCGGGATGCCAAGCCGTGTGGTGCTGATCGCTGGCGGCGACGGTAAGGGCCAGGATTTCAGCCCGCTGCGAGCCGTATTGGCCGACAAGGCGCGCGCGGTGATCTTGATCGGACGCGATGCCCCGTTGCTTGCCGCTGCGTTAGGGGAAGGCATCCCGGTACAGCGCGCCACGAGTTTGGAGGCGGCGGTGGCGCTGGCTGCCCACCTAGCGCAGCCAGGCGATAGCGTGTTGCTGTCTCCAGCCTGCGCCAGCTTCGATATGTTCAGTGGTTACGAAGAGCGCGGCGCGGTGTTCGCGGCGGCGGTGCGGGAGTTACCCGAATGTTGAACGCCGCTGTCGCCCCCGCCGTTGATCGTGCACGGCCCCGCGCGGGTGCAGGGCGCGCTGCCCTGCCGGTTCCTGATCCATGGCTTCTAGTGCCAGCCCTGCTGTTGTTGGCGCTGGGGTTGCTGATGGTGACCTCGGCGTCCATGCCCGTCGCCGAACGCCAGACCGGTCAGCCCTTCTATTTCCTGATCCGTCAGGGCCTGTTCGTGTTGACGGGCTTGGTGCTGGCCGGTGTCGCGCTACGAATTCCGCTAGCGCGTTGGCGGCAGGCCAGCCCGTTCTTGCTGGGCGCAGCGGTTGTCTTGCTGGCGCTCGTGCTGATGCCTGGCATCGGCAAAGATGTGAAGGGGAGCTCGCGCTGGATCAACCTAGGCCCCGTTAATATCCAGGTTTCGGAAGTCGCTAAGCTGTTTGCTTTGGTCTATGTCGCTAGCTATCTCAAGCGCCATGGCGCGGCGTTGCAAACAGCAGATGTGCGCGCCTCGGCCCTGGCTCTGCTGCGGCCTATGGCGGTGTTGTCGTTGTTGGCGGTCTTGCTGCTGCTGGAGCCGGATTTCGGCAGTGTCATCGTCCTCATGGCGGTCGCGCTGGGCATGGTGTTAGTGGCCGGGGTTAATCTGTGGCAGTTTGGCTTGTTGCAGGCGGGAACCGTGACCGTGATGGCGCTGTTGTTGTGGTCTTCGCCCTTGCGGCGCGCGCGCCTGATTGCCTTTTTGGATCCGTGGGCCAGTTCAGAGACCACAGGCTACCAGTTGACGCAATCGCTGATCGCTATCGGTCGCGGTGAACTGTTTGGGGTGGGTCTGGGCCAGAGCGTACAGAAATTATTTTATCTGCCGGAAGCGCATACCGATTTTCTGTTTGCCGTGCTGGCTGAGGAGCTGGGCTTGTTCGGTATTCTCTTGGTTATTACCTTGTTCATGACCCTAGTGTGGCGGGCTTTCACTATTGCGCGCCGAGCGGAGTGGCTGGATATGCATTTTTCAGCCTGGTTGGCCTACGGCATTGGCTTATGGTTTGGAATCCAGTCGTTATTCAATATGGGCGTCAACATGGGGGTGTTACCCACCAAAGGCCTGACCTTGCCGTTGATGAGCTATGGCGGGAGCAGTGTGGTGGTGATGTGCGTGACGTTGGCGGTGCTGTTGCGCATCGATATGGAAACCCGCGCCGGGGGAGTGCACAGCGAATGAGCGCTACGCCGCGCTCGATGGTCATCATGGCCGGGGGCACGGGCGGTCATGTATTTCCGGCGCTCGCTGTGGCCGAGCGGCTCCGCGCGCAGGGCCAGCTAGTGACCTGGATCGGCACCCGCAACGGCTTGGAGGCGACCCTGGTGCCACAAGCTGGCATTCCAGTGGAATGGATTGAGGTCAGTGGCCTGCGGGGCAAGGGCTGGGGCCGGAAATTGCGGACGCCGTTCATGCTGGGTCGGGCGCTGCGGCAGGCCGGTGTCATTCTGCGGCGCTTGCAGCCGCCGGTGGTGCTGGGCATGGGGGGATTCGCGAGTGGACCGGGTGGCATGATGGCGCGCTGGCTGGGCATTCCCCTGGTGGTGCATGAGCAGAACGCGATCGCTGGCCTGACCAACCGCTGGCTGGCGCGCGTCGCCAGCCAAACCCTGCAAGCCTTCCCAGAAACCTTTGCGCCAGCGCGGCGCGCCCGCACGGTCGGCAATCCGGTACGGGCGGTGATTGCCGCCCTGCCATCCCCGGAAGCGCGCTGGGCAGAACGATCAGGCCCACCACGTCTGTTGGTGTTGGGGGGTAGCCAGGGCGCGCAGGCGTTGAATCAACGGGTGCCACAGGCGCTGGCGCGGCTGGCCGAGCAGGAGCGTCCAGAGGTTTGGCACCAGGCTGGCGGGCAATTGCACGCCACCGCAGCGATGGCCTATGCCGAAGCTAGGGTCACAGCGCGGCTGACGCCGTTCATTGACAATATGGCGGAGGCCTACGGCTGGGCCGATCTGGTGCTGTGTCGGGCGGGAGCGCTGACTGTTGCTGAGCTGGCGGCGGCAGGCGTAGGGGCGGTGCTGGTGCCGTTCCCGTTTGCGGTGGACGATCACCAGACCGCTAACGCTCGTTTTTTGGAGCGCGGCGGCGCGGCGCTAATTCGCCAGCAGGCCGAATTGAGCGCCGAAACGCTGGCTGTGTTGCTGCGGGAGCAGTTGGGCGACCGTGCCCGCCTGCTGGGAATGGCGCAAGCGGCGCGGGGGTTGGCGCAAATCGAAGCGGCCGAACAAGTCGCGCAAGCTTGCTTAGCCCAGGCCCATTTTTAAGTACCGAGCTAGCGAGAATCATAGACGTGGAGACAGGAGTAGTGACGACCATCCCGGAAGCCTGGCGCGACATGCGGCGGATTCGCCAAGTGCACTTTGTGGGCATCGGCGGCGCGGGTATGAGTGGCATCGCCGAGGTGCTGCTGAATCTGGGCTACCGCGTCTCCGGCTCCGATATGCGCGCCAGCGCGGTGACCGCGCGCCTAGCCCAGTTAGGCGCGCTCATCCGGCCAGGACATGACGCCGCGCATATCACCGGCTGTGATGTGGTGGTGGTCTCCAGCGCAGTGGCCGAAGACAATCCAGAGGTGATCGCGGCGCGCTCGGCGCGCATTCCGGTGGTGCCCCGCGCCGAGATGTTGGCGGAATTGATGCGGTTTCGGTATGGGGTCGCGGTGGCAGGCACCCACGGCAAGACCACCACGACCAGCCTGATTGCCAGCTTGTTGGCCGAGGGCGGCTTGGATCCAACCTTCGTTATCGGCGGTCGGCTCAACAGCGCTGGGGCCAACGCCCGCTTGGGCGCGGGCCGCTATCTGGTGGCTGAGGCCGACGAGAGCGATGCGTCGTTTCTCTATCTGCAACCGATGGTCGCTGTAGTGACCAATATCGACGCCGATCATCTCTCCACCTACGGCGGTGATTTTGATCGGTTGCGGGAAACCTTTGTGGAATTTCTGCACCACTTGCCCTTCTACGGGCTGGCGGTCCTGTGCGCTGACGATCCGCAGGTGCGGGAAATCCTGCCCCGGCTCAGTCGGCCATTGCTGACCTATGGGCTGGATGAAACGTGCGATGTGTGGGCCAGCGACCTGATCCAGGAGGGCTTGCGCACCCGGTTTCTGGCGCACTTGCCAAGCTTAGCTGCACCGCTGCCGATCATCCTCAATCTACCGGGCCGACACAGTGTATTGAACGCCCTGGCGGCGCTGGCGGTGGCGCATGAGCTGGGTGTGTCAGAAACCGCCATGCGGCGCGCCCTGTTGAATTTCCAGGGCATCGGCCGACGTTTTCAGCAGCATGGCGAATTGCGGCTGCCAGGCGGGGGCCACGTGACCGTGATGGATGATTACGGCCACCATCCGCGGGAAGTGCAGGCGGTCTTGAGCGCCCTGCGCGGCGCTTGGCCGGAGCGGCGCTTGGTCTTGGCGTTCCAGCCGCACCGCTTTAGTCGCACCCGCGACCTGTTCGACGATTTTGCCCAGGTGCTGTCCGAGGTCGATGCGCTGCTGCTGCTGGATGTCTATGCGGCGGGCGAGAAACCGATTGCCGGGGCGGATGGGCGCAGTCTGAGTCGGGCGATTCGGACCCGTGGCAAAGTGGATCCGGTGTTTGTCGAGCAAACCGCCGAGTTGCCGGCGATATTGCCGGGATTGCTGCGCGATAGTGACTTGTTGCTGCTGATGGGTGCTGGTGACATCGGTGCGATGGCGGTGCAATTGGGGCGCGACGGCTTGCCGGGCGTGAGCTGAGTGGCTGGGAATCGGGGAGAGCAGCGAATGGAACCAACTGAGAAGCGCAGGGTGAATGACCCCGCCGCCTTTGGCAAAGTGGCGGTGCTGATGGGCGGCTGGTCGGCGGAGCGCGCAGTTTCGCTTAATAGCGGAGCAGCGGTGCTGGCGGCGTTGCGGGCGCGCAACGTGGATGCGCACGGGATCGACGCCGATCGCGGGGTGCTTGGCGTACTGGCGGCGGGGTGTTTTGATCGGGTGTTCATCATCCTACACGGTCGTGGCGGCGAGGATGGTGTGATCCAGGGCGCATTAGAGGTCTTGGGACTGCCCTATACCGGCAGTGGCGTATTGGCTTCGGCGCTGGGCATGGACAAATTGCGCACCAAACAGCTTTGGCTGGGCGTCGGCCTGCCGACGCCACCCTACCGCATGGTGACGAGCGCTGCGGAATTAGTCGCCGCTGCGAGCGCCCTGGGATTGCCGCTGGCGGTGAAACCATCGCGGGAAGGTTCCAGTATTGGCATCAGCCGGGTGGACCACTCTGGACAACTGGCGGAAGCCTGGGAGCGCGCCGCCGCGTGCAACTCGCCGATTCTGGTCGAACCATGGATTCAAGGCGAGGAATACACCGGGGCGGTGTTACAGGAGGTCACCTTGCCCCTGATTCGGCTCGAGACGCCACGCGCCTTCTACGACTACGAGGCCAAGTACCACGCCAACGACACGCGCTATCTGTGCCCTTGCGGTTTGCCCGCCGCCCGCGAAGCCGAACTGCGGGAGCTGGTGCGGCAGGCGTTCGCGGCAGTGGAAGGTTATGGTTGGGGGCGCGTTGATCTAATCGTAGATGCCGAACAGCGGCCGTGGCTGCTGGAAGTCAACACCGTGCCGGGAATGACGGATCATAGTCTGGTGCCGATGGCGGCACGCGCGACCGGGGTCAATTTCGAGGAGCTGGTCTGGCGGGTGCTGGAAACCAGTCTGGCGCGCCCTGTTTGAGCAAGACGCCATGAGGCACTGGGGACGGGAGCGACGGCGCGGTGCCACAGCCCTCAACCGGGGACCGAGGCCAGCGGCGGCGCGCGGAGCCTTTTGGAAAGCGGGGCTGCGTGGTCTGGGGGTGGCGCTGGTGCTGACGGCGGTGGGATTCGGCATCGAAGCAGGTCTGCGCGCCTTGCGCGAGCCGGGCGCTTTCCCCCTGCGCAAGGTGCGGGTGGAGGGCGAGCTGCGCAACCTGACCGAAGCCGATTTGCAACCGCTGGCCCGTGCTTACCTGGGCCAAAATTTCTTTGTGGCTAATTTGGAGAACCTGCGCGTCGCCCTAGCTGTCGAGCCTTGGGTCGAGGAAGTGATGGTGCGGCGCTGGTGGCCGGATACCGTGGAAATCCGGCTGCGCGAGCGCGTGGCTTTCGGTTATTGGGGTCCGCAGCAAGAGATGGTGGATGTAAATGGCCATCGCTTCCGCCCAACCGCGCTGCGCCAGTCCGGGCCTTGGCCCCGGCTGAGCGGCCCTGACGGTCGCGAGAAAGCGGTGATAGACGCCTGGCGCACCATTCGTGCACGCCTGGATCCCCTGGGTCTCACTTTGGTGGAATTGACTCAGGATGAGCGGCGCGCGTGGTGGCTGACCTTTGCTAGCGGCCTGAAAGTGTGCTTGGGACAGAAGCAGTTTGATGAGCGGTTACAACGCTTGGCGCAGGTCTATCCGCGCGTACTGGCCAGCCAGGCGGAGCGGATTGCAGTGGTCGATCTGCGCTATGACGACGGCTTTGCCGTGCGCTGGAAAACACCACCACCAGAACCGTCGGCGAGCTAGACAACGGCGAGCGGTGGCTACGGAACCTTTATGGCTAGAACTGAAGAATCGAATCTGATTGTTGGGCTGGATATCGGCACCTCCAAGGTGGTGGCGGTGGTCGGCGAAGCCGGACCCGATGGAGCGATCCAGGTCGTGGGAGCGGGTTCTCATCCCGCGCGGGGTTTGAAAAAGGGGGTGGTGGTCAATATCGAATCCACCATCCAATCCATCCAACGCGCGGTGAATTTGGCTGAGCAGATGGCCGGCTGTCGGATTCATTCGGTGTACACCGGCATTTCTGGGAGCCATATCCGTGGCTTCAACTCGCATGGCGTGACCGCCATCAAGCACCGGGAAGTGACACCAGAAGATGTGGCGCGCGTTATTGAGGCGGCGCGGGTGGTGGCGATTCCCGCCGATCAGAAAATCCTGCATATCCTGCCGCAGGATTTCGTCATTGATGGCCAAGAAGGGATTCAGGATCCAGTGGGCATGGCCGGTGTGCGCTTGGAAGCGCGGGTTTATCTGGTGGCCTGCGCCGTTAGCGCCGAGCAGAACATCGTCAAATGCGTGCGCGGCTGTGGCCTGGAGGTAGACGACGTCATCCTGCAACCGCTGGCTTCCAGCCGGGCGGTGTTGACGCAAGATGAGAAAGATCTGGGGGTTTGCTTGCTCGACATTGGCGGCGGCACGACCGATCTGGCGGTTTTCACACATGGTGCGATCAGCCACACCGAGGTGATTCCCATCGCTGGCAATCAGGTGACCAACGACATCGCGGTAGCCTTTCACGCCCCGACGCCGGCCGCTGAGGAGTTAAAGATCAAATACGCTTGTTGCCTCAAGCAGTTGACCTATGCCGGCGAACGTATCGAAGTGGCTGGCGTCGGCGACCGGGCCGCCCGTGCATTGTCCCGGCTGGAGTTGGCTGAGGTGGTGGAACCGCGCTATGAGGAATTGTTTGAGGTGGCGTTGCAAAAACTGCAACACAGTGGTTTCGAGCACTTGATTCCTGCCGGCGTGGTGTTGACCGGAGGTAGCTCGCAGATTACTGGCGTGATCGAACTGGCCGAAGATGTCTTGCATCTACCGGTGCGGCGTGGCTTGGGGCGCGATGTGACCGGGCCATCAGAGGTGCTGGACAATCCAAGCTACGCTACCGCCATCGGCTTACTGTTGTTTGGTATTGAAAATCGGCCTGGGCGGCCGGGTGTGGGGTCGAGAGTGGGCCATAAGGGGTGGTGGACCCGCTTGCGGGGTTGGTTTCAGGGCAATTTTTAGA
>JBATSQ010000284.1:0-2350 GCA_049293375.1 Candidatus Contendibacter sp.
GCCGCATACCGTGTCGTTCGTCATTCCCGCGTACGCGGGAATCCAGGGATGGCGGGCGGTGAGTGTAGCTTAGCGCCGTCGCCACAGCGCCCGCGCCGTAGCCGCTTGCGCCGCTGCTTGCGCTTCCATTGCTTCTGCTTTGCGCCTCTCAACTTCCAGCGCTTCTTGCCGTTGGGCTTCTCTTGCCAACGCTTTGTTAACTTCCGCCCGCTCTTTCTCCAGCTCTTTGCGCCCAGCGGTTAGGGATTCCAATGTGGACTTTTCGGTCTCGCGCAATCCGTCCCCAGACCCTGGCAGTTGCCGAGCAGGCACGACTTCGCCGCCGCCGGTGCTGCTGCATGGCATTTGCTGATAAACGGGAGGCATTCCGGCCACCGAATGCGGGCATTTATACATCGTCTGCGCACCAGCCGGCGCGATAACCAACAGCGAGCATAACGCGATTATGCGAGTCATATTCCCCTCCTTTACCCCGGTCAGCATAGACCCAATACCGGACGTTTTCCATGGCCGACCGTAACTTAGTGCTACAACTCATCCTCACCGCCAAGGATGAGCTTTCCGGCGTCTTCGGTAAGGTCTTCGGCTTTGTTGATCGCACTACATCAGCCACGGCAAACCTTATCCGTGAGAAATTTGCCGACCTATTCGGCGGCGGGATCAGCGGCGCGGCAGATTTCGAGGCGCAACTGGATCGCGTGGCGGCCAAGGGCGGGTATACCGCCGCTGAAATGGGAGATGTCGCTCAAGCCGTTCGGGAAATTGGCGCGAAATTCGGCATTTCCGGCACTGAAGCCGCCAAGGGCATGGAAACGCTGGCCGCTGCTGGCCTGTCTGCCAAAGACGCCGTGGGGGCATTGCCGTCTGTGCTGGCGCTGGCCGCCTCCGAGCAAATCAGCGCGGGCGCGGCGGCGGAAAAGCTGGTGGACTCACTCTCCATTATGGGGTTGGGCTTCGACCAGGCCGGGCGCATGGCGGACGTACTGGCCAAGGGCGCGGACATCACCACCAGCAGCACCGCCCAATTGTCCGAGGCGTTGTCCGAGGCCGGCGGCACGGCGCGCGCTGCTGGCATGGACTTGGAATCCACCGTCGCGGCGCTGGACCTGCTGCACAAAAACGGACTCAAGGGTAGCGAAGCGGGAACCGCGCTCAAAGCCATCCTGACCGCGTTGCTGGACCCGTCCAGCAAAGCCAGTCAGGAGCTGAATAAATTAGGGATCACGAGCCGCGATCTGGGGACGGTGCTGGACGGGATTAAGAACAGCGGCGATAAAGGCAGCGCCGCGATTCTGGCATTCGGCACCGAGGCCGGGCCTGGACTGCGAGCGCTCATCAGCGAAGGCAAGACCGGGCTGGACGAATATACCGGCCAGTTGCGTAACGCCGAAGGGGCCGCCGCCGGTGCGGCAAGCCAGATGGGCGGCAATCTCAAAGGCGCATGGGATGCGTTGACCTCGGCATGGGATAGCCTGAAACAAGCGCTAGTCGAGCCATTACTGGCCCCCATCGCCCAGCAAGCCCGCGACCTGGGCGCGGCCCTGCAAGAAGGCTTAAGCAGTGAGTCGTTTAAGAAAATCCAAGACGCTGTACGTTCATTTGGCGAAAACAGTGCACGGGCGATCCGTGAATTTGTCGAGTCGTTTGACTTCTCTGCCGCCGCCACCCGGGTTGCTGAGTTCGTTGCCAGCGTTGCCCAGAGCTTCGACAAGATCGGCCGGGCGGGCGGAATTGCAGCGGATGCCATAAAAATCGCCTGGAATGGCGTCACCCTGGTCGTGCAAGGTGTGGCCACGGTGCTGGCCGGATTTGCCGCTGCCATTGCCACCTCGTTTGAGGGCATCGTGACCGCCATGGCACAGGTCGGGCTAGTGTCCGACGGAACGGCGCAAGCGGTTGCCGCGTTTGCTGAGCAGTCCCGCCAGTACGTGACCCAGTTGCGCGAGGGCGTGATTACCGACGCCAAAGACATTGGCGATGGCATCCAAAGCATGGCCGGGCGCATGGATGCAGCGCGAGGCAGCGCCAAGGCCCTTTCCGAAACCCCTATCGCGCCGGATGCCCAACCGCTTGAGCCGATCAAAAAGTCATTAGCAGATTACGCCGGGATATTAGAGCTGGCCAAGCGCCGGCAGGAGGAAGCTGCGCAAGCGGCTAACAACGCACAAGCGGATTTCTCTCGAATCGGAGAGTTGTACGTGCAAGGGCGCGGGAGTTTGGCGGCGTATACCGAAGCAAAGGCCAGGGATACTACCGCCCAAGCCGCCCTGCAAGACGCCACTGTCCGCGCGGCCCTGGCGCAAAGTGATTTTGATGTTGCAGTGCAAAACGCTATACGGGGCATCAGCGC